>NZ_JAEMQA010000062.1:0-32526 GCF_022759005.1 Sulfuricurvum sp. | reverse complement strand
CGTTCGTGGCAAAAGCTGTAAAAAAGAAAAAAATAGATTTCCCGTAAAACCGGGAAAGAAGAAAAAATAATTAGAGAGCGAGTTGTGTAATTTTCGCAACCACGTCTTTTTCGCGGACAGGTTTCATTAAAAAACCGTTCGCACCGCATTCTAACGCTTCCCCTTTTTTGGTCTCATCCGTTGTTAGAACGATTACGGGAAGTTGGCGGAGCGATTCATCGGCACGGATAACTTTTAGCATTTCAATTCCACCCATTACCGGCATGATAATGTCAAGCAAAATAATGTCAATATCGTTTTGCGACTTTAAGACACCGATTGCATCTGCGCCGTTTTTAGCTTCTACAACGGAGGAAACGTTCGGGGTTTTCATAAGCATTGTCTTCAACAGTTTCAGATTGATCATATCATCGTCTACTGCGAGAACTTTGAGTTTCTTGGTGTCCATTTAGAATTTCCCCATCCCCTTAGATAAATTTTTCAAAAACAAGACGCAATAGATCTTTATTGATGATATTTTTGATAATTTCATGAACGTACATGACATCATCCACATTTTCCGGAGCGCTTGGGTCGACAAGCATCACCAAAGAAATATCGCGATTAGTTGAGCGTATTGTATCATAGAGATCCTTGAGGTTAAGCCCGTTGAGTGTTTTATCAAATAATACAAGTTTGTAATTACCCTCACGCAATTGCGAAGTTAACTGATCGACAGATGTTGCTGTTTTATAAGAATATCCAAGATCATCAAGGATACGAGAAAAGAGTTTTAATTCCAACGTGTTTTGTTTCGCGATAAGAATATCGGCATCATAGGCTGATATGTGCTCATTTTGTGTTGAGTTGATCTCTCCATCGACATGGCTTTGGACTTCTTCAATAGCGGTCATTTCCGGCATTGGATCTTCAATGATCTGCGGTTCTTCGGAGATAACATTTTCCACGATCGGAGTTGTCTCATCTTCAGCAGATTGATCATCATCAATTGAAATGATTTCATTAGCTGATTTTGGAACCGCGTTGATCTCGACGATTTTATGAGAAAGGAAGTGATTCAACAGGGTAATGATTTCTGAACGTACTAACGGTTTTGTTGTATATTCATCCATACCGGCTGACATAAATCGTTCACGATCCCCTTTGAGCGCATTAGCGGTAAGCGCAATGATCGGAATATGGGTATGACCGTAGTCTTCTTCGAAATCCAAAATCTCATGTGTTGCTTCAATGCCGTCAAGTATCGGCATTTGGATATCCATGAAGATAATGTCGAAATTACCGTTTTTACGTTTTTCGAATGCTTCAAGACCATTATTGGCGATTGTGATTTCAAGACCTAAATCTTCAAGTGTTCTGCGGATCAGTTTTTGGTTGATTACATTGTCTTCAGCAACAAGTGCGCTTGCTGCAAAGCGAGAATTTTTCTCATCGAATTTTTTACGGCGAGAGAGTTTGACTTTACGACCGCCAAACGCTTCGGAATCATATGCTTCCAATGTCGTGCGGATTTTTGAACTGTTAAGCGGTTCGTAAAGGACTTTGAAAATATCGATTCCCATAGAATCGATTTTTTTCATGTAGAACGATTTGGTGATCAAAACCAATTGTTCTTGGGATGATGAGTAATTTAACAAATCGTCATCGCTGGAAAAATCGTTATCGACAAAGAGCAAGTCATAATTGACTTGACGTTCCAACATTTTGAGTTCATCCAACTCATGGAACGTAGTGTAGCTAACCCCGAAGTAGTCAAGATACTCTTTGAGATAGGTAGTTTGAAGTTTTTTCTTAGAGTGGCTCTCTAAAATGACTGCATTAATGTTAGAGAACGATCCTTTGAGCGACTCGTTGAGCGTTTCAATTTCTTCGAATTCAAGAGTAAAGAAGAACGTTGTTCCGTTGCCTGGTTCACTCTCAAGATCCAGTTTTGATCCCATCAATTCGACAAAACGGCTTGAGATGGTAAGTCCAAGACCGGTACCGCCGTATTTGCGAGTAATGGAAGTATCGGCTTGTGAAAATGCTTCAAAAATACGTGATTTTTGCTCACTCGTCACACCGATACCGTTATCTTTGACTTGGAAACGGACGCGCGCACGATTGAGTGTATCGCACTCTACGCGACGAATATCGACGCTGATTGCGCCGCCGCTGTTGGTAAATTTAACCGCGTTGGAGAGGAGATTGATGACAACCTCTTTGATTTTGGTAGGGTCCCCTTTGAGAGGGCGCTCAAGGCTTGGATCAATGTAGCAGGCGAGGTCAATATGTTTTTCGGAAGCACGTACGGCATACACTTCGACAGCACTTTCAAATTCATCCATCGGATTAAAGACGATCTCTTCGATTTCAAGTTTGTTACTCTCAATTTTAGAGAGGTCAAGAATGTTATTAATAATCTCAAGAAGATTTTCAGAGCTTTTTTCGATAATATCAATAAATTCGCGTTGTTCATCATGAAGTTCGGTATCTTTGAGGAGTTCCGTAAATCCTACGATACCGTTGAGTGGTGTACGAATCTCATGCGACATATTTGCCAAGAACATGGATTTGGCTTCGGATGCTTCCATCGCAAATTGTTTATCATTGATCGTTTGCTCAATGATGCGTTCCAAAAGGGTATATGCTTGTGCAGTACCTTCTGCGGTATCAAGGTTGATAGTGTGACTAAGAACTTCGGCTTCTGCATCATGGGTATCTTCAGCAACACGGCGGAGAACCGATTCTAGGTTTTTAATGTTGGTGGTAATCTCGGCAGTGAAGAAATACCCTAAAATAGCAACAAGTACACCTAAAATCCAGATAATAATTGCAATGGCAAGAATTTGTACGGCTTGGTTTTTGACCTCAGAAGCTCGTTCATCCATTGCATTAATCAATATTTTTTCGGCTTCATTGATGGCGTCGACTTTTTCAGAAATCATGGCAAACCAAACACCCGATTGGGTCTCATACGCTCCAGTTGTACTTTTTTGCAAAATAGCAGTACGTTCAGAGGTGATATCTAAATATAGTTCAGTATTGTCTTCACTATAGAGTGTTGATTGCAATTGAGTCTGAATCGCTTTGTTATTCATCCCTTCCAAGTTAAAGGTATCGGCTTTTGCGATCAAGGAGACCCATTTGTTCAACTCTTCTTCGGAAAGCGGAGTCGCACGTGAGAGAACATAGGTGATGTAATCACGTTCGATACTGCTGAACTCATTTGCCCGTACTAAAGAGAGATATGCATACGAGAGGGAATTGACCTCTTCATCAAAACGAAACAATGCAAGATCTGCGAGTTCATTAATCAGGCGGTCTTCGGTTTTTCCATAAAGATCACTGAAAATATGATTGAAATCGGCTGTTTTATTGTCAACGAGAGGACGAGAGATAAGGATGTTTTTTTTCAAATCGGCAATGAGTTTTGAAAGAGATGCGGCTTTAGCCGATTCAGCAGAGTTGCTTTGCTCGATAGCCGAAAGATACTTTTGATATTCATCGATTTTTTGATCAACAATAGTACGTTGTGCTTGCAGTGATTTTAGGGTAGTGGGAGAAGCATTTCCCATGTACATAACTGTCATACCGCGTTCGCGAGACAGATTGTTAATTAAATCGTTGAGTTGTTTGTTCCCTTCCAATCTCACTTGAAGTTGAGTAGCCCCTTTGTAGCTTAAATAGGAGTGATAAACGTAGTAGCTGGCTAGGGTAAATAGTACCAAAATTGGTAAAAGACTGATTACACGTAGCCGATTTCGAAGTCCTAATTGCATAATATCTCCTCTATTGTTGTAGGTTCTTATAGTTGTTCAAGATAACTATTAAGTCTTTTGGAGGCTTTGTTTGCTTCCTGGGCATCGTTCGTTTGGGACAATATAGCTAGTTCTGCGGAAATTTCGTTTAAACGCAGATTATCGCTGATCCCTTTGAGTTGAGCGGATGTTCTTTTCCATGCATGTGTATCGAATGCTCCGATCGCGGCGCTAATCTCTCTGGCTGCACGAAGCGCATCGTGTCTGTACTCTTCAACCAATTCGTTGAAAAAAGATTCTTCGATGCCGAGTTCACCCGAAATTTTCGCTTTATTATAGTGCAGCGGCTGAATCACTTCTTGCACAATTGTCAACGGCTTTTCGGGTTTAGCGAATTCTTCTATTGCTTCTTTAGTCGGTTCAATGGAAAAATCTTCATCAAGATGGATAGATGGGGCAATCTCTTCTTCATGAACGATTAGAGGTTCCTTCTCTTTTAGCGCGAAAGAATAAATCTCTTCGTTATCGTGTATCGGCTGTGTGATAGGAGTAGGTTTTGCAGCCACATCATTTGAGTTTTTCAGAGAAAATGTATGCAGATCATCACCTGGAGCTGCTGTTTCTGAAGTAAACGTATCAATTGGAAGTTCTTTGCCTTCAAGTTTGTCAATGATGGTATAAAAATATTTGAGATTAGCTTCGATTTCTATCGGATCAGATGAGGTATTGATAATACTGAGCGTTTCGAATGCATCTTCGATACGGAGATTGGCTGCTACCCCTTTGAGCTTGTGAGATAATATTTTGAGATTATTGATGTCCCCTTTTAAGACGGCTTCAAATAACTCTTCTTTGAATTCATGGGATTGCTGAATGAAGTCTCCGATAAATTCTTGAATCAAATCGACCGGCAAACCTAACTCTTTTGCGGCTACATTCGGATCGAAACGGTAGGATTTGTCAACTTTTAGGGTATTGATAAATGCTTTTTCCGCGTTGCTGTATTTTACGTCACCGAGCATAGGAAGATCGATTTTCGGTTCAGGTTTGACTCCCAAAATAGGTGCAGCAGCTTGTTCTATCGGATGGGCTGTTTCTTTGTTGAAATCATGTTCAAGCTCTTCGTCGGTGAGAGGAAGAGAAAGTTTGGCGTACAAATCGTCTATCGGTTCCTCAATATTTTCCGGTTCAGTGTATGGAGGAACATCTAGGACACCCGGTTCGCTCAACGTGGTCGGGGTGATATGCTTATAACTTGGTAGAACCGACGGTACCGGTTCGACACGAGGAGATGTCTGCGGTGAAGCTTTGATCTCATGTTCGATTTTCGGGGCAACGTGACGAGGTTTAAACTCTTCTCCGCTGATCGATTGGATATGGGTCATATTGACGACATAACCGCTTTGTGAAGGGCTATCAACCAAAAAGAGGCTGTTAACTTCTAAGGTACAGGAAAAAGTTCGACCGTTTCCGTGTACGATAGCAGAGCGCGCGTCCGAATCGGCATGCAGGAGAAAATCGATCCAGCCGAAACTTTTGAAGTTATGAATGTATCCCGGTTCTTTGGCGAAGAGATCGGCGACGTCGCCGCATACACTTAAAAGATCCTCTATTGTAGGATAATTTAAGAGTTTTAACCCCTCTTCATCAATCCCGATAAATTCTTGTTTATGGTTGTAAAATAGCACATTCCCCCCTATTTTTCTTGTTCGAGCATTTTACGGTAGAGCTCGGACGTCTCTTCAATATTTTTGCGAGAAGCCGGTTTGCGGGCTGCCATGTACCCTTTAACTTTTCCGTTTTCGTCATATGTCGGGGTCACTTCCGTATCAACCCAATAATAGCGTCCGTCTTTGCGTAAGTTTTTGACGAGACCGTGCCAAAGGGTTCCCGATTGAATGGTCTGCCACATCTGTGCGAATGCTGCTTTGGGCATATCGGGATGACGAATGATATTGTGCGGTTCTCCCACTAATTCATCCGCGGTATAACCGGAGATTTCACAAAATTTTCGGTTGGCAAACGTAATGAACCCTTTTAGATCTGTTTCGCTAACAATCGCGCGCCCTTCGAACTCGTATTCTTCATCCACCGGAGTAGGTTTTTGCATTCTTTGACCCCTTCGCTAAAAAAACTGCTGAAAACATATTCTGTGGAATATGGCATAAACTCCATAAAAGATTACTTAGAGTGAGCTTCTCCGTAATACTTTTGTATATTTTCGGCATCTTTTTGTCCGATAAGCTCTGTCAGTGTTTCTAAATCGCTTTGGGCTATTTTTTCGAAGGTACCGAAATAGTCAATCAGTTTATGAATTTTTGCTTGACTGATCCCCTTGAGTGTGAGTAGTTTGGATTCTTGGTCATTTTTGAGTTTGGTTTTTTTGTGGAAGGTTATAGCACTTCGATGGGCTTCATCCCGTAACATTTGGATGAATTGGAGACGCTTGTCGGTCGGTTCGAGTCGCAACAGCTCATTTTTGGTATGTAAAATATCGCGAGCAGACCCTTTTGCGCGGTGTGATTTGGCATCAATTTTCTCTTTACTGATGGCGATGACATCAAGATAAATTCCATGAGAAGTAAGCAAATCGACGGCCAGTGTCCGCAGTGTTGATCCGCCGTCGATGACCCATAAATCGGGAGGGGGATTAGACTCGAATCCTTCGATGCGACGACGAAGTATTTCCGACATTTGAGTGTATTCGTCACGGCTTTCGAGATGATAAGTGCGGTATCCTTTTTTGTCAAAATGGCCGTTTTCATAGGTGATCATTGCCCCTACGGTTGCCGTTCCTCCGTGATGGGAGTTATCAAAGACTTCAATTCGGTAGGGGAGTGTATCGAGGCTAAACAGCTCTTGGAGCTGATGCAATAGCATCTCTTTTGTCGGTTGAGGCGTTCGAAGCAGCTCTAACGCGTTCGTCATTGCCAAATCGATGAGCTCTTTTTTCCCCCCTCTTTGCGGCACTTCAAGATAGGCTTTTTTCCCGAAAAGCTGGCTTAGATGTTCGCTCACCCAATCACTGGATTCAAAAGCCGATGCGGTTAAAATCGGTGCAATAATCGGGGGTTTTTCAGTACCGTAGAAACTGATCAATGTCCGTTCATACGCTTCATCGAGTGAAAAATAAGGGGTAAGCGGAATAAAATCATGGGTACTGGACGCGACTTTGCCCTCACGGATAAAAAGACGGAGGATACAGCCGCGAGATTCATTGGTAGCGATAGCGAAAACATCGTAGTTTTCGGTCGATGCCATATCAATCTGCGAAGCGATTTCACTTTTGGAAATTCGCTCAATACGGTCTCGTAATGTCATCGCCTCTTCAAAGCGCAGAGATTCGGAATAAAATTCCATTTTAGCTTGGAGTTCTTTGATTAGGCGTCGTTTGTTTTGTATCCACTCGATCCCCTGTATTACCATAGGTAGATAATTTTCTCGTGGGATCGAAAATTCGCATGGGGCGAGACATTGCTGAGTCTGGTAAAAAAGACAGCTCTTTTTCCCTTTGAGACAACTCTTCTTTTGAACCAGTTTTAGCAGCTCATACAGAGAATCGAGAATATCGCGCGCACCAACGGAAAAGGGGCCAAAATAGCGTACCCCTTTGCCTTTGATGATTTTTCGAGTGAGCTCAAAACGGGGATAGGCTTCGTCCATATCGACGTACAGGTACGGATAGGTTTTATCATCACGTAGGAGAATATTGTATTTGGGTTTGAGCTGTTTGATGAGAGAGTTTTCCAAAATGAGCGCATCGTGTTCGTTCTCAACGATGATATAGTGGAGACTTGCAGTTTCTGAAAGCATTTTTTGAATCCGCAACGATAACGTTGTTTTGGCTGAGAGCTTAGGGGTTAGATTAAAATAGCTTTTGACCCGTTTTGAGAGATTTTTGGCTTTTCCGATGTAGAGTATTCTTCCTGAATGATCCAAATATTGGTAAATTCCCGCTTGGTGCGGCAAGGAGCGGATTTGTTCGATCATCGTAAAAACTCTTAATGAATAATTTATGGTAGCTATTATAACATCCGTCATTAAAGAAAAAGGGAAAATAGATATGGCGAAGATAGTTGCTGGTATCATTATAACCGCCGTAATTGTGCTCTTGAGCGGATGCGGTTACAAAGCTCCACCATATTATGAGAAACCTGTAGCGGCAAAGGAATCGTCCGTTGCGTTATGATGTTGTTATCATCGGCTCGGGAGTTGCGGGATTATATGCTGCCATTGCTTTGCCGAAACATTTGAAAGTACTGATTATCAATAAATCCAATCCGTGGGAATGTAATACTTATTATGCTCAAGGGGGTGTTACGACTGCCTATAATGATGATGATATCCCCTCGCATGTGCAAGATACTCTTGATGCGGGTGCTGGGATGTGTAATCTGCCGGCTGTGAAGTTGATGAGCGAAAATTCCCAAGGGGTTATTCGTGATTTGATAGCGCGCGGATTTCAGTTTGACTGTGATGAAGAGGGTAATCTTCTTTATACGAAAGAAGCAGCACATTCGAGAAGTCGGATACTTCATGCCGGAGGAGACGCAACAGGGCGTCATCTACACTTTTTTTTACTGGGGCAAAACCCTCATCCGATGCTCAGCGATACGACGGTGATTGATTTGTTGATAGAGAACAATCGGTGTTGCGGTGTCGAGGTTGTTACTGGAGGTAACCGTAGAACCATTTTGGCAGATAATGTGGTCATTGCGAGCGGTGGGGTCGGATCGTTGTATGAATATCACACGAATGCGTTTACGATCAGCGGAGAGCTGCATGGCATCTGTATTGAAAAGGGGATTGAACTCGAATCGATGGAGATGATGCAGTTTCATCCGACGGTGTTTGTTGCAAATAACTGGGCACGTAAACAGCTTCTATCCGAAGCGTTGCGGGGAGAGGGAGCGCATGTTGTCGATGAGAACGGCTATCGTTTCTTGTTTGAATACGATCCTCGCGGAGAATTGGCACCGCGAGATATTGTGAGCCGTGCAATCTTTGATTACCGCCAGCGTACCCAAAAAAAGGTTTATCTCTCATGTGAGCATTTTGAGGGGGAGTACTTCAAAGAACGGTTTCCGAATATCTATAAATCGTTGAATGATTTAGGATTCCATCTCCCAAAAGAACGGGTTCCGATCTCTCCGGCATTCCATTATGCCGTTGGGGGGATAAAAACCAATCTGGATGGGAGTATCCCCAGTATCCAAGGGCTGTATGCGGCCGGTGAAGCGGCATCGACAGGTGTGCACGGAGCAAATCGCTTAGCAAGCAACTCATTGTTAGAGGGGCTTGTATTTGCTAAAAAAGCGGCGGAATCGATTTTAAAGAACTCTTCGCACGGATGCAGCGAAAGTTTTGAGATAGGGAACGAGCCTCTCGAAATAGAAGGCGACAAAGAGAAAAAAGATGAACTGCGACGGATTATGTGGGAAAATGTCTCAATCAAACGTACTCCGAAAGGGTTAAATAGCGCTTTGCAGGCGATTAATACGATGTTGGAGACAAATATCGGAAGACTGCTCCGTTTGCGGTTATTGACAGCTCAGAGCATTGTTACATCCGCGATTAAGCGTACCGAGTCGATCGGGGTCCATTATATTGTTTCTGCTTGATCGTGTTTTTCATGATAATGTGCTGCCATTTTGAGTAAAAACGGGACACTTAAATTTAGAATAAAGGCGCTCACAGAGATCAGAAGCAAATCACCGCTGTCGATCAGCTTCATCGAAAAAGCTGACATGGCAACGAGAAAGGTTACTTCAGCACGCCCTTGCATAGCGATTCCGATCAACGAAGATGAGCGCCAAGAGAGACCATTGATATAGTGCGCGGTGAAAGAAGCTGCTAAGAACTGACCTCCAAATAAAACGGCCGCTAATAAAACTGCTTTGCTAAGGACACTTAGAAGCAGTGAAACACTGGCTATTTCCATATGCAATCCAATACTGATGAAAAAAATCGGAGCAAAAAAGTAGAGAGTTAAAAAACGTAGTTTTTCGATCGCATCATGAAAAAGTTCATCGTTTGATTCACCTTTGTGCGAAAAATGATCTTTGTTGATGATTAATCCCATAAAATACGCTCCGAGTGCTACGCTGGTTTCAAAAAATTCTGCAATATACGAGCCGATAAATGCAAGGAATATCATAATAACAATGGCAGTATTAATCTCTTGACGCCCTAAAAAATTGACGGCACCGGCATGGTGGTAAATTGTACTTTTGGTTTTATTCAGCCAAAGTAAAATGGGGCTCTCTTTTTTGAGTGAAGCGGTAGGATTAAAGAGAAAAAACAGATAAGCGATAAGCCCCATGACAATGCTGAAAAAAAGGAAGTTGGAGACGGGATGAACCATTAACGCTCCAATCGAATCGAGCGAAATTTGCAAAGAGGCTGACTGTTGTAGTGAAACGAGAATCCCTCCGAGTACTCCCCACAGAATCAGTGAGAGGACGTCGTCGGTCAGAGCAGCAGCTACGATAATCGGTTGAAGACGTGATTTCGCACTGAAAGTGAGAGTATTAAGGGTTAAAAAAGCGATTCCGATGGAAGTCGGGGCGAATGCCATTCCGAAGACGAGGGATTTGATGACATCGTGAGTCAGTAAATAGGTAACAAGATAAATAGCGGCAAAAGGGAGGATGATTCCGGCAATAGCAATTTTCCAGCCGCTTTTTACCCCTTTGACAAAACTTTTTAGGTTCTCTTCGAGTCCCAGATAGAAAAAGAGAAAAATGGTTCCGATAAAAGCAAAGGTCTCAATGATCGAAGAATGAGGTGAGAGTACATGGATATTGACGGCCAAAAGTCCTCCAATGAGGTAAAAAAGAACATCGGCAATCCCCGTTTTTTTAGAGCTCCAAAGAGAGGCTATGATAATAATCAAAAGGTTAATTAAAACAAGTGTGGTACTATTTTCCATCAAATAAAGCCTCTTTTTTGTGTGATTGTATCAAATCTTAAACAAGTTTAGAGTATCCTTTTGCATTAATAATGATCACAAAGGCTAAAGCGTGAAAGATGTCAGTATTATCGTTCTTGATTTTGGTTCACAGTATACACAGTTGATCGCCCGACGACTCCGTGAAGATAAAGTGTACTGTGAAGTACTTCCGTATCACACTAAAATCGATGCGATCAAAGCTAAAAATCCAAAAGGGATTATCCTCAGCGGCGGACCTTCATCCGTGTACAATAAAGACGCTTATGAAGTGGATCAAGGGGTGTATACTCTGGGCATTCCGGTACTTGGAATTTGTTACGGTATGCAACGTATTGCCGTCGATTTCGGCGGAAGCGTTATACGAAGCGATCACCATGAATACGGCAAAGCGGAACTCACCATCGATATGACGCAACATTCCGTTTTGTTTGAAGGGTGTGAGGATGAGCGTGTCGTTTGGATGAGCCATTCAGACAAAGTAGATAGATTGCCGGAAGGTTTCGTACCGATCGCTTATTCTCCGAACTCTCCGTATGCGGCGATTGCCGATGAATCACGCCAAATCTATGCGATGCAATATCACCCAGAGGTCAACCACTCCGAAGAGGGGTATTTGATGCTCCGCAACTTTGCCCGCAAAATCTGCGGCATTACCGAAAAATGGGATATGGGGCATTTTCTCAAAGAGCAGATCGTCAAAATCCGTGCCCAAGTGGGTGAGGGGAAAGTTCTCTGTGCCCTCAGCGGCGGTGTTGACTCTTCGGTTGTTGCGGCATTGTTGTACGAAGCGATTGGGGATCAATTGATTCCTGTTTTCGTTGATAACGGATTGCTCCGCAAGGGGGAACGCGAGTCGGTTGAAAATATTTTCAAAGTACACCTCAAAGTACCTCTCATCGTGGCGGATGCGGCCGATAATTTCCTCGGAAAACTTGCAGGTGTAACCGATCCGGAGCAGAAACGCAAAATCATCGGGCATACGTTTATCGAAGTATTTGAAGCCGAAGCGAAAAAACATGACGGGATCAAATTCCTCGCGCAGGGGACACTCTATCCCGACGTTATTGAATCGGTTTCAGTGAATGGTCCATCCGTCACGATCAAATCGCATCATAACGTCGGCGGATTGCCTGATTGGATGGATTTCGAACTGATTGAGCCGTTGCGTGATCTGTTCAAAGACGAAGTGCGTAAACTTGGGATCGAACTCGGTCTCCCTGAGTCTTTGGTGAATCGCCATCCGTTCCCTGGACCAGGTTTGGGTATCCGCATCATGGGTGAGGTGAACAAACCGGATTTGGATTTGCTGCGTGAAGCGGATGCTATTTTACTCGACGAACTCAAAGCGAGTGGATACTACACCAAAACATGGCAAGCGTTTGCCGTTCTTTTGAACGTCAAATCAGTCGGGGTTATGGGTGATAACCGTACGTATGACAATACCGTATGTGTTCGTGTCGTCGAAGCGGTAGACGGGATGACGGCAACGTTTGCCCATCTTCCGCACACGTTGTTGGAGCGTATCAGCCGTCGTATCATCAACGAAGTGGACGGAATTAATCGCGTTGTGTATGACATCAGCTCAAAACCTCCCGCAACGATTGAGTGGGAATGAGGCGCACCCTTTGCGCCCGATCTATCTGATCTCAAAAACTCCCCATCCGGGAGTCATTCATATCCCGATTCTCACTATCTCTTTTTTAAAACCGGTGATTGATTTTACCCGATACGACGGGATAATTCTGACCTCTAAACAAGCTGTATTGGCACTTGAAGATTATACTATTGACTGGGGACGTCTTCAGTGTATATGTGTCTCTGAAGGTACCGCAGATGCCGCACGGGAGGCGGGTGCAAGTCATGTTGCAGTCGGAGATGGATACGGAACCTCTCTTCTTGCACTGCTGAAATCAAAAGGTCGCTCTCAGCGGTGGCTCTATCTGCGTCCAAAAGTGATCGCAACTGAATGGGTTGAGGCAGCGCGCACTGAGGGGATATGGATCGATGAAGCGATAGTGTATGAGACAACCTGCAATAAAGAAGCACGGGGAATATCGATAGCGTCGAATGCGATATTGGTTTTTACATCTCCATCATCTATAGCGTGTTTTTGCGCATCGTATTCAATCCTTCCGACCCATAGTATTGTAGCTATCGGTAAAACGACAAGAGATGCTTTCAGTAATGCTAAAGAGGTCTTGGTAAGCCCTAAAACCAGTGTTGCATCGGCAGTAGAATTGGCACAAAATATTGCCCAAAAGTGATCTGCGTTTTAAGCATTTTGAGGATATAATTGTATTCTCTGGGTGAAGCGACTAATCGCATTTTGAGGGTTCTACATATTCATGGAGTCGCAGCCGTAGTCGTCTTTGAGTGTCGGTGGTCTCGTTTGAATGTATTTTTTACGTGAGAGATTGTCGCCGGAAAAGACGCTCGAGCGGCTTTTTTCGGCTTTGAGAACCGAAGCTACTGCGAAACGCCCGCCCGGGCTTTATTATCTGATCCAAAGCGTGTTTGGACGGTTTGGATAAGCTAATTAAATTTTTTCAAGGTGATCTATGCGAGTAATGGTAATCGGTAGCGGCGGACGCGAATTTTCAATCGGGCGGGTGTTGAAACAAGACCCTGCGGTAAGTGAGCTTTTTTTCGCTCCGGGTAACGGTGCTACCGAAATGTTGGGAATCAATGTTGCCATCAAAGACTATGAAGCACTCGCCGAGTTTGCACGGGAAGAAAAAATCGATTTGACGATTGTAGGACCAGAGGGACCTCTCAGTGATGGTGTTGTCGATGTGTTCAAAGCCAAAGGATTGGTGATTTTCGGTCCAAGCAAAGCCGCAGCGCAGTTAGAGGGGTCAAAAGTGTATATGAAAAACTTTTTGGCCAAATACACTATCCCGACGGCGCGCTACATCGAAACCGATCATATCGGAGATGCGTTCAAATTTATCGAGTCTCTGAGTGCACCGATCGTTGTCAAAGCGGACGGTTTGTGTGCAGGAAAGGGCGTTATCATTGCGATGAGCCATGATGAAGCAAAAGTTGCCGTCTCTGAAATGCTCAGCGGCAAATCGTTCGGTGATGCCGGTAAGAGGGTTGTCGTCGAAGAGTTTTTGGACGGATATGAACTGTCGATGTTTGCTCTGTGTGACGGGAAAGATTTTATCCTCCTTCCTGCGGCACAAGATCATAAGCGCTTATTGGATAACGATGAGGGACCAAATACCGGAGGGATGGGTGCGTATGCTCCAACTCCGCTTGTTGATGATGTGATTTACGAAAAAGTAAAAGATCGGATTGTTCGTCCTACACTTGCAGGGATGCAGCAAGAGGGGGCACCGTTTGAGGGAGTTCTCTTTATCGGATTAATGATTGTGAACGGTGAACCGATTACTTTGGAATTCAACGTCCGTTTCGGTGATCCGGAGTGTGAAATTTTGATGCCGTTGCTCAAGACTCCTGCAAGTGAGTTGTTTTACAAAGCTGCGACGAAACAACTCGATACCCTCAACGTCGAATTTTATGACAAATATGCCGTCGGTGTCGTTATGGCAAGCCGCAATTATCCCTATGATAATTCCGAACCTGCAGAAATTATTGTCGATGCGATTCATCATGATGAAATTATCGAAAATACCCATATTTCCTATGCGGGAGTGAGCAAAGAAGACGATAAACTCTATGCTACCGGTGGACGCGTGTTGGTGTGTGTCGGAGTCGGTGAGAGCATTAAGCAAGCGCGCGACCGTGCCTACATGCTCTGCGGACAAGTTCATTTTGCGGGTAAAAAATTGCGTGGCGATATCGCGTATCAGGCACTTCGCTGATGGATGAAAAACTCGATTCCCTTTTGGAACGTGAGCATTTAACGCTTGCTTCGATACGGCAGCGCGCAGCTGCATTTGGAATCGATGAAGTTCTTTTGTCCATTATTTTGATCATAATTTTATCGGGGCCGATTTCGAAAGCGACGACGTTAGAGGCTATGATTGCGGTGACCAATAGTTTTCTTCTTGAATATATGGCGATCAAAATTGTCTATCAAACATTTTTTACGATGCAGTACGGTGCGACGATCGGAAAAATCATTATGAAAATTCGTGTTATTGAAATCGCTACTCTCTCCAATCCCAGTTTTTTAAGCGCATTTAACCGCAGTGTATTTCGGATTATCAGTGAAATCCTTTTTTATCTCGGATTTATTTGGGCTATGCTTGATCCATATCGTCGGAGTTGGCATGATCGAACCGGAAGGACGTTGGTAGTTAATGGATAAGTTATATTGGATCAGCTTGATCGCATCAACTGTGCTTTTGGGTGAAGATCGTGTAGAACTTTATGGCACCAATGTTGATGCCAACGGTTCAATTGCTACTGCGACAGGGAATCCTGTTGCGCTTTATCAAGATCAGATTATCAGTGCTGATCAGCTGACGTATGATCGTAATACCAGCGTTATGGAAGCGTCCGGAAAAGTCAATGTCTTCAAAGGGGGACAGTACCATACGATCAGTCATTATTCTCGAATAAATTTTGTAGACGATACCCGATATTCTGCTCCCTATTACGGGATCGATCAGGAAAGTGGCTTATGGATAAGCAGTGCTGAGGCACAATCGTGTGAACATGATATTGATTTAAAAAACGGAATGGTGTCTGGGTGTAATTCGGCGGATCCACTGTGGAAAATCCGTTTTAGTAGTGGTGATTATAATACGGACAATATGTGGGTCAATTTGTACAATGCCCGTTTAGAAATTGAAGACGTTCCGGTTTTTTATCTTCCGTATTTTGGCTATTCGACGGACAAAACACGTCGAAGCGGATTATTGATTCCGACATTTGGGGTATCAAGCACAGAAGGTTTTCGGTACATGCAGCCGATCTATTTCGCACCTAGAAACTGGTGGGATTTGGAACTTCGTCCTCAAATTCGCACTTCTCGCGGTTCAGGAATATATGGTGATTTTCGCTTTGTTGACACGGCATCTTCACAAGGTTCACTTCGCTTTGGGTATTTTAAAGAACAAAGTCCATATGCGTTAGAACATGATTTAGCTCATATCAAGCACTATGGATACGATGTTAAATATCGGCATAATGCTCCTTTGCGGGAGTGGTTCGATTTGGATCTTGAAGGAGAATCGGGACTCTATGTGGACGGGAAGTGGATGAACGATGTCGATTATCTCAACCTTCAGCAAAGTGATGAAACAAAAAATATAACGGCAAATCAAATCTTATCCCGTATTAACTTTTATTACAGTAATAAAAATGATTATTATGGAAGCTATTTTAAACACTATCAATATTTGAATGTGAATAGTAACGGAGAAACAATACAAACCCTTCCAACACTCCATTATCATCGTTATCTAAAGAGCTTTTTCGATGATTATCTACTTGTGAGTGGTGATGCAACCGCAACACATTACTATCGTCCTACGGGAAAAAGGGCGATAGAAGGGAATTTCAATGTTCCGCTAACCTTGCAAACAGCATTATTCGATGATTTGATTGAAGTAAGTTATACATCTAACGCTTCGGCAAAAGTGATCGGATTTTATGCGAATGAACGACCAAATGAAACTGGTAGCATATATGAACAGGGAAAATATGCTCAGCTTGATCATACATTTAATATTGGTACGACTTTAGTCAAATCATATGATCAAAATTTGACACATATCCTCAATCCTTTTGCAGGTTATACGTCAGCGGGGAGTCGTTATTATAGCGGGTATTATAAAACGTATCATTCAAACGGAGAATGTGTTGCAGGCAACACAAATCCAGCATGCGAGTTTTATACCCTTTCTAATCCTTCTGACACTTTATCGATGGGATTTAATAACTATTTGTTTAAAAATGGGCACCAAGCATTGATGGACCGTTTATCTCAAAACTTTCGATACGACGATCAGGGGAGCTATTACGGCGAACTGCAAAATGAATTAGAGTGGAAAATTAGTGAAGCTATTTCGATTTATAATCAAACTGCTTTTAATCATGATCGTAACCGAATTACAAAAGAGCAAAATACATTGCGCTATAATAGTGAAATTATCACAGCCGGCATTGGTCACTATTACAGTGACCAACTAAGAAATAATATTCCAACTTATGCATCATATTGGACAGCAGATGCAGCATATCGGTATAATCGTTTTTATAGATATTTTATGAATGTGGCATACGACTATCATGAATCGTTGATGAAACGAGGTGAGGTTGGGCTATTGTATTCGCAACGTTGTTTCGATTTAGGAATTCGATTTGTACAAAATCGTCGTCCAGTTTTAACGAATACGTATGCTAGTGACTCAGTGAATGACTCATATATTTTCATTAGCATTATTTTAAAACCGATTGGTGGCTCAGAATTTAATTATAAACGCACCAAAAATTAGAGAGGAAACGTATGAAACTGGAAGCGAAAATCGGTCTTTTTGTTGTCATGGCACTGGGTGCTCTGCTGTTTCTTTCGACACAAGTGACATCACTTGGTAAATGGGGCAAAGAGGGGTATCTGATAGAAGCTTACATTGAAGATGCTTCGGGGATAGAAAAGCATACTCATGTACTGATGAACGGTGTCACGATCGGAGATGTCAATGATCTGAGCATTGAGGGAAAAAGGGTAAAGCTGACCCTTATGATCGATAAAGGGGTTAAAATCCCGAATGATTCTTCGGTCATTGTCGCACAAGAGTCGCTATTGGGATCGAAAGTGATTAATATCGTCGTCGGTGATTCAAATGCTTATATGCAAAACGGAGGAGTCCTCTCACAATCAAAGCGATATGCTTCCTTCGATCAAACGAGTGATTCAGTAAATGCTGCGGCTAAAGAGCTTGAATTGCTTTTGCGCGATTTTAGATCGACGCTGGATGAAGAGCACCGAAAAGCGATCCAAGATGCCATTATTGCATTCCGAAATGTGGGTGTGAATCTTGATGGAGTAATCGTAGAGAACAGAGACGATTTACATGCTGCAATCGCTAATTTTAGAGCGATGTCGGCAGGGTTTGGGCAAACAGCCGATACCGTCAACAAAGATTTGCCGGAGATTATGGCTCGGATCAATTCATTGACGACACGGATGGATAATATCAGCGGTTCGCTAGAGCATAAACTTCCTGAAGCGGTCGATAAATTTACCAAGATTGAAGACAATGTCAGCGTTATTTTGACCGAAAATCGATCCTCTCTCAAAGATACGATTACGAATGCGGGGTCATTTTTCAAAAGCGGAGAAGAGACTTTCGGAAAACTTGATTCGATGTTGGGCAGTTTGACCACAAGTGAATTGCAAGTGGCAATGCACACCGATTATATGATGCGCGATCAGTACGGCAAAGTCTATTTGGGTGTAAACTATCTTCCGAATCCGGAAACATACTATATGTTTGATCTCATTAGTACGGACGATTATTCAAAACCGACTCTTCCGGTTAAACATGAAAAAGGGAAAAACTATTACTCGTTACAGTACGGGAAACGATTCGATGATACATTGCTCCGCTTTGGGGCAATCGAATCGACCGGCGGAGTCGGGGTTGATTATTTTATGAACCATGATAAACTCAAATTCAGTGCGGACGCCTTTGATTTTAATGCAGTGAACGATGTGCGTGGAACACATGCCCACCTCAAAGCTCAAGTGCGCTATCAAATGCTCAAGCATCTCGAACTGTACGGTGGATGGGACAATTTCCTTAACCCGGAATCTCAGAATGTTTTCATGGGTCTAGGATTGCGATTTATCGACAGCGATTTGAAATATGTCGTCGGTGGCGCTTCTTCTATGAAGCGATAAAAAAATGGAGAATGAATGAAATACAATGTTGAATTAGCGTTAAAAAACAAAACGGAAGCGTATGCGTTTAATCAGGTAGCGGCGCAGGCGAACGGAGCCGCATGGCTGAAGTGTGGAAACACCGTTATTTTGGCTACTGTCGTTATCGATGAGACCGACTTTGTCGATGAAGATTTTTTGCCTTTGACGGTTCAATACATTGAGAAAAGTTATGCAGCCGGGAAATTTCCGGGCGGGTTCATCAAACGTGAGACGAAACCGAGTGATTTCGAGACATTGACTTCACGTATTGTAGATCGATCTCTTCGCCCATTGTTTCCAAAAGGTTTTGCCAATCCAATCCAAATTACCGTAATGGTTCTTAGCGCTGATCACGAGGCCGATTTACAGGTTTTAGCGCTCAATGCCGCATCGGCAGCTTTGTATGTTTCGGATGTTGATATCTTTAATTCCGTCAGTGCTGTACGTGTCGGTAAAATCGACGGAGAGATCGTATTTAACCCAACCCTCAGCCAATTGCAAAACAGTACGCTTGATTTGTACTTGGCGGGAAGCAAAGACGACATGCTCATGATCGAAATGCAAACGCTTGGCACTGATGAGATTCAGATGCTCGATCCGGTAGTAATTGACCCGATGATCGATTCGGCAACAAGCATGGCATCATTGCCGGTTCGTGTATCGAATGCGATGAGCGAAGATGAGCTTATCACCATTCTCGCTTCCGCTCAAGATGCATTGTATCAAGCCAACAGTGCGTATGAAAATGCCTTTAAACCATTTGCTAAAGAGCCTTTTGAACTCCAAAGGGTTGTAAGCGAAATCAATACAGAGATGGTTGAGTATGTCCGTGCACATCACACTGGCGACCTCAAAGCGGGCATCAACCAAATGGCGAAAACGGAGCGTTCTACCGCTCTTCGCACTATTCGAAAAAATATTATGAAAGAGAAACCGCAATGGGACGAACATGAGCTCAAAAAAGCGATTGAATCGGTAAAACGCTCCATGGTGCGTGCTCAAATTTTGGATGAAAAAGTGCGTGCCGATGGGCGCGGTCTCAAAGAAGTACGTCCGATTTCGATCGAGACAAACGTATTGCCGAATGCACATGCCTCGGCTCTTTTCACACGCGGTCAAACACAGGCATTGGTTGTATTGACGTTGGGTGGAGCAAAAGATGCTCAAATGTTTGAAAATCTCACTGATAGCGGAACGCAAAATGAATCGTTCATGGTTCACTACAATTTCCCGGGATTCAGTGTCGGTGAGCCTTCTCCGATCGGAGCGCCTCGCCGTCGTGAATTGGGCCACGGTAATCTTGCAAAACGGGCATTGGAGGGGGCGTGCGTCCGTAACGGCCAAACGATCCGTTTGGTCTCGGAAGTATTAGAATCCAACGGGTCATCCTCAATGGCTACCGTATGTGGCGGTTATATGGCATTACGTGCAGGGGATATCGAGATGGCCGATCCGATTGCCGGCGTAGCTATGGGGATGGTTTCCGAGGGGGATCGTCATGCAATTCTGACCGACATTATGGGTCTTGAAGATCATGATGGCGATTTGGATTTCAAAGTAGCGGGGTCCAAAGAGGGGATTACCGCGATGCAGATGGACATTAAGCTTGGCGGAATTCGTTTAGATGTTCTCAAAGAGGCGCTGTATCAAGCTGCAGAGGCACGTTCTCACATCATTGATATTATGATCGGTGCAGAAGATCACATCGAACTCAATGAGGGGACATTGCCGAGTACCGATCTGTTCCACATCGATCCGAGTTTTATCGGGGATATTATCGGTCAAGCGGGAAAAACGATTCGAGACATTATTGAACGTTTTGACGTCACCATCGATATTGACAAGAAAAAAGGGTCCGTCAAACTGACTGGAAAAAATCGAGACGGGTTGCGCGGTGCGCGCGATCACATCGAGGGGATTGTCAGCGGAGCCACCCCTGTCGAAAAAGTAGAATACAAAGTGGGTGATGTTGTCAAAGGAAAAGTGAAAAAGATTGTCGATTTTGGCGCCTTTATCGAACTTCCGGGCGGCGTAGACGGATTGATCCATATCTCCAAACTCTCCGATGGACATATCTCCCGTGTGGGTGATGTTGTGAATGAAGGGGATGAGCTCATGGTAGAGATCGTTGAGTTCAAAGGAAATAAAATCGGCTTAGGCAGAGCTAAGTAATTTTTTAGCTCATGCTCACTATAATTTCATCCACAAAGTGATAAGTAGGGAAACGTATCCGAACGGACTTTGATTTACATACGGAGATTACTCATGAAAAAAGTATTTTTTCTTTTGCTTGCTCTCGTTGCATCAGTATTCGGTGCTGACGAAGCGGTAGCAGTTGTTGAAGCGGCTGCTGAAGCTGCACCTGCTGCAGCTGCTGCATCTGCAGACGTTGCTAACCAAACATTGAAAGCGTATTCTATGATCGCTGCTGGTGTTGGTCTTGGTCTTGCAGCTCTTGGTGGAGCTATCGGTATGGGTAGCACTGCTGCTGCAACTATCGCTGGTACAGCTCGTAACCCAGGTCTTGGCGGTAAATTGATGACAACGATGTTCATCGCTCTTGCGATGATCGAAGCTCAAGTTATCTATACACTTGTTATCGCTTTGATCGCTCTTTACGCAAACCCATATTTGGCTGCGTAAGGTTCGGACCTTCCCTCTCTCAAGCTTCGGCTTGAGAACTTTCTTTTTATGCGATCGTGGTGGAATTGGTAGACACGCTATCTTGAGGGGGTAGTGCCAACAGGTGTGCGAGTTCGAGTCTCGCCGATCGCACCATTTCCTTTTCCTTTTTTACAATCATCCTTTTAACTTCTATTGCTTCTTTTAAAACATCTGCTTTGTTAGTATGGTATTGTCACATTTTTGAAGTATAATGAGATATGCAAATCACACGCAGCAAGGATATAACATGGCCTATATTACACAACTAAAACATTTGATACAAAATGAATTGATCCCAGATGTGGAAGAACACATCGATGATATTTTTGAATCCATTGCATCGCAAAATGATGCATCTCCCCAAGAACGTGCACAGCTTGAAGATATGCAAGCGCTTCGTGATGAATACAAAGATCTTCTCGGAGAACTCAATAGCGGCGAAATCGATGAAGAAGAGGCTGAACAGCTGTATACAGAGCTTACCTCAATGCGCGAAGGCGATGATGAAGAGGATGATTTGTACTATGACGATGAAGAGGAAGAAGACGAGGACGACTACGATGAGTTTGATCTCGACGATGAAGACGATCAGTATTAATGGCTAAGTATATACTCCTTGATACGGAGACGACGGGAGCGGGAGAAGAGGATCGTGTCATTCAGCTAGGCTACATGGTTCTCGATGGGAAAAATGTAGATGTTTATAATGAGATGTGCAGTGCTCCTGTTCCGATCAGCTACGGTGCTATGGAGGTTCACGGCATTACTCCTGAGATGATTGAGGGACTGCCTGCATGTATTGATACGTCTGCTTTTCAAACCCTTTGTCAACTCAATACACCTGATAATGTATTGATTATTCATAATGCTCCATTTGATTTGGGGATGCTTGCCAAAGAGAATTTTACCTCTCAAATGCGCCTTATCGATACCCTTCGCTGTGCCCGTCACCTCTTTGATGATGAAGATTCACACCGATTGCAGTATTTCCGCTACCGCTTGGGATTGTACAAGGTTGAACAATCTGAAGCTGACACGCTTGGGATAGAGGTGAGAGCGCATGATGCGATCGGAGATGTTTTGGTGTTGAAGCTGTTTCTCACTGAACTTCGAAAAAGATTGCAAGAGCGTTTTGAAGGAGCCAATCCGATCGATAAGATGGTTGAGCTTACCCAAACCCCCGTATTTTACACGAGACCTCTCAAATTCGGGAAA
Source organism: Sulfuricurvum sp. (assembly GCF_022759005.1). Classification (GTDB taxonomy): domain Bacteria; phylum Campylobacterota; class Campylobacteria; order Campylobacterales; family Sulfurimonadaceae; genus Sulfuricurvum. Next base: position 10,115 of record NZ_JAEMQA010000062.1, on the reverse strand, counting down.
TACAAAGGTAAAACTCTCGTTGAAATAGCCGCAGCAGATAAAGGGTATTTAAACTGGATGCTCTCGAATATGGATACCCTTGATGAGGATATGCGCTACAGTATCGGGCGAGTTTTGGAATAAATCTGCCTCGTAGAGGCAAGCTTTAGTGCCATAGCGGCTAGCGTAACCAAAGGGATTTTATTCCTTTGGTGTCCAAAAATAATAGGGCTAAAACGTTGTTTTTGTCGATGTAGCAATTTCGCTGAGGCGATAAGCTGCATCAACATGACCGTTACGCATTGCTTTTTTCCACCACTCCATTGCTTGATCAATGTCTTTTTCTACCCCTTCTCCGTAAAAGTAGATCATCCCTATATGAAATTGGGCTTCAGAATTACGTTTGTAGGCTGCCAACGGGTAGAGAATTCGGTATGCTTTTTCATAATCCCCAGCATCATACGCGGCAATGCCCTCATGAAGTTCGTCCATCGTTAAAATCCTTTTAAACTATTGATGACATTATAGCGTTGCTGAATTTTTTTAGGCTGATGGATTATAATGCGCCTTATGAACTATGATAAACTATCCGGAAAATCGATCCTACTGTTGGGCAAAACCCGTGCATTGCACATCAGTGAATTTGACGCGCTTTTGAAACTCCATAAAATCGATCGCATCCAAAGTTACGATCATTCGGTCGCAGTAATCATCGAGGGGCGGATGATGAATCCGTATGAACAATCCGAATCCGAACGGCTGTATGAGGGTGAGAATGTTCCGATCATCGAGCTTGCGGATTTCGAGAAATGGTTGTGTAGAAGTATCGAACCGAATCGATTGCTGATGAGTTTAAAACTCTCCCGCAATCAGGAGCGGCTTGTCGATTTTTTGCAAAATCCTTATATTACGGATGAACTCTATTTTAAACTTCTTGCGCTCTATGATTGGCAAAAAGAGGGATTGTTTGATAACGATAGCAACCGCAATGTGACTGCATCGATCATCGGGCGATTTTACAAAGATCTGGATCGAAATCATAATGTGCAATACGCCATGAGTGGACTAGCCCATTTGATTGAGCGCTACGGGACGGGTGAATTGATCGATGCGATAGCTCAATTAGAGCCGATTAAGGATGAATTGAAACACCGATCCAATCCATCGCTCTCTGGGGTATTGGATGCGATAGCTCTTCACGCTGACACCTCTGAGATGATTTTAGCGCAGTTGATCGATGGAAAAAGGGCTCTTTTGGCTCATCGTGAACCGTTGGCGCTGGAGAGAGAACTTTTGGCACTGGAAGATGAGGAAGTCAATACGATTCTCGCAACAAACAAAAGCATATCAAGCCAAGGGGCGGATGCTTTGGAGAGAGTATATCCACATTTAATTGCAGCGAACATGCGTATGGATGAGGAGCGTTTTGAACGTCTAATAGAAGGTTATGGAGTCCATTTGGCATCAAATGAGAGTTGTACTCACTCCATGCAAGAGCGTCTTTTTGGATTAGGAGATGAGACGGTTGTCGAAGCGCTTGCGTCCAATCCGACAACAGAGGGTGAAATCATTGAAGCGATTTTTGCGAGCGGAAAGCACCGAGTTGCATTGGGGTCAAACCCTTCGCTCTCATCGGAAAAATTCGAAATATTATATGATAGCGGAGAGAGTGCTGTGTTAGGAGCTTTGGCGGCCAATAGAGCTACGCCGATTGAGATTCTCTATCAGCTCTCTCTTGATCGTCGATACGAGCGAAGCGTCAAGACAAATCCGGCATTCGGAGAGCATATTCAAACATACAACATAGGATGGTATTGATGCAGCCAAAAGATACGATAGAGACGATGCGTTCCTTGATTGATTCCAAAATACCCACATTTTTGTGGGGTGCACCAGGGATCGGCAAATCTTCGATTATCAAACAGCTAGCCCGTGAAAAAGGGATAGAGTGCATCGATTTACGTCTCTCGCTCATGGATCCGACCGATCTCAAAGGGATTCCGTTTTACGAGCGGGAGTCCCATACCGCCTTGTGGGCACCACCCTCGTTTTTACCGCGTGATGGAGCTGGGATTTTGTTTCTTGATGAACTTAACTCTGCCGCTCCTGCCGTTCAAGCATCGGCGTATCAGCTGATTTTGGATCGTCGTGTCGGAGAGTATGAATTACCGATTGGCTGGGCGATTGTAGCTGCGGGTAATCGTGAGGGGGATCGTGGTGTTGTATATCGCCTCCCCTCTCCGTTGGCGAACCGCTTTGTCCATATCGAGATGGAAGTTAACGCACAGGATTGGCGGGACTGGGCACTGAAACGGGGGATTGATTCTCGTGTAATCGGATATATCGCTTATAAAAACAGTGCACTTTTTGGATTTGATCCGCTAAAAAACGAACGCAGTTTCCCTACACCGCGCAGTTGGGAAGCGGTACATTCGATCTTGAAGAGCCCTTTACCTAAAAACCTCTGGCTTGAAGCGATTAGCGGTGCAGTGGGGGACGATGCAGCGGTTGATTTTTTGGGATTTGTACAGGTCATGGATAAATTGCCCGATATCGAAGCGATCATTCGGGGCGAAGACGTGGACTCAAGCGAAGATCTTTCAACCCTCTATGCGCTCTCCTCTGCATTGATTTTACGACTCCTCAATGATCCTTCGGATGAAGCGGTAAGTCATGTTTTGCAATATAGTCTGAAGCTGAAAAACGAATTTGCGGTGATGATTGTTCAAGATTTACAGCGTCAAGGTGTGGCAATGGAGCATCTCGATGCGTTTGGCGAATGGGTTGAGGCGTATGAGTATTTGTTATGAGTGATTTCTCTCCTCTCAAAGCCAAACTTTTACTTGAGTACCCGTTTTTTGGGATGATAGCTTCAGGGATGGAGATGATTCTCAATGATAATATCGAAAGTTTTAGCGTTAAAGACAATACAATAGAGTATCGTGAGGGGTATGTCGAATCTCTCAGCATCGAAGAAAAAATGTTTGTTTTGTGTAACGGAGCTTTGCATGAAGCTCTGTCGCATACCCTTCGTCGGGGAAATCGAAGCCCGTGGCTATGGAATATGGCCTGTGATTATGCGATCAATACCCTTCTCATAGAGAGCGGATTTACCCCTCCGCCAAAAATCAGTTATGATAAGCGCTTTGGAAATCTTAGTGCGGAGGAGATCTATACGGAGCTCTCAAAAGAGTTTTTGGATCAAGAACAAAACGATCGGGATGCGGACGATCACAGAGACGGCGAGGGCTTAGAGGAAAAGTTATCCCGTGCACAAAGAGAGAAACGTGTGCATGAAGCGATGGAAAAAGATGATCCGTACGCTGAATCATTTTGTCGGCAATTTGGACTTCAATCTAAAAATCGGATTGATTGGAGAAGTGAACTGCGCGACATGATTGGGGGGTATTATGTGAGCGATTATACCCTCATGCCGCCTTCGAAAAAGCTTCTGTATAACGGGGTGTATTTACCGGGAGTTCGCTCACGTCGCCTTGAGCTGGTTATCGCAATTGACTCTTCGGGTTCGATAGAGGAGTTATTACTCTCAGTGTTTATCGGTGAAATCGAATCGATCATGGAAGCATTTGGTTCGTACAGTATCGATGTGATCGTATGCGATGATCGTGTTCGCAGTATTCACCATTGTGAAAACGGCGATAAAATCGAGTATGATCTTCTCGGAGGGGGAGGGACCGATTTTACGCCGGTGTTTGAGCTGGTCGAAACGTTTGCTTTTCAGCCTAAAATGCTCCTCTATTTTACCGATTTGGAGGGGAAATTTCCCCCCTATGAACCTTCGTATGAGGTTGTATGGGTTGCATCCAAAAGTGTATCGGTGCCGTTTGGAAGGGTAATTGTTTTGAAGGATCAGGATGATTGAAAAAGCACTTTCTATTTTAGAAACCTCCAACCTCTTTATCACCGGAGGGGCGGGATCAGGGAAAACGACCCTCACCCGTGCCCTGATCGAGGATGCGGTACAAAAGGGAAAATCGGTAGCCCGTCTCGCCTCGACGGGGATGGCGGCAACGCTGATCGGAGGGCAGACGCTTCACAGTTTTTTTGATCTAGGGATCGCCAATTCCCAAGAGGAACTGGAGAGAAATGGCAAGCTTGAGCCCGCCGAAAAAATCATCAAACTGATCCGTTCTATGCAGATTATTGTCATCGATGAGATTTCAATGGTGGGTGCGCCGCTGCTTGATATGATACGGCTTCGATTGCTGCAAGCCGAATTTAGCGGTCGTGTTATCGTGGTGGGAGATTTTTTGCAGCTCCCCCCTGTAACCCGCGGGAATGAGCCGATCTGCTTTGCGTTTGAATCTCACTCGTGGGAGCGGCTTGGATTTGAGACGCTCCACTTGGAAGGGTCATATCGTACCCATGAAGCGAAGTTTCTGGAGCTATTGGAGAAAGTGCGTCATGCACGTCTCGATGAAGCGGCGCACGAGGCTCTTGAGGCGTTGATTAAACCGCTGGCCGAAGATATGAGCACGATGACGCTGCTGTTTGGTAAAAATATCAGCGCTCAAAATCATAACCGTTCCCAGTTGGAGCATTTGTACGGGGAGATGATCGAGGTGGAGACCTATGTCACGATTCACGATAAAAAAATGCAGGATCGTGATGTGGAGAGGTTTATGACCGAGAGCCGTATTGAGCCTATTTTGAGCCTCAAAGTGGGTGCTCCGATTCTCTTTACCCGCAATGCTTGGAACTACTACAACGGCGAACGGGGAGTGATAACTTCCATTGAGAGTGACCTGATTTGGGTGAAAAAAGCCGATGGGGTAAATGTCAAAGTAGAGCGGGTCGATACGGTAAAAACGCGTTGGGTGGAAAAAGGGGGCCCTGCTATCGAAGAGAAACTTCTTACTCTTAGTCAGTTCCCCCTGACACTGGCATTTGCAATCACGATCCATAAATCGCAGGGGATGTCTCTGGCTGATTATGTCATCGAGACGAACGAGATTTTCGCCCCGTCACAGTTTTATGTCGCATTATCACGCTCTGTTTCGGCGCATCGCGTCATACTGATCCGCCCGCATCGGGGATGGGAAAAACTCTGCTTTGTCCACCCTAGGGCAAAACGGTTTAGTGAGGGAAGTAATGAGTATGTCATCGAAGCAAAGCCCCGATGACTACGCTAACGTTGTGTTTTACCCGCTGGGGGCACAATGTCCACGGCGGAATGCCCAAGCGCACTAGTGCGCTTAATTTTTAAACGCCGCTCCGATAATCACTCGATAGGAAAATAGGGTGCTCAATACGGCTGAGAGGAGTGCGACGGCGACCATCATGTACATGACGGCGAGTTGATAGGATATCGCTTTGAGCGGATCGGCTCCGGCTAGGAGCATCCCCGTCGTGATGCCGGGGATATGGATGATTCCCACTGTTTGGAGCATGTTGAGTGTGGGGATCATAGAGGCTTTGACGGAGGCTTTGGAGGCAAAAGATAACGCTTCTTTAAGCGGAGCCCCCAGTGCCACCATCCCCTCGATTGTCTCGATCGTATTTTTCACCTCGGCGCGGAACCGTTCGGTGCTTTGGGTGTAGACGTTGAGGGCATTTCCGATGATCATTCCCCCGATAGGGATCATCTCATGGGGTACCATATGAATCACCCCAAACGCCATCATCGATAAAAAAACGATGGCAGAGGATGCCCCTATCGAATAAAACGCGATTTTAAAACTCTGCTCTCCCAGCGGTGTCCGTTTACGCGCCGTATAGGCTCCGAACGTTACCATTCCCAGCAAAACGAAAAACAAGAGTGCGGGATGCTCCATTTTGAACAGATAGACAAGTGCGTATCCCAGAACTCCCAGCTGTACCATTGCGAGTATCGAGTTGGTGAGGATCGTTTTTTCCAGACCGAAGTGTTCACGGCGTGAATACCACAGGGCAAAGATGATGAGTAGATACGAGGCTAAAAAAGAGTATTGCATGACAAAAGGATAGAGTATTTTTGATTAATAAAAAGAGCGAGGTAAAATCTGCCTCGAAGAGGCAAGCTTTAGTGCCTTAGCGGCCAGCGTAGCAACAGGGGCTTTGCTCCTGTCGCGTTCAAATTACAGTGTCTCTGCGTGCGCAGCAAGATATTCAGCAACACCCTCAGTGCTTGCTTTCATACCGGCGTCACCTTTTGCCCAACCTGCAGGGCACACTTCACCGTGCTCGTTTGTGAACAACATCGCATCGATCATACGAAGCATCTCATCGATGTTACGCCCGAGTGGAAGGTCGTTGATAACCGCATGACGGACAGTTCCGTCTTTGTCGATCAAAAATGAACCGCGAAGAGCAACCGACTCACCGAAAAGTACATCGTAATCACGTGAAATTTGTTTGTTCAAATCGGCTACGAGTGGATAGCGAACTTGACCGATACCGCCTTGGTTTACCGGAGTGTTTTTCCATGCGAAGTGGCTGAATTGTGAGTCAACCGATACACCGATAACGTTGATTCCACGCTCAGTAAACGCGTCAAGACGGTGATCGAATGCGATCAATTCAGACGGACAAACGAATGTAAAATCGAGTGGATAGAAGAAAAGGACGGCACCTTTTTCACCGAGATTTTCATACAAGTTGAAGTTGTCAACGATTTGGTTGTTCCCAAGAACGGCAGTAGCGGTAAAGTCAGGAGCTTTTTTAGTAACGAGCATATGTTTTCCTTGTGTGGTTTTTGATGTTAAAGTATGGAAATTGTAACACACAAACTTTAATGCAACTAAACTGATGTGAAGTAATTTTTCTTTCTAAAAGAAAATTTTTATTATTTAGAATAGTTCTTGCAAAGAGATAAACTCCTTTTGATATAATCGTGATTATGATTGCTTTTAAACACCTTTTTACGATGATGCTTCGCTATAAACGTTCTCTTCTTTGGGGGAACGTAATAGCAATTCTTGCCACACTTATCTCAATTCCTATCCCTTTGCTTATCCCTTTAATGGTGGATGAGGTACTCCTCAAAAAAGGGGGGAAAATCACCGAAGCGATAGACTCTATTACCTCTCTTCAGGAACCTCTTCTTTACATCGGTATTGTGTTGGTTGTCACGATCGCATTGCGATTTATTTTTTTCCTTCTGAGTGTGGTTTCTCAAAAGTTTTTTATTACGCTTTCTCAGGAGTTGGGTTTTGCAATTCGTGTTCGTGCATTAGAACATCTGAAACATGTTTCGATGTCTGCATATGAACGTTTGGGCAGCGGGAAAGTAATTACCCATCTCATTACCGATATTGATACGATCGAGCAGTTCTTAGGGGGTGCTCTCTCAAAACTTATTGTTTCGATAGCCACTTTGATCGGTGTTGCTGTCGTGCTCATTTTTATCAATCCTCTTTTTGGAATTTTGATCCTTATTTTTCAACCTCTGATTATGATCGTCACCCGAAAAATTTCGACTCGGGTAGGAGTACTGAAAAAAGAGCAAAACCGCACCATTGGAGAATTATCGGATACGCTAACGCAGATGTGTGACCTCTTCGGACAGATTCGTGCCAGCAACAAAGAGGAGCATTTCATCGCCAATGCCATCGATCAATCGAAAAGATTGCGTCATAGTGCGAGCGAATATGGAATCAAAGCGTTGATGGGTGAGAGGTACTCGTATACCCTTTTTCTGAGCGGTTTTGAGATTTTTCGTGCCCTTGGACTGGTGATGGTTTTGTATTCGGACTTATCGATCGGAGTTATGTTCGGAATTTTCGGCTATCTATGGTTTATGATGACTCCTGTACAGGATTTGTTGTCGCTCCAGTACAGCTTTGCGAACGCAAAAAATGCCCTTGCCCGTTTGAATGAGCTGTTGTCTCTTCCTACCGAGCCGGTGCTCAGTACTACGAAAACTTTGGATGGTGCAAAATCCCTCTCAATACAAACGCGTGATTTGGTGTTTGGATACGATGAAAAAGAGCCGGTATTAAAAGGGATAAATCTTAACATCCGTGCGGGTGGCACCGTCGCGATCATCGGTGCGAGCGGTAGCGGTAAAAGCACCCTATCGCAGCTACTTGTTGGTTTTTATCCTCCAAGTTCGGGAGATATCCTTTATAACGGTGTTAGTGTCAATGAGATCGGTTTTTCCCGCGTACGTGATGAGGTCTTTGTTGTCTTGCAGCAGCCGTTGATGTTCAATGACACCCTTCGGTTTAATTTAACGATGGGGGATGCTCTTGATGATGAGAAGATAGTGCAAGCCTTGAATATCGCACAGCTCTCGGAATTTGTATCTACTTTACCTGAGGGACTGGAAACGCAGGTCGGCAAGTTCGGTATTCGACTCTCTGGAGGCCAGCGTCAGCGGCTTAGTATTGCGCGTATGGTATTGGCCAATCCAAAGGTAGTTATTTTCGATGAATCAACATCGGCACTTGATGTTCATACGGAGAGTGCTTTGTTTGAAGCCTTAGAAAGTTTTTTACACGATAAAACAGTCATCATCATCGCACATCGGTTAAGCACGGTGACTCGTGCAGATTATATTTACGTGCTCGAAAACGGTCTTATCCTTGAAGAAGGGACTCGAGAAGAGTTGGAAAAATTGGACGGACGTTTTAACCGTTTTGTGAACAAGCAGCACTGAAGTGCTGCATTACTCAGCTGAGGCTGTTTTGAGTGATTGCACTTCATCACGCAATTTTGCCAATTCTGTCATAATCGATTGTAACTCGTCACGATCGGGTTCTTCACTATGGGTATAGCGTTCAATCGTAGATTGGACACTTTGGGTGAGTGAATCAAGTTTGTTTTTTGCTTTGTCGATCAATTGATGATGATCGATGTTTAGATTCTCTTCGAGTTCATGGATCTTATCAACGATCTTATCTTGATGTTTGAAAAGATAATAGCCGGCAACTGCACCGATAGCTGCTCCGAGGACAAAACTGAGGGTATTATTTTGATTCATGGTTTACTCCTTTTTTTTCTTAAGAAATTGAGACAGTGCTCCGATGGCGAGGGAACCGATCGTCACTTTTGCGATTCCGTTGGACGCTTTGAGGGCGAGGGATTTGGTTTCGTCATGGACAAAGGAAAGCAAATTGTGCAATTCATGCAAGGAGAGTTTGGATTTATCGCTCAGCTCTTTGGTTTCCTCTTTGAGATGAATTAACAATTCATTGATTTGATGTAGCGTCATTGCCCCTTTGGTCGAGAGGAAACTCAGCTCATTTTCTACGTGCGTAATAAGGTCTTGAACTTTCCGCATCGTTTTAAACGACTGCATCCCGATAAAAATAACCACCACGACAATGATTACCATACATACAGCAATGATACCGACAAACAGCGTGAGCAATTGGGTTTCTCCCATCCGATTCTCCTGCATAGAATACGCTATTATACACCGAATTTGTGAAAAAAAAGATTTTAGTTGTAAAAGGATTAAATATATATTTTAAGTCTAAAAAATATATACTTTAAATATCAAAATAATATAAAAGGCATATTGATGATCGTAACATTGTCTCATCAAAAAGGGGGAGTCGGAAAATCAACTGTTGCGTGGAATCTTGCTGTTCATTTTTCCTCTATTCTCGATACACGGGTGATTGATTTGGACACACAGCGCTCTTTGAGTGTAACCAATGCATTGCGTCAGGAGAATGATCTCACCCCGATACAAATGCTCCATTTCAACAGTGCCGAAGAGTTGGCGGAGTATGCCGCATCTGATACGCCCGATTCGCTCACAATTATAGATTCCGGAGGATTTGACAGTGCTTACAATCGTGTTGCGATGATCGCTTCGGATTTGCTCATCACCCCCATAAGCGATAAACCGTTTGATCTGATGGGGCTGCAAAAATACGAAGAGATACTCAAGAGTCTATCGAATATTCAGGGTGAAGTGATTAAAACGCATGTTTTGTTCAACAATATCAATCCGGCAATGAAGCGGTTCGGGGATTTGGTTGATTTTATCTGTATGTCGGATCATTTTGAACTGATGGTATCGATTCTGCGACAACGTGTCGATATTGCCCACTCCGTAGGCGAAGGAAAAAGTATCAAAGAGTATCGTATTTTCAGTAAAGCGGATCAGGAGATGGACGATCTGTTTGGTGAAGTAAGTACGATATTAAATATAAAATAAATATGTAAAATATATATTAAGGATA
>NZ_JAEMQA010000126.1:32453-40185 GCF_022759005.1 Sulfuricurvum sp. | reverse complement strand
GGACAATCGCTTTTTTGACCCCCGCGAGCGCTTCAAATGTTTTGTCGATCAAATGTTCGCGCGCCTGGACGAGAACTTGAACCGTTACATCATCGGGAATCAATTTTTGCTCGACCAAGGTGCGCAAGAAATCAAATTCTACCTTTGATGCAGAAGGAAATCCCACCTCAATGTTTTTAAATCCGATTTTCAGCAAGAGGTTGAAGAGAGAGAGTTTTTGTTCCAAATTCATCGGGGTGATCAACGCCTGGTTTCCGTCGCGAAGATCGACACTGCACCAGATCGGAGCGTGCGTAATGGTTTTGGACGGCCAAGTTCTATTTGGCAAATCAACTTGAGGATACGGGCGGTATTTGCCCATCGATGCGTGTTTCATACTGAAACTCCTGTAATAATCTCTCCCCATTGCCCTTGCTGAGGCAAATGAGTGGCGTGATTATAGCAAAAAGCTCTTGTATCGAATTGAAAATTAAAATTCGTAGTTTAGACCGACGTAGGGCTTGATCGCCGATCCTCTCATCTCATACGTCAACGAACCGTCCGATACGTTATCCCAACGGCGATAAACATAGTCACATCCGACCTCAGCGGAAACGCCTCCGATGAGTTTGTACAGTATTCCGGCACCGATATTCGAACTAATCTCTTTGACGTTATCCATCACGGCATGTTTGGAATCCATTTTTCCATAGCCGATACCGATTTTGATAAAAGGGTACAAAGATGATGTGATTTCAAACTCTTTAATCAAATCAATCCCCCCCTCATACAAAGTCGTCCCTGTACTATTTGGTGGAAATACCTTTTCGTCATACTCTATTTTTGAAAAGGTAAGTTGTACTTTTGTCGCTTCATCCGCTTCGAATCCGACTTTGACTTTTACCTCATTGTACCGATTGTCATTTTTGAAAGTTGCCCGTTCAACACTCATTTTATCCGTATTATCGGCTGATCCCACATCAACTCCAACGTATATTCCGCTATCATTGGCCATCAAAGCACTCGTCATCATCATTGCCGCTACTATCTTTTTCATCCAAAACCTTGATTTTAAAACTTTTTATCTCGTACAAAGATTATAGGTTTTAGATACGAAATTAATCCTTAATCATTACTTTTTATACCATTTTGTGAAAACACTATTTCTCTCTTAGTGTATAATATCAACCAGAACTACCAACCTATGGGTTTTATGGAAGCATAAAAGGATATTGATGAGTAATGAACTTCAAATAAATTACGGCAAAAACAATATTTCGCTCAATAGCGTCCCTAAAGCAGGGGAAAATATCAATATCTATCTGCGCCCCGGCGATGAGCTCAAAAGTACCATCAATTTAGCCAACGCAACGTACCAAATCGTCGATACGGATGTTGTTGCAACACTACCAAATGGGGGGAAAATCACCTTTGTTTCATTGGGTATGATGGCGTTTGAAGAGCTTCCTCCCATCATCAAAATTCCGGGAAATGATAAATTTACCGTCAGTGATATTTTGAACAAAGTCAACAATATCGTTCAAACAACCAAAGATTCTCTCCTTGCTTCAGGAGACATCACCCCGATCAATGTTGACAAAACAACGCAAACATCCCAAAAACAGACGAATGAAAAAGTTACCGATTACAACGCCTATTACGTCGATCCGCAGCCGAATATAAAGCCCCAAGACGAAGTCGGTCCAAAAAACGAGTCTGGAAAGTACCTCAAAGAGGCACCCGATTTCACCAGCACACAAAATGCGAGTTCTACAGAAACCCATAAATCCGATTTGACAGAAACACAAAGCAAATCCCAAGACAATGTTGCTGACGTCTCCGCTGCACTTTCCTTTGATATCGGTTTTTACCAAATCAAAAGCTCCGATTCTACGTCCGGCGGCATTACAACCGTTTTAGGGGGGACTGGGAGTGCGCTGGGGAATGTCAGTAAATCGGCAAGCGCACAATTTCAACCTGAAACGCTCGATTATCGCAACAGCGCCAATCCTGATGTCATTACGGCAGACAATCCCGCATTCATTGATGTTAACGGAACCTATCTCACCAAATTAGTTCGACTCAACATATCACAGCCTGTCGGTTTTGGAATAACTGATATTACGATTACAGGGCTTTCAAGCGGGTACCAAATATTGAACGCCGACGGAACGTCCGCCAATTCCGTTGGCGGAGGTTGGAGTCTTCAAAAAACCACCGGGTTTACCTCTACCGCCAGTGACGGCGGGGAAATCATTGAGTTTTATATCCAATACAGACCATCCGATATCACTCCCAACCTCGATACGCTGATGCAGGTCGATTTGACCTCGCACTTTGATCTTGCCAATGTTCCTTTGGCCAATCAGGGATCCGTAGTTGTACCGGTTCTTGATACCCTAACTAGTTCCAAAGACGTAGGGGTTATCGTAAAAACAGTAAACTCTGAAGCAGACTATACCTATACGGGACGCTATCAAACCGGATTTGTCCTTGATACGACTCCGAATGAAAATATCATTTATACCGGAACACACGATTCAACGGTCTATGGCGGGCTTTCAAACGATACGATTTATGGAAATATCGGGGATGATACTCTCAACGGCAATAAAGGGAACGATACTCTTAGTGGAGGAGCCGGAACCAATATTATTGACGGTGGAGATGGATTAGATACACTCGATTACTCTTTTATAAGCAAATACAGCGATGATTTTCTCTTTGCAAACAGCGGATATTCCAATGACAATGCCGGAGTTATCGTTGATCTGAAAGCGGGTACCGGAAGCGGTGCGACCGTCTACGATTCCACTGCAGATATTGCCACGGGAGAAACGTCGTTAAGCTTCACAGATACCCTCACCAATCTCGAATACGTAGTCGGTTCGAAATACGACGATACCATTCGGGGAGACGGCAATGCCAATAAACTCCAGGGGGGAGAAGGAAACGATACGATCGAAGGGCGTGGAGGTGCCGATTGGCTCGACGGCGGAGCCGGTAACGATTGGCTGATCGGAAGTACTGAGGATACGATCATCGATGGAGGAGACAACACCGACACCGCCGATTTTTCAAACAATTTAAACGGGATCAACGTTACTCTGAACAATTCAAGCAACGGTACGATCGTCAATATCGGGGGAACGGCAACCTCCACATCGACTAAAATCAAAAATGTCGAAAACATTGCGGGAACACAGTACAAAGACATCATAACCGGAGACAACTCCAATAACCTTTTAATCGGGGGTTATGATCATTCAGCCACCGCCATCACCAGTGATGATGATACGATTTCCGGTGGGACGGGTGCCGATACGATCGTCGGTGACATGATGATTGATGCTCTGATTGCAGGGACCCTCTATACTGGGAACGACGTTTTGAGCGGTGGGTCTGAGAACGATACGATTTATGGAGATTCCGCCCCTATTTTAAGTACCTCAGTCCTCGTCGTTGAAGCGGATCAAAGCCAAGAGTATATTGTTGATGGAACGACAACTCTAGCGACTGTTGTCGGGGGGAATGATATCCTCAAAGGGGGGAGCGGAGATGATCTACTTAATGGGGGAAGCGGCTACGATACCGTTGATTTTAGCGCTTCATCCGCAAAAGTAGTCGTCAATTTAGGACTATCCGGCTCTATCGGTTCGGCAACCGGAGAGGGGAGCGATCGATTACTGAACCTAGAAAACATTATCGGATCGGCCTATGACGATACGTTAGCGGGTAATGAGCTGGCAAATACTCTCAATGGAGGGAGTGGAGGAAGCGACTGGGTCGATTATGGCTATGCGGGCAGCGGTGTCACCATCGATTTAGGTACAGGTTCCGCAAATGCCGGAGGTGGGGATACAGATACCCTTGTCTCGATTGAAAATATTCTCGGCTCAACTCACGGCGATACGATAACCGATAAAAGCGGTACGGCAAATACATTGCGTGGATTAGATGGGAATGATCTATTCTTTTCCCATAATGAAGGTTTAGACACCTTTGATGGCGGAAACGGGATAGATACCGTCGACTATTCACTCTCGAGCGGCAATCTTCATGTGACCCTCGGCGGCAGCACCAATATAGACACTCTGATTAATATAGAAAATGTAATCGGAGCCGCAGGAGATGATACATTAGTCGGTGATACCAATACGAATATTCTCAGAGGGATGGCAGGCGCAGATACTCTGATGGGCGGTGCGGGGGCCGATACGCTCGATGGAGGATCAGGGCAGGATATGGCCGATTATTCGACATCAAACTCGGTTACGGTGAATCTCGCGGCCGGAACGGTGATCGACGGGCTCGGTTCTACCGATACCCTAGTCGACATCGAAATTATCAAAGGCTCAAGTTCAGCCGACATTATGAGCGGTTCAAGCTTATCCGACACCCTCATCGGGAGCGGCGGAAACGATACCTTTTTTGCCAGTGCAGGCGGTGATATTTATTATGGAAATGACACCTTAAGCAGCACTGATGCAAGCTCAAACGCTGACAGAGTCGACTACTCTGTTGCCATCGCGGGAGTTGACAATATATTTGTCAATCTCTCCGCTAATGCCGTGTATCTGCGCGACGCCTCCAAAGCAACCGTATCGACCGATACTCTAAACAGTATCGAAGAGATATACGGTACTGCCGGTGATGACACCATGATCGGGCGCAGCAGTTCGATCAATATCCTATCAGGCGGCGACGGCAACGACACCCTCACCGGAAATATCGATGGGGACGTATTGGACGGTGGAGCCGGTACCAATGTGGCCGACTACTCCGCGCGCACTCAAAATCTCACGGTTGATCTTAGCGCATCGTCCAAAAATATTTATGTGACCGGAACCACCGCGAATGCAACGAACTCGGATACGCTAACGAACCTCCAAAACGTCACGACCGGAAGCGGCAACGACAAAATCACCGGAAACAGCGCCGATAATATCATGAGCGGAGGTGCGGGCAACGATACCTTTATCGGGGGTGCGGGTGATGATACCTTTATCGGAGGAACTGACACTACCCATGACAGCGGTAACGATACAGCCGATTACTCCGCTTCTATCACCGCTATCGATGCCGATCTCACACGCGTTAGCGGACAAGTTGTCGGCAATGCCTCTACCGATGGAACCGACACCCTCTACGGCATCGAAAATATCATCGGTACGGCGCAAAATGACACCATTACAGGTGATGCGAACGCCAATAGTCTAACCGGCGGAGCCGGAGATGACACCCTTCGCGGTAACGGAGGAGCCGATCAAATCAGCGGCGGAACCGGAAACGATACGATATTCGGCGGATATGACGGGGACATCATCGACGGTGGGAGCGGTGCATCAGAGAGAAACACCGTCGATTACAGCGGTTTTGCGACCGATGCGACGGTTAATCTCAATACGGCAAAAGGGTATCTCAACGCAACACCATCCATAAGTGATTCGATTAGCAATATCCAAAATGTGATCGCCGGAAGCGGAAACGATATCCTCATCGGCAAAAGCGGTGTAGCCAATACCCTCTTGGGAGGTAGCGGAAACGATACCCTCAGCGGTAATCTCGACGGAGACCGATTGGATGGGCAAGCCGATACGGCCGGAGATACGGCCGACTATAGCGCATATACTGCGTCTACCAACATTACCGTCGATATGGGTGCACAATCCATCGCCCAAACCGGAAGCGCTACCGCAAAAGACTATTTTGCAAATATCGAAAAAATACAAACCGGAGCGGGAGCCGATACGTTTAGCGTTAACACAGCGTTTGATGGCGCGTCTTATACTCTCGATGGGGGATCAGGGAGCGATACCCTCGATTACAGCGCTATTTCTGAAGTGATCAATGTCACACTCAACGGCTCTACTTATACGACCGTTACTGTCGGCACAGCCGGCGGCAATGATGAAGTCATTAAAAACATCGAAAACATTAGCGGCTCCAAAGTGAACGATACGATCACGGGAGATGCTCAAAACAACAAATTGTACGGAAACGAAGGGGATGATACCCTCGATGGCAGTGCAGGAAATGACCTCATATACGGCGGAGACGGCAACGACCTGATTATCGGAGCGATAGACGGAGCATCGGACTCTTACTACGGAGATGCGGGAACAGCCGATAAAATCGACTATACCGCAGTCACTTCCAACATCACGTTGAGTAGCGGAACAACCGTCACCGATAGCACCAATAGTATCGGAACAGATACCTTAAACGCTATAGAAATTTTCGATTCCGGTAGCGGCAACGATACCCTTGGCGGCGGTAGTGCGGATATGATCTTCTACGGTAATCTGGGTGCAGATAAGATCACCGGCGGCAGCGGCAACGATATCATTTATGGTGATAATGTGACCAATAGCGATGGAGCAAGCGACGGAAGTAATACCCTATCAGGAGGTGCGGGGATCGATACCTTGTATGCAGGGAATGGAGGCGATATTCTCAGAGGAGACGCCGGAAATGATACCATGTACGGTGGTGCCGGTATCGATACCCTCGACTATGCAACCAATAATATTGCCATCTCTGCTCAGCTGAACCTAGGGATCATTACGGGCGACGGTCTTGATGTGGTTGATACCACAACCATCGAGATTTTACGCTCCGGCACGGGTGCCGATACGATCACCGGTGGAGACAGCGGTATTTTAACAACAATCTACACCGGCGGGGGCAATGACATCATCAATGGCGGAGCGCTTGCTGAAAAACTCTACGGCGAGGCGGGAAATGATACTCTGCGCGGTGGCAGTGGAATCGACACCCTGTACGGCGGAGCCGGAAACGATCTACTCTACGGTTCGATCGACGGGGATAGCGTTTACGGTGACAACGGGAGCGGGAATATCGCCGCAACCAATGATACACTCGATTTTTCCGATATAACGACCGATTTAGCGATCGACATGAGCACCCAATCCACAACCGGCGGAACGGTCAATACGAATGCAAGTATTTTCTTCGAATTTGAAAATATCACCGGCGGCAGCGGAAATGATACGATTAAGGGTGATGACAATGCCAATACCCTAAAAGGGGCGGCAGGAAATGATACTTTTTTAGTGAGTAACGGCAGCGATGTTATTGATGGCGGGCTGGGTATCGATACTCTCGATTTTTCAAGCCGCAACACGTCGGTGAACGTGAATCTCGCGACGTTGCAAATTATCAACAATGGTAACGGTGAAACACAATCGATCCAAAACATAGAAAATCTCGCCGGCGGTAATGCCGGCGATACGTTATATGGGGACAGTGCAGTCAATCTCATCTACGGAAATCTCGGCGCCGATCGCATATCCGGAAATGACGGCAATGATATTTTGTACGGAGATGATGCCACCAACTCTCACGGCGGTTCAGACGGACACAACACCATTGATGGCGGAGCGGGCAATGATACCCTCTATGCCGGAGACAGTGGCGATACGCTGATGGGAAGCGCAGGAAATGATATCCTCAAAGGCGCTGCAGGAGATGATCTTCTCCAAGGCGGAACGGGAGACGACACTTTGGATGGTGGCGGCGGAACGGATATTGCCGATTATCGCAGTGCGACGGCCAAAGTGGTGATTACCGCCGATCTCGTCGATGCGGCTAATTTGACAACGGGGACATCCAGCGGAACCGAAGGGACCGATATTATTACCAATACCGTTGAAGTCGTCTACGGAAGTTCTGGCTATGGCGATACGATGGTGGGTAACGCTAATGCCAATACCTTTTACGGTTGGGGCGG
>NZ_JAEMQA010000126.1:0-32353 GCF_022759005.1 Sulfuricurvum sp. | reverse complement strand
GCCGGTGCCGGTGCCGATATTATTTACGGGGACGATAATAGCGGTGTTAAGGTCGACGGAAGCCAAAGCGGCGATGATTTTCTCTATGGAGAAGATGGCAACGATACTATTTACGGAGGTCTTGGTAACGACAGCCTTTGGGGAGGAAACAACAATGATACCCTCTATGGCGGAAGCGGCGATGACTACCTAAACGGTGAGAGCGGAATCAATATTTTGTCAGGAAATGACGGGAACGATACCTTTGAACTCTCTCTTTCAACCGCAACCAATACCATTATAGGCGGTAATAATACCGATATCTTGAACTTTTACAATGCAAGCAGCGCCGTTGCCATAGATTTAGCGCTCACCTCAGCCCAAGCAACCGGTGGAGGGGGTAGTGTCACCCTCCTCGACAGTATTGAAAATATTTCCGGTTCCAATAGCGGTGCGGATCTGATCGCCGGAAATGGTTTGGATAATACGATTTTAGGCAACGGAGGCAATGACTCCCTCTTCGGTGCTGCAGGCAATGACTCTATTGACGGAGGATCAAACAACGATACTATCGCAGGGGGAAGCGGAATAGATATTCTCAGCGGCGGATCAGGCGATGATATTCTACGTGGAGGCGGAACTGCCTACAACAGTGCCAATAGCGCTGATGGCGCCGCAGATACCCTCTATGGTAATGCCGGAAATGATGTACTCTACGGTATGCTTGAGGGCGACACCCTTTATGGTGGGGACAATGCTACCGCATTTAATGGAAATGACCGAATCGATTATAGCGAGCTTGCTTCCGGAGCCGTGTACATCGATATCAATGCAACCGCCGGACAATCGTTTGCCCGATTGGTCGGTACCCCATCCGCTACAGATACGATCTTTGGGTTTAATACCGTAGTCGGAAGCAATGGAAATGATACGATTGTGGGCAACACCAATGCCAATCTGATCAATTCAGGTTCCGGTAACGACGCTATTTATATGAGTCCTCTTTCCAGTGTTTCATCATCCGCAAATGCCGGCAGCGATACTATCGATATGGGAAGCGGAGACGACAGTGTGTATCTGTTTGCTTCCGAACTCACAAATACCGATACCATAAACGGCAATAGCGGCAATGACACTATTTTCTTCAGAGATGGCGGAGTCATCAATAATGCCTCCGGATTTTCAAATGTCTCCAATATCGAATACGTTCAATTTGCAGACGTTGCCAACACAATTAGCCTAGATACGACCCAACTCAACGGAGTACAGCTCATCGGCGGAAGCTCAACGGATATCTTTAACTATGCGATAGCCAATTTCAGTGCTCTCGATAAAATCAACGGAGCGGGAGATAACGATACCCTCTCCTTTACGACAGCGGGAACCCTCACCGATTCCATGCTCAGCTCGATCACCAACATCGAAAAAATACAATTAGCAAACGGTACCAATACGGTGAGTGTCGATGTGAACAGCGTGGGGGGAGGCATCGCGACGCTCTATGCCGGAACCAGCGGTACCAATACATATAATTACACTTTGTCAAATCTCACAAGCGCCGATCATATAGTAGGCGGCGGTGCGGGAACAACCGATATTCTCCAATTTTTAAATGCGGGAACGATTGCGGATGATACGAGATTCAGCGGACTTAGCAATATCGATCAAATCAAGTTAGCCAACGGTACCAACACGTTTAATATCGGCTCCAACGAAACACAGCTCAGCGGTGTGAGCCTTGTCGGCGGAAGCGGCATTGATACCTTTGTTTATACTTCAACAGCACTCACCGACACGACGGCGAATGCAAAACTCATCGGTTCAGGCAGCAATGATATTTTAAAAATTACAGGGTCAACCTCCGTAGCCGATGCTAATCTCGCTGGATTTTTATCCATCCCGACATTGGACGCTAATAGCTATACCGGCTCCATTGTTCTGGGTGCCAATGCTACGACAATGGGGCTCTCTACGATTGATGCGAGTGCAAACGGCGGAACATTGAGTATCAATGCCTCAGCAATGACCACCGGTGTCACGATCAAAGCCGCAACCGTTGGCGGAAGCACCTATACCGGTAGCAATAGTGCTGCTACCGATGTCTTAACAATCGGCAGTGCCATTACCCAAAATGCCTCCGCCATCACTAAAATCGAAACCATCAATGTAAACGCCAATACAACGTTTAGCGGTGATATCACAGGTGTAAACAATCTGAGTATCGCAAGTACAAAAACACTTAATCTTGATGCCAGTGCGTTAAGCGGTGATACGATGAGCATCGCCGATGCGGGGACTTTGATCATCAATAATGCCGACACTTCAACATCAGTGAGTGGACTCACGTTCACAGGTGCCGGTGCACTGCAAATCAACGGAACCGGCAACAACGACACCCTCACCCTCAACTCTACCCTCACCTCTTACACCGGAACGATAACCCTCAGTGGCGGTGCGGGTGATGACACGATCACCGGATCCACTAAAAGCGATACCCTCTACGGAGGTTCCGGCAACGATACCCTAATGGGCGGTGCAGGAGCCGATTATATGGATGGTGGAGCGGATAATGATACCTATCGCTACACGGCAACAGCCGATATTTCTACAGATTCCATCAACGATACGGGCGGGGGAACCGACATTATCTGGACTGATGCAAACGCGAATTTCAATCTCTCTACTGCAACCACAACCGGAATCGAGGAATTGAAATTTTATCAAGGTGCCGGTACCCAAACCGATACCATTTCATCGGCACAGGCATCCTCGTTTACCACCTTTACCGGTTTTGCGGGTGCTACTGATACGGTTAGTGTCACGGGAGTAACGGCAACACTTGATATGAATAGCGGCAAAACCTACTCCAATATAGCCAAAGTTATCGTCGATGCATCAAGCGCTTCAGCCGCAGTGACACTTACGGGAGTATCGACGATTGCCAACAGTATCACTGGCGGTAGCGGTAACGATATCATCATTGCAGGAACCCTCGCAGATACATTAGCGGGCGGTAGCGGTAATGATACTTTCAAAATTAACAGCAGTAATTTGACCTCCACCGATATCATCTCCGATACGAGCGGTTCGGATACTCTGGAGATTACCGATGCAGGTGCGACCATCACAGATGCTCAATTAACGAATGTAACCAATATCGAAATTTTGAAATTGGGCGCAGGGTCTACCGCAACGCTCGCAACTGAGGCGAATAACGGAGGAAATGGATTTAAAACCGTCAATCTCAGTGCCGGCGGAACCAATACCATCAACAATAGCGCCATCAACAATATCTCCATTGTTGGCGGGGCAGGAACCGATACCCTCAATATCAGCGGCAATGTCGCCATTAACGCAAGCAATCTAAGCAGTGTTGAAAATCTCAATATCACAAGCGGCACCAGTGCCATGAGCGGTACACTGAATGCTGCTACAACAGCAACGGTTTCCTCGGGGGCTACATTGACCACCACGGCTCCTTCGACAACACTTTCGGGCAAAACGGTGAATGTCAACGGAACCCTCACCGCTACCAATGTGAACGGTACCGATTTATCGCATGTCACGCTCAACAGCGGCGGAACAACAAACTTTACCCTCTCTGCCGGAGGAGCTTTGAATGCAAGTGTGGCAGGGTTCACGAAAGATTCCAACGGAATGCTCAAAATCTATGGAAACACCGGAAATGAGACAATCACCATCGATAGTGCCAAATTCACCAATGCCGGTGATCTCATCAGTGATACCGGAGGGACCTCAGATACGCTCGTTGTCACAGGGAACAATGCCATCGATTTTACAAAAATCAGCGGCATGGAGATTGTTGATCTAACCAATTACACCGGTACGACCCTTACGACCAACACTACAACGGGTGAAACGATCAAAATTAATTCTGTCTATACGTCGATTAATGCAGGGGGAGGGACGGATCAGCTCTACATTAATGCGAACAGTGTTGATTTAAGCGCCGCAACACTCAGCAACATTGAAAGCTATTACGTAGCAAGCGGAGCGACCCTCATCATTAGAGCCTCAGATGTCACCGGAAAAGCGGTTACGGGTGCCGGAAATATCACTGTTTTACACAGTAGCGATTCGGCGTATAATTTTTCCGCGATTACTACAGCGGGGACCAAAACACTTGAATTTACCGCGTCATCAGCCTTTAGCGGTAATTTGGGAAGCCTCTCTACCATCAGCGTCGATAGCGGCGTCACCGCAACAATGAGTGCGGCATCACTCAACGGTAAAACAGCGACGCTCTCCGGTGCCGGCGCACTGAATATTACCGCCGATACGACAGCGGCGAATAATAATTTCAGCGGACTCACCAACAGCATCACCGGCAATGTGACACTGAATGTCTCCAGTACACTGAATTTGACGGCTGTCAACCTTGGAAGCGCACTCGATAAACTCAATACAAGTGCGTTAGTCACACTCACCGGAGCACAGGCAAATGCCATTGGGCAATATTCAGGAACGGGGAATATCACGATTGAAGCCGGAACCGCATCCAGCGTCGATCTCTCGACTAAAACCTTGAGCGGATACAGCGGCACCTTCACGATCAATGACGGAACAGGAGTTCAAACGCTCACCGGTACCATCAATGATGATGTCTATAATATCGACAATGCCTCCGTCAATATTTTCGCCAGCGGCGGGAATGATACGATCAATATTTTATCGACTTTGAGCAGCAACTTGAGTGGGGTCATTGACGGTAGTGCCGGTTCATCAGATGTCCTAAATATCAATAAAAGCGGCTTGATTTTCAATATGAACAACATCACCGGTATTGAAACGATCAACGTTAACCAAAATGCGACCTTTGCCAATGGAGCGCTTTCTGCTACCGCAACGATCGCATCGGGAGTAACATTGAGCGCAGACGCCTCTGTGGTCAGTACAAAGACAGTAAATGGTACCGGAACACTAAGCGTTACCAACCTTGATGCGACATTAACGGCTGATTTTTCGAACATCGCCGCAGCGACAACCGTCAATGTCGATTGGAGTGGGACAGGAACCTATACCGGAAATCTGAACAATGTCGATACATTGAACATTTCAAGCGGTACAATGGAAACAACCGATGATATCATTTCCGGACATACGGTTACCGGAACAGGTGCGTTAATCATTGACGTAGACAATAATGTGAATAACACGCTCAGTGCTATTGCCGCATCCGTTAATGAAACAATCAATTTTACCGCTTCCACGACATACACCCAAAACATTTCCGGTGCTGATGCTATTACGCTCGCCAGCGGTGTCAACGTCGATATTACCGGTGCAACACTGAGTGCTACCACATCCGTGAGTGGCAGTACCGGCGATGAAACACTCACCATCGATCAAGCACTGAGCAGCATTAATTTGGGTACCGGGACAGGAGATACCCTCATTACGACAGCAACCATGAATCTCAGCGGAAAAGTTTCTGGCATTGAAACGCTTAACGTTACGGGGGGAACGACAACCCTTAACTATACCGATATAGGATCCAGCGGCATTTCAACCCTATCAGGTTCGGGTTCTGTCAGTATCAACGGGACTACCTCGATGGATATCCATTCCGAAACCGTATCCTTAGGAACAGACAACCTCTCGATTGCCGGAACAACCGGCAATGACAATCTCGTTTTGGACTTTAGCCAGCTTGATAAGGTTCAATTCAACGGAAGCAGCGGAAACGATACGGTCTCATTTTTTGGGAGTACGGCATCAACCACACTCACAGACACCAATGCCTTTACGAATATCGAAACCCTCGATATCCATTCTCTTGGACTATCAGCAGGAGGTCTTACAATAGACGCTAACTCACTCTACGCCTTTACCGGAACCAATGTAGGACATTCTCTCACGCTAGATGCCGCATCTGCTGATTTATCAGCCGGACATCTTTCTTTGAGCGGGGTAAATTCTTGGTCGATCGACGGCGGCGCTGCCAACAGCGGTAATTTCACATTAAGCAGCGGTAATCATACATACTCGCTTACCGATACATCCGGGCATACAACAGATCTGCATGTACTGGCACTTTAGGATTTAAATGGAAGAAACGCTCAACTCTCAACAATCAACACACGATAGACTTCTCCTGTCGTTCAAATACATCCTTGATTTTTATCATGGAGATGTAGAATTAAAAACGATCTCCACGATCCTCTCGCCGGCAAAACGTCATGTGCAAGTGGAAGATCTTCAACATGGCGCCGTGGACTTCGGTCTCAATTTTGAAGAAGCCGAGATGTCTTCAGACATCGTCTATTCCCATATTTTTCCATGTATTGTCACGGGTGAGGATGCCGATGAAATGATTTTAACGGGATTAGACAAAGGGACGGTTTATCTTCTGGATCCGATCACCCATGAAAAAAGCAGCTCTACGATGGTCGAACTGGTTGAGCGATTCGATACCCTTCTGTATTTTTACAAAGATATCATTCCTCACACTATTTTGTCGCATAAAACACAAGGAAAAGAGTGGTTTTGGAACCATCTCCTTGAAGCCAAATCCGACATTAAAAAAGTGGCTCTTCTCACGGTATTTATCAATATATTTATTCTCCTCGTCCCCCTCTATGCGATGAACGTTTATAACCGCGTTATCCCGAATTTTGCCACAGAAACGCTCTTTGTTCTCACAATCGGTGTCGTATTGATCTTTATTTTTGATGCTCTTTTCAAAATGGCACGTGCCTATATCCTCGAAAACATGGGACGGCAAATCGGAAGTGCTTTGGAAGAGGAGTTACTCAAAAAATTGTTGTTGGTTCAGAGCCAACACGATCACCTCTTAGCCGGGTCAAAAGCCAATCTTTTTCGTGAAATCGCCCAGGTTCGTGACTTTTTTATGTCCAAAAGCATCGCCTATGCCCTCGATTTGCCGTTTGTATTTTTGACGTTGATCGTCATCTATCTCATTTCTCCGAGTGTCGCAATCGTTACTTTTTTATGCGGGGTTGCGATTATCGTAGTGAATATCGTTTTACAGCTCCCCATTTTCTCTTTAGGGAGAAAATTGTTCCATGACGGGCAGGTAAAGCATAACTACCTGTTTGAAACGATCAAAGGAATCGAGACACTCAAACTGACCAATGCTGTCTCCAAACGGTTGCACAAATGGCGTCAAGTGATCAATTTTTACAATTTCGTTAATCTCAAAATCCAAATGTATACCAATCTAGCGACCAATATTTCCTATGTCATTATGCAGTTGGCGACGGTTTTGACATTGGTCGTCGGGGTTTATCAAATACAGGAGAAAAATCTCACAATCGGTGCACTCGTCGCTTTAGGATTATTGGTCGGAAGAGCGATGGTTCCGATTGTCAATATTTCGACACTCCTGAGTAAGTACAAAGAGTTCAAAGAGGCTCTCGAATCGCTCAATAAATTTTGGCATATCCCTCTCGAAACCCAAAAACCGATCGACATCGGGATCAAAAAACTCCAAGGCGAAATTGAATTTAATCAAGTCTCTTTCACCTACTCAGGGTCTAAAAACCCTTCACTGAACAATGCTACGTTCAAAATCAAACCGGGTGAAAAAATCGGCTTTATTGGACCGACCGGAGCAGGGAAAAGTACCGTTTTACGCCTTTTGACCGGATTGGATACCCCGAGTTCAGGATCCATTTTTATCGATGGACACGAAATCAATACCATTCATCCGGTAGAGCTGCGCGACAATATCGGCATCATGCCCCAAGAGCCGTTTTTGTTTGACGGAACCCTAAAAGAGAACATTGAAATCGGTCGCAACATCGGCAAAGACATGCTCATCAAACTCTTGGCGATGACCGGTCTGGAAGAGCTGGTCAAACGCTCCGGCGAGGGAGAAAACTTCCAAGTCGGCGAGGGAGGATCGCGCCTGTCGGTCGGACAAAGACATCTGGTCGGATTGGCCCGTTCGCTCATCAATGATCCCTCCATTCTCATTTTGGATGAACCGACTACCGGTATGGACGTCGGTTTGGAAAGAGAGATGATCCACCATCTCAAACCGATTGTTGCGAACAAAACACTCATCCTCATTACCCACCGTTTTGCCGCACTGGATCTCGTAGATCGAGTTATGGTCATCAACAACGGCCGCATTATCGCCGATGGGGCGAGAGATGATATTCTTCGACAATTACAATCTCAGAATGTGAGTAAACAATAATGAAAAAAATGACACTCGAAAAACGGTGGAACTACTATATCACCGTCATTCCGATCGGAGTTTTTTTACTCACCGCTTTACTTTGGGCTGCTTTTTCAGAGATTGACGAAGTGGTTCGCGGTGAAGGAAAAGTAATCCCTTCCGGTCAAACCAAAATATTACAGCATATGGAGGGGGGGATTGTTGCCCAAATACTTGTAAACGAGGGAGATCTAGTTTCAATCAATCAGCCCATCTACCGGCTGGAACAGGCATCATTCACCGCGGAATCCAATGAAAAAGATCTCGAAAAAGTATCCTTACAAGCCAAACAGCACCGATTGGAAAGCATGACCAACGGCACCAATTTGGTATTCAGTGCCGATTTCAGTGAAAAATATCCCCAAATCGTCAACAACGAAATGCAAATCTACTACAGCGAAAAGCTCAACAACTCCGATCGTCTCAACAGTGCCATGCAAAAAGTAGAACAAAAAAAATATGAAATCCAAGATTTAGAGGCGAAATTGAGAGATTTGAGCTCTGAACTCGATGTAGAGACTCAAAATACCGCTATCGCGGAACAATTGATGAAATCGGGAGCCGGATCGAAAAAAGAGTACTTAGCGGAGATGAGTAAAAAACAAAATCTCATTACCGAGCTTAACAGTGTCAAAAATCAAATCCCTATTGCAAAGGGAAAAGCAAACGAGGCACTCTTCGAACTAAACTCAATCAAATCCGAAATCAAATCCAAAGCACTCAATGAACTTCAGGACGTTCGCCTCAAGTTGAGCCAAACTTCCCAACAAAGCGAAGCAAGCGTCGATCGTACAAAACGGCTTTTAATCACCTCTCCGGTCAAAGGAGTCGTCAATAAACTCTATTACTACACCATCGGAGGCGCGATTAAACCCGGAGACAAAGTAGCTGAAATCACCCCATCAGAGAGCGGCTTTATGATTGATGCCAATATACGGGCCTTGGACCGCGGACGTATCTGGATCGGACAAAAAGTGAGTATCGAAATCACCGCCTATGATTATGCCAAATACGGAAAAATCGACGGCGAGCTGGTCTCCATCAGCCCCGATAGCTACACCAATCAAAAAGGGGAAATCCTCTATGCGGTCAAAGTCAAAGCCCACAAAGACAGCCTCGGAAAAAATCTCCCTATCATGCCGGGGATGGAGGCTGTGGTTAACATCGTGACCGGAAAAAGAACGGTCCTCAGCTATCTCTTCTTGCCGATTAAGCGGATGGGGCAAAACTCGATGCTAGAGCCTTAAATAACTATTATGTTATAATAAATATGTTATAATAAAGAATACGTATATAAGGAATTATGAATGTTTGCATTGATATTGAAATTTCAAGCTTTTATGGAACAACTACGAAAAAACAAGCGTCTTTGGTTTACCAGTATTACGGTTATCGCATTTTTAGGGATAGCGGGGACACTTCACTATCTCAATTCTACCACCGAAACAAGTGCTAAAAATCTTTATGCAGCGACAAGCGATACCTTTTTCCAAGATTTGGATGCACAGATTCAGAGCGCTCAGCGTGAAATTTCGGCAGTGGGAATAGCTCTGCTGGATAATCCGGCTTTCACTGCGGCGATGAACAATCCGGCCAACGGTGCCGCTAACTCCCAAAAATTAAAACAACTGGCCGATTCAATCAACAGCGCGGGAAAAACCCAAATTGCCTTTGATCTTTACGATAAAAACGGTATCAAAACAGCGACCTCGATTGAAGCCATCAAGCTTTCCTCTCTAGCTCATGATTCCAAAGCCCTCATAAAAGCAATCGCAACCAATGCTCCCGTCACTGCCGTAGAATATCAAGAGGGTCAAGTCTACATCGCATCCTATTTTCCGCTGCAAAACGGTGTCTTCGAAGTGAAAAAATCAACCGATTATTTGATTGATGCGTACGCGGCAAAAGAGCAAATGTTCCAAATTGTACTCGACAAAGATTTTTTGGATATGAAACGGGTACAGGAATTCAGCTATAAAAAAATCGGAAAGTCCCAAATCAGCGTCCAATCCAAAGGGGATGAAAACTTTATCGAGTTCCTTTCCACTATCGATTTTGATCAGCTTGTGAGCGATAAATACCTTTTGCAGGACGATTACTTCGTCATGGGGAAACCTATCCTTGATGCAGAAGGAAAACAAGTCGGTGTCTTCTTGATCGGAGAATACGCTCTGAAAGAAAACAGTCTTCCTAAAATGACCAAAAGAATTTCGACGGGGATCACCATTGCGGCAATGGGCTTAGTGGTCTCTTTGCTCGTTTTGATGATTTGACGATGGGCAGCGTAGCAAACCGATGAAACGAATAAAAGTCCACAAAGCCTATTTCATCACTTGGCTCTTTATCTTATACGTTGTTTATGCCAATGCGGAAGTATTAGGCAACTTTTTTATGGCAACTGTCATCTTCAGTTCCGCCATTGTAGGTTTTTTGGCAGTCGGAACCCTCTATCAGTTTGTTAGCGCATTTGATATTATGATGCTCGGCGGTACCTTCGGAGCCCTTGCGTACAAACGAACCGGATATGAATTTTACCTTCGCAGTATCGATTCGATTCTCCCCGCGAATATTGCGCATATGCTTCAAAGCCGAAAAAATCAGCAGCAAATGCTCTTCACCGAAGAGGAGTCACGGGACATTATCGACTGGCTTGAGCATAAGTTTGCCAAACAAAAGAATTACATCAATTTCTTCATCAATACCTCCATGCTCATCGGACTTTTGGGAACATTCGTCGGACTTGTCGAATCAATCGACAAAATGGGGCAAATTATCCTCAGCCTCAACGGTGAAGCTGAAATGTCGGAGATCATGCAGCAATTTTCCGGTCCTCTTTCGGGTATGGCGATCGGGTTCGGGGCTTCATTATTCGGTGTTGTCACGGCGGTTATCTTAGGTCTCAACGGCTATATCCTTTTCCGATATCAAGACACCCTCATCAGCGGAGTCGAGGAGTGGCTCAAAGATCGTATTATCGATATGGCTCCCGATCATGTCAATCCTGCTTCAGCAGGTGCAGAGTCCAATCTTGCGGGGCATCGTAAAAACTTCATGGATGTCTATCTGGATCAACTCTCCTTGTTGACAGCTGAAATCGTTAAAACATCCAGCGGTGCCCAAAGCATCGCTTCAATGGCTACGTCTCTCTCCTCCATCGAAGCACTTCTCAATGAGCAAAAAGAGTACATGCGCTCAGCACTGGAAACGCAGCAGCGCACCCAGATGCAATATGAAGCCCTCGCATCCGCAGTCAGCCATCTTTATGAGCTTACCGACAAACATTCAACCCAACATCAATCCTCTCTGAGTGCTATCTCGGAAACCAATAGCCAACTTTTAGCACAAAACGACCGATATTTGAATACTATCAACACCAATCTCTCCGATATGAATGAGCAAATCGGTACAAAAATCGAGCATGCTTCAGAGAAAAATGCTCAAAATCTATCGACGCTGATGACAACGCTAAAAGAGGCATCCGGCCATTTAGACGACAATAAACGCTCTCTCAAAGCACTTCTAAAACTTCAAGAGAGTTCAAAAGCACAAGAATCGACCTTCCATTCAAAGGCCATCGATCTGCTCGAAGGGATTGACTCCGGTATTCACGCGAATAAAGAGGGGACAAACATCCTCACCGCTCGCGCAAATGAAATGAAACAATCGCTTGGCGAGTCGTTAGAAACACTCACCACACATACGGGGCTATTGAAAAATATTGAAAAATCTATCGGACAAAATGTGCTCGGCGAGCAAAAATCAAACAGAAAAAAAGGGATTTTCTCTTTTTTCTCTAACTCATAATATTTAAACAGGCGGTATAAATGGCAGGCGGCGGTGATAGCAATGAGATGAATCCGTTCATCTCTTATGTAGACTTGTTTGCATCAATCATATTGGTATTGCTGTTATTCATCCTTATCATGTTCGTGAACGTAGGATATTACATACAATTCAATACCAAAAACAAGGCCGAACAAGAGCAGACGCAAACCGAACTCGAAAAGTATAAAGAACAAAGCGTTGCCGCACAAGCAAAAAAAGAAGAAGAGCAGAAAAAAACAGAGCCTGTACCGTTGTTTGCAAAAATGGACAACAATAATACAACTCCAGTTCAAGGGGGAGAGGTAGAGGGAAATACTCTCTCTAAAAAATCCGAACAATATGCCCAAGCAGAGTTCAAAGAACAAGAGATGATTATTGCGTTTAAAAACAACGAATATTTTTTAAATAAAGAGATCACCACTCAAGTAACCGATTTTATGGACAGCACCCTCAAAAAAAATCCTGACGCGCTTTTTTACATCAGCGTCAACGACTCAAAAAAACTAATCAGCTCAACGCAAACCAAACAAGTATCTCTGGGAAGGATATTAAGCCTCAAAAACGCTTTGGAAAAAGTCCCTGCCCTCCAAAACAAAATCAAACTCAACTACAAACAAGCCGAATCACTCAATTACGACTACGGCTACTTAAAAATCGATGTTAAATAAGGTAATCCGTTATGACACTAAATAGTATTTCTAAATATCTCATCATCAGTTCTCTATGCTTCCCCGCTCATTCGTTTGCCGAAATGGTGCAAGATGCAAATGCGACGCTCCCGCTCCAGCAATCACCCGAAACAAACGCTACCGTCCCTTTCATCTCCAAAAACAAAGTTTCGTTAAAAACGGCAGTCAATGAAGCTATCGATACCAACTACCGTGTCAAACAAGCTAAAGAGCGTGTTGAACAATCCCAACATTTCATACGGGAAGCGTATGCCGATTTTTTACCTCAAGTAGCCCTTACCGGGAATACCCAACGAAAAAAATACGAAGGGTTTGATAACCAAAACTATTCTCAAAGCCAATACAATTTTGTCGTCTCCTACAACCTTTTTTCTTCCGGAAAAGATTTCGCAACCGTTCAAAAAAATAAAATCTTGAAACAACAGCAGGAAGAGAAATTAAAAGGGACGCTGGAAGAAGAGATTGTAAAAATAATCGATGCGTATTTCAGTGTCGTATACGGCAAACTCTCGTTGGACGTAAACCAAAAAAATTACGATAAACTCGTCAAGATTTATGAAATTGTCAAAACAAAACGGGAACTCGGAGCTGCCACGATGGGGGATGAAAGCTCTATTTCGGCAAGTGTTTCAAATGCTAAAACGGCAATGACCAATACCGAATCGGCGTACAACAACGCCAAAGACTATTACGAATTTTTGACCAACAAAAAAGTTGAAGAGTACGTCCCTTACGAAACGGGATTTGAGATTAATTTGCCAAGTATTGATGAAGTTCTAGAAGGAATTCAAGCAAACAATACCGATGTCAACATTATCAAGTCGCAAATCAAAGCCAAACAAAAAGAGATTTTCATCAACAAAGCGACCGACTACCCGACCATCGATCTCACCTTTACCGATAGCCGACGAAACCGCTACGACTACGATAATCACAATGCATTACCCCCAGCGGACGGGTACAATACGGATCAACTGGTTCAACTTTCATTTAATTACAACCTCTACACCGGCGGGAGAACCGAAGCGAAAACTGCGCGCCTTATGAGTGAAGCAACCGAGGGGGCATATAATCTTGAATACACCTCAAAAGAGCTAAAATGGAATTCACAAAAGCTCTACAACTCCGTTCAAACCAATACTAAAACCCTCGAAACCCTCTCTAGTGAGATAGAAGCCAGCGAAAAAATGGCGGATGCGTACTGGGAACGTTTTCGCCTCTCCAGTCAGGATTTAGTAACCCTCTTACAGGCACAACGGCAAGTCAATTCAGCCGAACTTGAAAAATTACGAAGCGAAAAGACACGTATTCTTGATTATTTTAACTTACTTGCAAAGCAGGGCAAACTCTTAGAATATTTTGGATATTAATATAGTTAATTAAAACGTCGAGGTGTCGTATGTTAAAACTTTTAGTCCTTTTAAGTCTTTTGAATCTTTCCGTAATAGCCTCTTCGAATGAGGATATCTCTCCTAAAAAAGAGCAGAATGTCAAAGAAAAAGCACTCTTTATCAACAAAAAGCATTACGACGCCTATTTAGAAAGAAATATCAAAAATGCCCCCGTTAATAAGAAAAAAGAGCTCAAAATATACAAACGCAAAGACGGAACAATCGATACGCTCAAAACTATCAATGCGGCCAATCAATGATTGAAACGAAGCAAGCAACCCTTGCGTTGATACTGAGCGGTGATATTTTTCTAAAAGACAATCAAAACGACAGTGCCATTGAGTGCTATTTAAAAGCATTCACTGTCGAAAGTATCAAAGAGTGGGACAAAAGCGTTGTGTTGCGCTTTTATAATAATCTGGGCATCGCCTACAAACGCAAAGGGGATTTATCCCGCGCACAAAAGCTTCTCGAAGCTGGGATAGCGTTGGAGCCTACCCATACCCTCTTCTATTATAATCTTTTGAGCATTTTGAAAGCGCAGAATAATATTCAAAATACCGAAAAACTGCTCTTGAGCGCGATCTCGCTTCCAGTGGATGATATTCGCTTTCATCTGAGCTTGATCGAGTTATACAAAACAGCCAACAAAAATCGTGCCGCTTTAAATGTAGCTCTCGATTGTGTCGCAAAATTTGCCGAAATCTATGATTCGCATCTTACCCTCGGTAATTGCTATTCAACCCTCAAAATGTATAAAAACGCTATTGAAGCGTATTCAAACGCGATCCGTATCAATCCCTCTATAACATCGGCGTACAACAATCTGGGCGTAGCCTATAAAGAACTCGGTGAATACGAAAAATCTCGACAAGCCTATGAAAAAGTTTTAGACATTAATCCAAATGACAGTGCCGCTCATAATAATTTCGGCAATCTGTTGCGATTTTGCGATGACCTTGAGGGGGCAATCACCCATTTAGAAAAATCGATTCAACTCAATCCCTCCTATGCCGATGCCTACAGTAATTTGGGAGCCGTATACAAAGAAAACAAAGCGTACGCCAAAGCGGAACCGCTTTATCGAAAAGCACTCTCATTGAGCCCAAATCATACGAATGCCAATTTCGATCTGGCGTTAATCGAGCTTTCCAATGGCGATTACGACAACGGGTGGCAACGCTACGAGCACCGGATTAAAATGGACGAGCTGCGTGCAAAAATATATCCCTATACGACACCGATGTGGCGGGGCGAAGATTTACAGGGGAAAACACTCATTTTACAAAATGAGCAAGGGTTTGGCGACAATATCATGTTTATTCGCTACGTTCCGATGTTTTTGAATTTAGGTGCAAAAGTGATTCTCCGGACACGCCCTGAGCTCGTAAAACTTTTCAAATCGATTAAGGGGGTAGAAGCTATCTACAGCGAAGAAGAATCGATACCGAAACACGATTATTATCTCCCATTGCTCTCCTCACCGAATCGCTTTAAAACAACACTCGAAACCGTCCCGAAGGTATTTCCCTATCTCTCATCGCCTCAAGAAAAAGGACAATTTAGTTGTGATCCGAAACGTTTTAATATCGGGATTGTCTGGAGCAGCAGTAGAACCAACAAAGATTTCAAAAACAAGTACATCGGATTGGAACACTACAAAGAGCTGTTCTCTCTCAAAGGGACATCATGGTATTCATTACAAACGGGAGAAGACGCCCTAGAGATCCACTCCAAAAAACTGGATAAAACTATTGTCGATCTCTCAGGTGAGCTAAACGATTTTTCGGCAACAGCGACCATTATAGAGAAACTCGATCTGATTATCACGACCGATACCGCTGTTGCCCATTTATGCGGAGCGATGAACAAACGCGCGTGGGTTTTAGTTCCAAATCCTTCGGACTGGAGATGGATGCAAGAGGGAGATAAAACCCCGTGGTATGAGAGCCTGAAGCTGTATCGCCAAGACAAACGGGGTTCTTGGAAAGAACCGATTGCGAAAATTTGCGATCACTTACTCCCGCTGATCAAATCAAAGGTCAAATAATCGTTACTGCTTCTCTATCTTTTCGATGATATGAAGCGCTCCATCGGGTTTGATGAGTTCTCCCAATGCTTCGCTTTTCACTCTGATATCGCTGAGAATCGCCTCCTGCAATTTTAGAGCCAGCCCTTCGCTTTGCCGCTCGCACCACCCAGCGTTATGATCGATGACATAACGGGCGTTGTGATACTGGTGATCTGCCGCCGCATACGGAAACGGGATAAAAAAAGCTGGGATTTTAGCCGCGCACAGCTCCCATAATGTACTCGCCCCCGATCGACTCACGGCAAAATCGCTCCGTTCGCACAATTCGGCGATTTGGGTCGTAAATCCGTACACCTCCGCTTCAATCCCAAGCTCATGATAGGCGGCTCGCACCCTCTCTTCTTCTTTCAATCCGCACTGATGGATGATGTGGATTCCTCTGTTTTGAAGCCACGGAGCGATTTCAATCGCCAAATCGTTAATAAATTTGGCTCCTTGCGATCCTCCCAAAAAGATGACGGTTTTGATCCCCTCACGCACTCTTGCATTTTCAAAATAGCGTGGATGAACCGGATAATCGCAATGATTCTCTCCTGCTTCGTACGAACTAAAAAAACGTTTCGCATACGGACGAAGAAGACGATTAAGCTTACCCGTCACCGCATTTTGTTCATGGATATAAAGCGGTATCCGCGACGCGACTGCCGCCAAAGCCGCCGGTGCTGCCGAGAATCCTCCGACACTCACAACTGCATCGGCACGAAATGATCGAATCAAATCGCGTGATTTCAATGAAGCTTTAAACACTTTCCAGAGTGCTCCGAGTTTCCCCAATCCGGCTTTATTGACGACGCCGGTCGTCTCTAAAAAGTGAACCTCGTCAAAAAGGGTAGTGTTACCAAACCATTGGCGATCCTGTCCGGAAGTCGATCCGATAAACATCACCTTGTGACCTCGTTCACGAGCCGTTTGTGCCAAAGAGAGGGCGATTACGAGATGTCCTCCCGTCCCGCCTCCGGTAAAGACAATGTTCACTTTTTATCTCCCGATTTGTATTTGATTTTTTTGGAGACCATGATCACCATCCCAACCCCCACCGCGGAAGCCAGCATCGCCGATCCTCCATAACTCAGGAAGGGAACGGAAATCCCTTTGATCGGAGTGAGTCCGCTGATCCCGTAGGCGTTAATCATGAACGCAAACGTAATCAATAACCCTACCCCCAGACTAAACAGATATGCCGTATCATCATGTGAGCGGTTGGCAATTTTAAACAGACGGTGCAAAAGCATAATAAAAAGAAGCGTCACGCCGAACACTCCGATAAAGCCGAATTCTTCCGCAATCCCCGCCAGAACAAAGTCGGTATGCACCTCACTCAAAAAACCGAGTTTGAATGTTCCGCCACCTAAACCCGTGCCGAAGATCGATCCATTATGAATCGCATTGAGCGAGTGTCCGATCTGATACGGTTCTTCGGCATTTTCGATCCGTAAATGTTTGGCAATCGATTCGGGGAAAAAAGCCAAAACAGTACTCTGTGCCGATGCCCACCATGACAAAATACGGTTGATCCGATGTTCCGCCGTCAGAATAAAAAAGAGGAAAAATGCCACCGCACTTCCAATCAGCGTCATAAAGAAGCGAAAACTGCTCCCCGCAAAAAAGAGCATAAATGCCAATGTGAGGGCCAGTACAACAACTTGTCCCAAGTCGTTTTGCATAAATGCGATCAAAAACATGATAACGACAAAAATCGCCGCATACGGCATAAAGCGCTTAAACTCTTCGGCAACCCCCATGTTCGCGTGGTGCCCGAGTTTACGGGAAAAACTCCATGCCAAAAAGTAGACAAAGCCTACTTTGAAATACTCGACCGGAGCAATCGAAAAACCGAACAGCTTAATCCACCGTTTCGCCCCCCCGACTTCACTCACCAGCGATGCTGGGAGAAACGGCATAACGATCATCAATACTATCCCGCCGAAAAAAAGCCCGAGTCCTAAGCGATGGAGCCAAATATCAGGGTCTAACTGCGCCAACGTCCACATAATCAGAATAGAGATAACCGCGACAATGAGTTCTCGGATGACAAAGTGGAAATCGTTATAATTAAAAAGGACAACGGTGTAAGCGGTCAACGTATACGAGCAAATAACCCCTATCGTAATCAGCGCGGTTGTTAAGAGAAATAATTTTTTATCCGGCATTTTTAAGCTTATAATGTATAATTTTCATAAGTATATCGTTTCTTCAAAAAGAGTTCGATAAAAGAAAATTGGAATATTTTTTGCTTAGGTATTTGAAACAAATTACGAGAAAGGGGCAAACACCATGGGAATTCACATTTCACGTTCGCATGATTTGATGGAAAGCGCGATGAACTACCGTGCGGCGCGTCAAGATATCATTGCCGGAAACATCGCCAATGCCGATACCCCTTTCTATCGCCCGAAAGACATCAGTTTTGAAGACACCTTGGCACAAAAAAGTGCCGAAATCTTTAAAAACAAATCCGAAGAGCTCCAAATGGCTCGTACCAACGGCGCCCATTTAGGACCGATTGATTCGGGTTCGTCAAAACCTACCACGTTTTTTCGTGACGGGCACATGGCGCGCAACGACGGCAACAGCGTCGATTTGGATGTCGAATCGACTGAAATGGCAAAAAACTCAACGATGTTCAATGCCCTTACCGCTGCGCTCAAAAAAGATTCCGCGTTGTTCAAAAGCGTCATTGACGCTTCGAGCAAAACATCCTAAGGATTAGATGATGGCATTTTTAAATAGCTTTGATATCAGCGGTTACGGACTCTCCGCACAACGTGTCCGTGTCAATACAATCAGTGAAAACATTGCCAATGCACAAACCACCCGTACCAATGAGGGGGGACCGTATCGCCGACAGGAAGTAATTTTCAAAGCAGTCGATTTCAATCAAGCATTCAACAGAGCACTTGAAAAAGAGACCTCCCAACTCGGCTACAGCGATCCGCTCAAAGAGGGATTAGCGGGTTTAAAACCAAATCCTGCTATCATGAGTGTTATCGTTGATAAAATCAGCCGTGACGACGGTGCACCGAAGATGAAATATGATCCCTCACATCCTGATGCGGACGCAAAAGGATACGTTGCCTATCCGAATATTAATCCTGTCGTCGAAATGGCCGATTTAGTCGAAGCAACACGTTCGTATCAAGCGAACGTCGCCGCATTCGAAAGTGCAAAAAACATGGCCGGCAGTGCCATCAGTATATTACAAGGATAATCCGTAAATGGCTAACGTTCACTCGATCAAAGCTCTTTCCACCGCTGATCTTCTCACGAATAAAAGCGGTAATACAACGGGAGTAAGCAGTACCGATTTTGCTCAAGAGCTCAAAAATGCACTCGGCAACGTCAACCAAATGCAAGTTGACGGTGAAAAAGCAATGAGCGATATTGCAACCGGAAGTGTCAAAGATTTGCACCAAGCCGCTATCGCAATCGACAAAGCCGAAATCAGTATGAAATTGATGCTTGAAGTACGGAATAAGGCACTCAATGCGTATAAAGAAATTACCCGAACGCAAATGTGATTTAGCCTTCTTATATGCGTCATTCCAATAAATCAAAAAAAATCCTTGCCCTTTTTCTCGTTCTTATGTTTGGTTTCGTCATCTTTTTGGCGGTTATGCTCTATACCGCCTTGCATGATCGAAACATTCCGTCCATTTATTCAGAAGACTCTTCAAAGGCGCAACGCGGCTCGATCATCAGTGCGGACGGCTATCACATCGCAACAACCCAAAAACTCTACAAAGCCGTCGTCAACACACGCAATATTGATCCCAATAAATTAGAGCTTTTTATCCAACTGTTCAGTATCTACAGCGGTATGGATCCCGAAGAGATTCGCGAACGGCTCAATACCCGAAAAGGGACGGTGACGCTCAGTTACCACATCAATCCGAAAGAGGCGATGTATCTTAAAACGCTCGCATTTGAATTGCGCCGGTTGGGAGTATTCGTCGAATACGAAACGCCAAGCGGTGATCGTATTTTGCAAGGGCTGAGCATTTTGGAGAGCGGGGAGGCACGTGTGTATCCTTATACCACCCTTCTGACTCCGCTTTTAGGGTACCCGCGTAAAATGGAAGAGAACGGCTATACCCGAATTTACGGAATCAAAGGGCTGGAAAAATTCTTTGACGAAGAGCTCAATCCTCAACAAAACAAAACCCAAAAAGCCTTGCGTGACGTCAACGGATATTTGATTTTAAATAAACAAAGCGATTTTAAACGCCAAATCAACGGTCTCACCGTCAAGCTCAATATCCCGATCATGCTTCAATCCCGTATTGAAATCATCACCGACCAACACAAAGAAAAGCTCAAAGCCGATGAGATCATCGCCACCGTTATGGATTCCAAAAGCGGAAAAATCATCGCGTTGGCCAGTTCGAACCGCTTTGATCCCAATCATATCCGAACCCAAGATTACCCCTCACTCAATATCAATGCGATCGAATACAGCTATGAACCCGGATCGGTTATCAAACCGATCATTTTTTCCCTTCTTCTCGATCGTGGACTGATCAACCCTTACGATATGGTCAACGGACACAACGGCCGCTTTACGATGGGGACGAAAACGATTGTCGACGAACACCCTTTTAGCATGATCAGTGCCGAAGACGTTCTTGTCTACTCTTCCAATATCGGTATTGCGCAGTTGGGTCAAAAACTCAACGGAAAAGAGTTTACCGAAGGGCTTGAACGCTTCGGCTTCACCCATTTCAGCGGGATCGACCTGCCGTATGAAAAGCGGGGATCTATCCCGAGTTCAGCACAATTGAACAACTACCTCTACAAAGCGATCACCTCGTACGGGTATGGGATGCGCGCCAATCCGATGCAGCTGGTCAAAGCGTTCAATGTTTTCAATAACGGGGGAAAGCTCGTCAATCCGATGGTTGTCGAAGCGCTCTATGACGATAACGGCCGCACCATTCCGATGCAGGTGCAAGCCCCTATTCAGGTCATTTCACCTGCGACAGCCGAGCGGATGAAACAAATCCTCATCAAAACGGTCAATGTCGGTACGGGAACGATCGCGAAAACACCGGGGTTGGAAGTGGGAGGAAAAACGGGAACGGCGCATATCGCGAAAAACGGCGGATACAGTAACAGTTATCACACGTCGTTTATCGGTTTTGCCAATGACGGCAAACACAACTATACAATCGGTATTACCGTCATCAACCCGCGCACCGTCTATTTTGCATCCATTACCGCCGTTCCGGTATTCAAAGCGATTATCGATTTGATGGTGGAGGAGAAGTATCTCACCCCTGATCCGGCAGCGGCAGCTGCCGCTGCTGTCCCAGAAAAAGAGGCTCCGATTATAAATAGCCTTTGATCGCTTTTTGGACGACTTTGGTCGCCTCTTTTTCAAAAGGATAGGTGTGTTGAATACCCCATACCTCCAAAACCGCATTCCCTTTCACCATTAGCTTTCGTTTCGACTCCAAAATACCGATAATGCGATTAGAGTTTAACCGTTTCATTTCAATGCGAAATTCCAAAGGGACTATTTTTTCGTTTCCGGAAGAGACAATAAGAGGTTTTGTCAAATCGGTTTTTGCTTCACCTTCGGTAATAATCCCTTGTTCGTCACTTAGCGTGTACGTTAGCGCAATAATTTTGATGTCGCTATGCCATTTGTTGGTGATTTTCAAATCAGAACCGATTCGTATGAGGTCATTTCCCGAAGGGAGCCCGAGTAACGTAAGCACCCCAACAATCGCATCGGTTTTAGAGCTTTCCAAACGGATATTTCCTTGCGGTTCCACAATAATATCTTTCCCCATTTTGGGTGCGCATCCCGCAAATAGGATTATGGCTGCGATGAAAACAAAAACCTTCATCTCACATCCACACATTATCGATCAAGCGAGTCGTTCCGACACGTGCCGCCACGAGAACGATCGTATCTCCGATAATCACCTCATCGAGGGATTGAAAGGCTCGACTGACGATTGCAACGTATTCGACATCAAGCGGAGCCAAAATCTCTTCCATTGCCGATTTAATGGCCGCACTTTTGGTATTCCCCTGTATCACCATTTTGGTTGCGTGTTTAAGTGCGGCAGAGAGTTTAAGCGCCTCTTGGCGCTCTGAGGGGTTCAAATAGACGTTTCGTGACGACAGCGCCAATCCGTCATTTTCCCGTACGGTATCCATCGGAACAATCTCAACGTCCATAAAAAAGTTATGAATCATCTGCGTGATCAGGGCAAGCTGCTGCGCATCTTTTTTTCCAAAATAGGCACGCGAAGGTTGAACCAAATTCAGCAGTTTCATCACGACCGTCAATACGCCGTCAAAATGGCCCGGACGCGATGCCCCTTCCAAAATGAATCCTCGCACATCGGGAGCCGTAATCCGTATTTCATCCTCGGTATACATTGCATCTACATCCGGATAAAAGAGAATATCGACACCGCTAAGCTCACAAATTTTAAAATCAGCTTCCTCTTTACGGGGATATTTACTCAAATCTTCTCCCGGCAGAAACTGGGTCGGATTGACAAAGATCGAGACAACGACACAGTCGTTCTCACGCCGTGCCGCATCAATCAACGTACGATGCCCGCTATGGAGTGCCCCCATCGTCGGAACAAATCCCAGTGATCCTGTTTTAGTCTTTAGCGCTTCTTTGAGTTCTTGTGCGGAACGTGCGATAATCATCGTTTTAGCCTCTTTAGAATATAATCGTAATTATAATATACGAACAGGATATTCCATTACATGGATCATTACGAATATACCGAATTACTCAAAACGCTCACAACCAAAATGCAAAACGTCACCGGCGTCGTCCGTCCCGATGAGATCAATGCACGTTTGAGCGAAATTGAAGCCCTTGAAAATTCCGACGGCTTTTGGAACGATGCGGCCGCTGCCGGAGTTATCCAAAAAGAGAAAACGCAACTTGAACGCCGATTGGCAAAATATTCCAAAACGTTTAACGCTCTTAGTGATGCCATCGATCTATACGATATGGCAAAAGAAGAGGGGGATGATGAAACCATCGAAAGCCTTTTCGCCGATGCTTCCGAACTCGAAAACAAAGTCAAATCGATGGAGATCGAAGTCCTCCTCAGCGGAGAGCACGATTCACTCAACGCCATCGTCACGATCCATCCGGGCGCAGGGGGAACGGAGTCTCAAGACTGGGCATCCATGCTATTGCGTATGTATACGCGCTGGGCAGAACGCCACGACTTCACCGTAGAGATGCTCGACTATCAAGCAGGCGAAGAGGCAGGGATCAAAGATGCCGCCCTCATCATCAAAGGGATCAACGTTTA
This sequence comes from Sulfuricurvum sp., assembly GCF_022759005.1. GTDB lineage: Bacteria > Campylobacterota > Campylobacteria > Campylobacterales > Sulfurimonadaceae > Sulfuricurvum. The sequence goes on along the minus strand of NZ_JAEMQA010000126.1, from coordinate 8,876 downwards.
CGGCTATCTCAAAAATGAAAACGGCATTCACCGCTTAGTGCGTATCAGTCCCTACGACTCTGCCGCAAAACGCCATACCAGTTTTACTTCCGTCATGATCTCTCCGGAGCTTGATGATGATATCGAAATCGAAATCGAAGACAAAGATATCCGCCTCGATACTTACCGCGCTTCGGGTGCCGGCGGACAGCACGTCAACAAAACTGAATCGGCGATCCGTATCACCCACATCCCTACCGGCATCGTCGTTCAATGCCAAAACGACCGAAGCCAGCACAAGAACAAAGCAACCGCCTTTAAAATGCTCAAATCCCGTCTGTATGAATTGGAGATGGAGAAAAAACAAGCGGCGGTTGACGGTGTCGAAAAAAGCGAAAACGGCTGGGGCCACCAAATCCGCTCCTACGTTTTAGCCCCGTACCAACAGGTCAAAGATACCCGTTCGGGTATCCCGTATTCCAACATCAACAACATTCTCGACGGAGATATCGATGAGATGATCGAGGGGGTACTGATTGCCCTCAGCCGAAAAGATGACGACGCATAACCACAACATCATCCTCAAAGAGTGCGCGCTACATGAGCCGTGCTCGTACATTCCAGGAAACACCCAAAGCATCCACTACAAAGTCATCCAAGAGTGCACCAAAGATCAATGTGAATCCCTAATCTTGCGAGGATGGCGGCGTTTCGGATCAATGTATTTTCGCCCAATCTGCCAAGAGTGCCGCAAATGCGAAAGCCTCAAAATCGACGTCAAACGCTATTCCTTCAGCAAATCCGAGCGCCGTATTCTTCGAAAAAATGCTCATTTAAATACCTTTATCCGTCAACCGACTCTCACCCGAGAACACCTTGATCTTTTTGAGCGCTACCATCGCTACAAACACCATACGAGGTCTTGGGACGCCCCAAAAACCGATCCGAAAAACTACTACTCCTCGTTTGTACAAGGTCATGGCGATTTTGGATTTGAAGTGCTCTATTTCGAAGGAGAAAGACTGATTGCCGTTGATTTGATCGATATTTTGGACGAGGGGATCAGCGCCTTGTATTGCTATTACGATCCTGAGTACAATCATCTCTCTCTCGGACGCTATACCCTGTTGCAGCAAATTGAATTTGCCAAACGGCTTGGGCTGAAATGGGTCTATTTGGGCTATTACGTCGAGGAGTGCCAAAGTTTGGCTTACAAGGCAAATTACGCCCCTTCCTTGGAATTAATAGGAAGACCCGAAGAGGATGAGATACCGATTTGGAGAGAGATTGATGAAAACCATACGCTATAACGATACGGCTATCACCCCTTCAAAAGTGGTCTGTATCGGGCGAATCTACAGCGATGACAGCCTAATACTTGAATGTAATTGGAAAGTGCTCAATATGTGCGTGCCGAGTATGTCGACAATGTGATCAACCATTTGTTAAACTGGGATTTTGCGAATAAAAACTTGGAAGAATAAAAAGTGCCCCAAGGGGGCAAGAGGAGAGAGGATCTCTTAGCTGTTACGCTTTTTGATAATCTCTTCGGCAACGTTACGTGGAACTTCTTCGTAGTGATCGAATTCCATAGAGTAGCTTGCACGCCCTTGTGTTGCTGAACGAAGGTCAGTTGAGTAACCGAACATTTCAGACAACGGTACGAACGCGTCAACGATTTTATTACCAGAACGGTCTCCCATGTTGTTAACTTGCCCGCGACGGCGGTTAAGGTCACCGATAACGTCACCCATGAAGTTTTCAGGAACTTCAACTTCAACTTTCATCATCGGCTCAAGGATACATGGATTTGCTTTACGCGCAGCCTCTTTGAATCCCATAGATGCAGCCAATTTAAACGCCATCTCAGATGAGTCAACCTCATGGTATGAACCATCATACAATGCAACTTCGATATCTTCGATCGGATAACCCGCAAGTACACCTTTTTGCATCGCTTCCGCACACCCTTTTTCAACCGCTGGAATGTACTCTTTTGGAATAACCCCACCTTTGATCTCATTTTTGAAGGTAAATCCTGTACCTGCTTCACCCGGCTTAACACGGATATAGATGTGACCGAATTGTCCGCGTCCACCTGATTGTTTCGCGTATTTGTACTCTTGGCTCACTTCGTTACGGATCGCTTCACGGTATGCAACTTGCGGTGCACCCACTTCTGCTTCAACTTTGAACTCACGGAACATACGGTCAACCAAGATCTCAAGGTGAAGCTCACCCATACCGCTGATGATTGTTTGTCCTGTCTCTTCGTCAGTGTGAACACGGAACGATGGATCCTCCGCAGCCAATTTACCAAGCGCGATACCCATTTTCTCTTGGTCCGCTTTGGTTTTCGGCTCAACCGCAACTGAGATAACCGGATCAGGGAAGTGCATACGCTCAAGGATTACGCGATCTTTTTCATCACAAAGAGTATCTCCGGTAGTAGTGTCTTTAAGACCGACAACCGCACCGATTTCCCCTGCGTAAAGTGCTTTGATCTCTTCACGTTTGTTAGCATGCATTTTCAAAAGACGACCGATACGCTCTTTTTTACCTTTGGTGGTATTGATCGCGTATGAACCAGACTCAAGAACACCACGGTACATACGTACAAATGTCAATTGTCCTACGAACGGGTCAGTCATAATTTTGAACGCCAAACCTGCAAACGGCTCATCGTCAGTCGAGTTAACGATAACTTCTACTTCTTCGTCATCTTCTTTTGTACCACGGATTTGTGCTACTTCAAGCGGTGATGGAAGATAATCGACAACCGCGTCAAGAAGAGTTTGCACCCCTTTGTTTTTGAACGCTGTTCCGCACGTCATCGGGATGATTTCCATTTTCAAACAACCCGCTTTGATACCCCGCATGATCTCTTCGTTAGAGAGCTCACCCTCTTCGAAGTATTTTTCCATCAATGACTCGTCACCCTCAGCGGCTGCTTCCATCAATTTTGCGCGATACTCTTCTGCTTTGTCCATCAAATCCGCAGGGATTTCTTCTTCACGATAGTTAGAACCCATCGCAGCATCTTCATCCCAAAGGATTGCTTTCATTTTAACGAGATCGATGATCCCTTTAAATTGGTCTTCCGCACCGATCGGCAATTGGATAGGTACTGGATTCGCTTTCAAGCGATTACGGATTTGATCTTCTACGTTGTAGAAATCGGCACCGATACGGTCCATTTTGTTAACAAAAACCATACGAGGAACCCCGTAACGGTTTGCTTGACGCCATACGGTTTCAGATTGTGGTTGAACCCCACCTACCGCACAGAATACGGCGACTGCACCGTCAAGTACACGCATAGAACGCTCAACTTCGATGGTGAAGTCAACGTGGCCCGGAGTGTCGATGATGTTGATTTGTTTGTGACGCCATTCACAAGTGGTCGCAGCCGAAGTAATGGTAATACCGCGTTCTTGCTCTTGCTCCATCCAGTCCATAGTTGCAGCACCTTCGTGAACTTCACCGATTTTGTGTGATACACCGGTGTAGAACAAGATACGCTCAGTTGTTGTCGTTTTACCCGCGTCGATGTGTGCGGCGATACCGATGTTTCTTACGTCTTCAAGTTTATGGGATCTTGCCATGTTAATAGCCCTTAATAGAGTTTATAGTGGAATGAAAAATGATAACCCGAGCGGGTTATCAAAAGGTTACAAATATCTTACCAGCGATAGTGAGCGAACGCTTTATTCGCTTCAGCCATTTTGTAAGTATCTTCTTTCTTTTTGAACGCTGAACCTTTGTCGTTTGCTGCATCTGAAAGCTCATTTGCCAAACGCTCTGCCATAGTGCGCTCGTTACGTTTGCGTGCCGCATCGGTCAACCAGCGGATAGCAAGAGAAAGTTGGCGTACAGGACGAACTTCTACTGGAACTTGGTAGGTCGCTCCACCCACACGGCGGCTTTTTACTTCGATAACTGGTTTGATGTTCTCAATCGCAGCGTTGAATACTTCGATACCTGTTTTTTCACCACGTGAACCCATGATATCCAATGCACTGTACATGATTTTCTCAGCAGTACTTTTTTTACCGTCCCACATGATTTTGTTAATGAACTTAGTCAAAACTTTTGAACCATGAACCGGGTCAGGCATAATTTCGCGAACGGGCGCTTTTCTTCTTCTCATAATATTTCCTTCAATGTTGTTTCATTTACTCAAAAAACGGTCATCATCAACCGATTCTTGTCAGACTAAATGCTTATTTTTTAGCCTTAGCTTTTTTCGTTCCGTATTTAGAACGAGATACTTTACGGTCTTTAACACCCGCAGTATCGAGAGCACCACGTACGATATGGTATTTAACCCCTGGTAAGTCTTTTACACGACCACCACGAACAAGAACGATAGAGTGCTCTTGCAAGTTGTGACCCTCACCACCGATATAACTAATAACTTCAAACCCTGAAGTCAAACGAACTTTAGCAACTTTACGAAGCGCCGAGTTCGGTTTTTTAGGGGTTGTAGTATATACACGAGTACATACACCACGACGTTGTGGGCATGACACCAAAGCGGGTGATTTTGATTTTTTTACGACCGCTTGTCGCTCTTTACGAATAAGTTGGTTGATTGTTGGCACACAATCTCCTTTGTTGAATTTGTTCCAGTAGAATAGTTAATCCGCTCATAACGAGGGGACTAATAAACGCGCAATGTTAGCTAATTTTTGATTAATTTGAGCTTATTTTAAGGAAGTTGTAAGAGAGGAGAAGCGCTATCAGAAGCACAGCCGTTCGCCCTGAGCTAGTCGAAGGGTGAACGATACAAAAAAAATCTTTATTTTTTAAATCCCTATCTCTCTCAGCGCCGCTTTTTGCAAAAAAGCTGAACGGCTCAAATGCAACGGTTCAATATAACTATCGATTTTATTCACCAAATTCTCAGGCATAGAGATATTAATCCGTAAGCTTTTTTCATTGGTATCCGGTTCGGGTATGTTATCCCCCTGAGCTAAAGAGACTTCGACAAAAGCTGAAAAAGTGTTTTGTGCAGATTCAATAGCCTCAATCGCACTTTCACCATCTCCCATCACCCCTTTGAAATCTTTGTAATAAGCAAACCACCCATCCCCATCTTCGGGACTCACTTTTTTGATAACAATCTCATAATCAAGATTCGTATAATAGGCTAAATTTTTCATTTGGATTCTCCGAAGTTATACACAATCTTATACAACATAATATTAAATGGATATTAGAAAATAAAGTCAAAAATGTGAAGGAAAGATGATGGTAAAAGAAAGTTTGGATGAAAATAGTTTCCCCTAAAAGGGGAATGACGAGAGGAGACCTTAGTCTCCGAAAACCATTTTTTGGTCTTTATAGATACCGGTACCGACTGGAATCGTGCGACCGATGATGACGTTCTCTTTCAAGTCAGTCAAGTCGTCGATTTTCGCCGATACTGCCGCTTCGGTCAAGACTTTTGTGGTGTCTTGGAACGATGCTGCTGAGATAATCGAGTCTGCACTAACCGCTGCACGGGTGATACCGACGAGGTACGGTTCAGCGATTGCAGGTTCACCGCCGAGACGAAGGATTTTTTCGTTTTCGACTTTGAACTGTGCTTTGGAAACAACATCACCCTCGATGAATTTCGTATCTCCTGAACGGAGAATTTTGATCTGACGCAACATCTGAGTGAAGATAACTTCAATGTGTTTGTCGGCGATATTAACCCCTTGACGGCGGTAAACTTGTTGTACTTCACTAACAAGGTAGTTGTACAATGCTTTAACACCCAAGATACGGAGGATCTCGTGTGAGCTGATAATACCGTCCGTCAAACGCTCACCGGCGTGAACGAACTCGCCAGGGTGCACCAACGTCACCAAGTTTTTATCAACAAAGTACTCTTTTACCATACCGTTATCACTCGTGATCAAGATACGCTCTTTACCACGAAGCGGTTTACCGAAGCTGACAACCCCGTCAAGTTCTGCGATTAGAGCGATCTCTTTTGGTTTACGCGCTTCGAAAAGCTCAGAAACCCGTGGAAGACCCCCAGTGATATCGCGTGATTTTTGGAGCGCTTTCGGTGTACGTGCTAAGATATCGGCTACCTTCACTTCTGAGCGATCTTGTGCAAAAATCGCGGTTTTCGGTTCAACCGCATAGCGGATCACCGAACCGTCGTTCGCCGCAAGGACGATTGCCGGTTTGAACTCAGGTGCAACATACTCGTTGATCATCAAACGGGTTTTTCCGGTCAATTCGTCGAATTGCTCCGATGCGGTAACACCCGGAATAATATCTTCGAATGTAATAACCCCGTCTGTTTCGGAAATAATTGGATTCGAATATGGATCCCATTCCGCGATAACGATCGACTCTTCTTTTGCCGGTTTAGCAATGATACTGTCCGCTTTTACCGCTTCGTTATCGTTGGTTTCAATCACCGAACCGCGAGCGATATAGTGACGGATCGCTTCACGATCTTCACTGTCGGCAACCACAGCGAAGAGACCTTTCTCTTCTACACTGTACCCTTTGGCGATTTCATGGTGACGCTCAAGGTAATCCCCTTTGAGGAGGTAGTATTTAACAACCCCTTTCTCTTTTGCGAAGATTTTTTGCGTTACCGGTGCACCGTCTTTAACTTGGATCTCAGACGCGTATGGGATACGGTTTGGCACATTCCAACCGTCTTTGATCGTCTCAACGATGGATTCATCCGCTTTTACCGCCGTGCCGTTTTCATACGGAAGGTAGAATTTACCTTCGATTTTACCGCTAACTCCCGCAAGTTCATTCGGTTTTGCCACTTCGTTTTTACGGAGTGTATAACGTACTGTTTGGCTCTCACCTTTAACACTTACGATAACTTCATCGTGGATCGTTTGAATCTCGACCGTTCCGTTAAACGGAGCTTTGATTTTCGGTTCAACCAACAAGATAGCCGCATTACGACGGTTTGCAACGATTTGTTTACCCTCTTTTGAAAGGTAGGTTTTCATGTTGTAATAACGGATGAAACCTTCTTTAGTTGCAACGACTTGGCGCTCTTCACGCGTACTTGACGCCGTTCCCCCGACGTGGAATGTACGAAGTGTCAACTGTGTTCCCGGTTCTCCGATCGATTGAGCAGCAATAATACCGACCGCTTCACCCGGTTTAACGATTTCACCCGTACCGAGGTTGAGTCCATAACACAATGCACATACGCCGTTTTCCGATTTACACGTTGTCGGAGTACGGATTTGTACCGCTTTGATGCCCGCTTCGATGATTTTGGATGCTTTGATCTCATCGATCAATGTCCCCTCAGAGTAGAGGATCTCATTGGTAATCGGATCGATCGCATCTTCTGCCAAAACACGTCCGAAAATACGGTCTTCCAACGGTTCGATCAATTCATTACCCACAGAGATATCGGTAAGCTCGATCCCCTCATGGGTACCGCAGTCGTGCTCAACGATTTTCACGTTTTGCGCAACGTCAACAAGTTTACGGGTCAAATACCCTGCATTCGCTGTTTTAAGAGCGGTATCGGCGAGACCTTTACGAGCACCGTGGGTTGAAATAAAGTACTCAAGAACGTTCAAACCTTCTTTAAAGTTTGAAATAATCGGAGTTTCGATGATCGATCCGTCCGGTTTCGCCATCAAACCACGCATACCTGCGAGCTGACGAATTTGAGCCGCAGAACCCCGCGCTCCAGAATCCGCCATCATAAAGATCGAATTGAATCCATCTTTATCGTTTTGGATCAAATCCATCATTCCGCCCGCAACGGTATTGTTGGTATCGGTCCAAACGTCAATGATTTTATTATAACGTTCTTGCTCGGTCAAGAGACCCGCTTCAAATTGTTTTTGGATCTCTTTTACACGATTTTTAGACGTTGAAATCAATCCCGATTTTGCTTCAGGAATGATGATATCGGCGATAGAGATCGATACCCCTGATTTCGTTGCATATTTGAAACCGAGATTTTTCAAATCATCCAAGAATCCCGCTGTAACAGCGACACCGCCGTGTTTGTTAACATAGTCAACAAGAGCAGAGATGTTTTTCTTTTTCATCACAACGTTCCACAATTCTACCGGAACGAATGCCGGAAGAATCGATTGAAGGATCATACGTCCTGCCGTGGTGTGGATTACACGGCCATCAACACGGGTACGAACTTTCGCATGCAAATCAAGCGCGTTGTGTTCCAAAGCGATCATAATTTCATCAACGTTGCTGAAAAGTTTGTTTGATCCCTTAACATCGTTTTTGCCGAGTGTCAAATAATAAAGCCCCAAGACCATATCTTGTGACGGAGTTGCAATCGCTTTACCTGACGCAGGGAGCAAGATGTTCATAGATGAGAGCATCAATACTTTTGCTTCGGCAATCGCTTCGGCTGATAATGGAACGTGAACCGCCATTTGGTCACCGTCGAAGTCCGCATTGAACGCGGCACAAACAAGCGGGTGCAATTGAATCGCTTTACCATCGATCAATTTCGGATGGAATGCTTGAATAGAGAGTTTGTGAAGCGTCGGTGCACGGTTAAGCATAACCGGATACCCTTCAACGATCTCTGCAAGACATTCCCAAACTTCATTGGTTTTCTCTTCGATCATTTTTTTCGCCGCTTTTACGGTCGTCGCATACCCTTTATCTTCGAGTTTCGCGATCAAATGCGGTTTGAATAGTTCCAATGCCATTTGTTTTGGCAATCCGCACTGATCCATTTGAAGGTTTGGTCCAACAACGATAACCGAACGTCCAGAGAAGTCAACACGTTTACCGAGAAGGTTTTGACGGAAACGCCCTTGTTTACCTTTGATGATCTCAGAAAGTGATTTAAGAGGACGTTTATTGGCACCCTTAACGGCATTCGCGCGACGACCATTGTCAAAGAGAGCATCTACTGCCTCTTG
>NZ_JAEMQA010000084.1 GCF_022759005.1 Sulfuricurvum sp. | reverse complement strand
AAGAATTTTATGCTCTTCTATTAGCTTTGCCCTATAATCATGATCGATATTTTTATATACTCGATCAAAGCAATCTGCATACGTATCGAACTCATCTATGATTTTGTCCATTTGACGGTGATAATTGATACCACCCATTGATTTGATTTCAATATGGTTTGCTTCTAGCTTTTCAAGATTCCAGATTGTCCCTTTTTTAGTTTTTATAATCCTTGCCTCAGTCTTGGTACTTTTCAATAAAATATCCATAACATTTTGACTGTACCCTAGTCGTGGTTCCCATGATGAGAGTAGGTTTTTATCATGACACATGAGCATAAAAATGTAAAATGGAAAATTGACTCCATCTTTTTGGATGGTAGAAATATGAAAATGCAATCCTGTATCTTCGTTGGTATAGCCAAATTCTTCTATGAGGGGAAGTATATGGCGGATATAGTGCTTTACTCCCGTTTGCGAAGTAATAGGTATGGATATTTCCAGTCCATGACTTTGTAGCGATTGATCTGGTTTGATTTGAATACAATGATTCTTATCATCTTCGATGGGTAGATTTAACAAATCAACCAAAATATCGGCATTGGTAAATGCTTGTATCTTATTTTTGATTCTCTCTATGGCATCTTTAAAATCGTGGTTTTCAATATCAATGTAAAATTCGAATTCACATCCAAATTGATACTCGTCGTTTTCTCCAACGTTATGACAATTTACCGTATTATTAGGAGTTGCTTTATATCTTTGTGTTGTGCCTGACATCTGTTAGTGCAACTTTTCTAAAAAGTTTTTCAATTGTTTTACTTTATAATCGGTGTTGTTTTCCCAAATCTTTAATGGCGTTTGATGATCTGGAATCTGTGCATCTTCTCGAATATAAGTATATGCGAAATGGACACCGTGATGGGTTTTCACTTTGATTTTTTTTCTTTGATAATAATCAGGTGCCCCTTCAAACTCATCGATTTGGTATAAAAGTTCTTTACGTTGAATTTCATACAGTTCTCCGCTTATATGGTTGATTGGTTTTTTAACCAGATAGGGGTAGTTGCCAAAACTATCTTCAAACATACCAAACTTCCCAACGGTGGAGGCTTTGCCGAGTCTTCTCGTCGATTTTTCTAAAAGCTTGTAATTGTCAAACCCTTTCTTGAGCGATCCATATACAAATAAAAATTCATGAAAGGGTTCTATTCGTTGAAAATAGCCTCGTTTAACGATTGAAATTATCCCTCGCTCGTGCAAACGATGTAAATATTTTCTGATGGTGACTTTTGAAACACCATCTATATCAACTAGCGAGAAAGGAATGATTTCACCTATCGGTAAAGCATTGATTTTACGCTCAAGTTTATCTATGGTATGCATTCTGTTCCTCCTTTTAAAATGTGACTAGATTATACAAGATATTTTATAAAAGTGTCACGTTTATATAAGCTTTTAATTTTAAATATGCCAATAAATAGGCAATAAAACTAAAATGAGTTATAAGATTTTTTTAGGAAGATAGGCTTTGAAAGTCCGTATTTTAGGGGATAATATTGGTTGCGGAAACAGGATTTGAACCTATGACCTTCGGGTTATGAGCCCGACGAGCTACCGAGCTGCTCTATTCCGCGATGTTTTTTCGAAGTTGGATGGGGTGAAGGGATTCGAACCCCTGAATATCGGTACCAAAAACCGAGGCCTTACCGCTTGGCGACACCCCAATGTATCTTTAAAAGTTTTTTTAATGGCTCCGAATACTGGATTCGAACCAGTGGCCAAGTGATTAACAGTCACCTACTCTACCGCTGAGCTAATTCGGAATATCACCTGTTGGTGGTGGACAGAGAGGGGTTCGAACCCTCGGTACCGTTACCAGTACGCATCCTTAGCAGGGATGTGGTTTCAGCCGCTCACCCATCTATCCAAGTTTTTCTTTTCTGATTATTTTCTATTTAGTGGTGGACAGACAGGGATTCGAACCCTGGGAGGTATGACCCTCGCCGGTTTTCAAGACCGGTGCATTAAACCAAGCTCTGCCATCTATCCACTAATTTTGTAAGTTTAATAATAATTTGGAGGCGCCACCCAGATTTGAACTGGGGATAGAAGCTTTGCAGGCTCCGGCCTTACCACTTGGCGATGGCGCCAGTTCTTTTATTATTAATGTTATGGTGCCCGGAGCCGGACTTGAACCGGCACAGTGTTACCACCGAGGGATTTTAAGTCCCTTGCGTCTACCGATTTCGCCATCCGGGCAGATACATACTATTTTTTGACTTCAATAAATAATAATTATTTTAATGGAGCGGGAAACGAGGTTCGAACTCGCGACCCCAACCTTGGCAAGGTTGTGCTCTACCACTGAGCTATTCCCGCATTGTTTTTGTGAGATGGAAGTATAGCAAAAAAAATATTCGCTGTAAAGAGTTTTTAGAGAAAATTTTCGTATAATACGATAATTAATGATGATTTCCGTTTTATGAATCATGAAAAAACGGATCCAAAAGGATATTTTATGCGCAGCGATACCATCAAACGAGGATTTGACAAAACTCCTCACCGTAGTTTACTTCGGGCTACCGGACTTAAAGACGACGATTTTAACAAACCCTTTATCGGAGTAGCGAATTCCCATATCGATATTATCCCAGGACACTTTTTTCTCCAAGAGTACGGCCGTATCGTTAAAGAGGCGATCCGCGAAGCGGGCGGGGTACCGTTTGAGTTCAATACGATTGGTGTAGATGATGGGATCGCGATGGGGCATGATGGAATGTTGTATTCGTTGCCGAGTCGTGAGTTGATTGCGGATAGTATCGAGACGGTGATGAATGCCCATAAGCTTGACGGACTTATTTGTATCCCCAACTGTGACAAAATCGTTCCGGGGATGCTCATGGGGGCGCTGCGCGTCAATGTTCCAACTATTTTCGTCTCAGGCGGACCGATGAAGGCGGGGCACAAAAAAGACGGGACGCCGATCGATTTGGCAACCGCCTTCGAAGCGGTCGGAAAACACGCCGATGGCAAAATGAGCGATGAAGAGCTCTATGAGATTGAGTGTGAGGCGTGTCCGAGCGGCGGAAGCTGTTCGGGGATGTTTACGGCAAACTCGATGAATACCCTCTGTGAAGCAATGGGGGTTGCATTGCCGGGTAACGGTACGGTTCTCGCTATGACTCCTGAGCGGATCGAGATGGTCAAAACAGCGGCACGCCGCATCGTCGAGATGGTCAAAGACGAAAATTCCCAAAAGTGGAATATCCAAAATATTCTGAACGAAAAAGCGATCCATAATGCGTTCGTCGTCGATATGGCAATGGGGGGATCATCCAATACTGTATTGCACATGCTCGGCATCGCCAAAGAGGCGGGGGTTGATTTCGACATTACCCAAATCAACAAAATCTCTGAAAACGTCGCTCACATCGCGAAAATCTCTCCATCGCTCTCAACCGTGCACATGGATGACATCAACCGCGCGGGGGGCGTTAATGCCGTTATGAAAGAGGTGAGCCGTCGCGGCGGAATCCTCCGTACCGATGCGATGACCGTTACGGGTGAGACACTGGGTGAGCGTATCAAAGACGCGGTGATCAAAGATCCGAACATTATCCACACCAATGAAAACGCCTACTCGCCGGTGGGCGGTTTGTCGATTCTTTTCGGAAATCTTGCAGAAGAGGGGGCGGTTGTCAAAACGGCGGGAATCACTCCGAATATGCGCAAGTTCAAAGGACGTGCTGTCTGTTTTAACAGTCAGCAAGAGGCGATTGCCGGAATCGTAGGGCACAAAGTCAAAGCGGGCGATGTTGTCGTAATCCGCTATGAAGGTCCTAAAGGGGGGCCGGGGATGCAAGAGATGCTCGCACCCACGGCACTGATTATGGGTATGGGGCTCGGAGAGAGCGTTGCCCTCATCACCGATGGACGTTTTAGCGGTGCGACACGCGGAGCATCGATCGGTCACGTCAGTCCTGAAGCGGCTGAGGGTGGTTTGATCGCCCTCATCGAAGACGGCGATGAGATCGAGCTCGATGTCGATGCCCATCTATTGCAACTCAACGTCAGCCATGAAGTGTTGGAACAACGTCGCCTTCACTGGAAGCCGATCCAAAAAGAGATCTCGTCCAAATGGCTCAAACGCTACAGTCTTCTTGTCTCCAACGCCTCTAACGGCGCTGCTCTTAAAACAGAGTTATAACATTTTAAGTACCGGAGGGTTGAAACTCCGGTACGATTTTTTGTAACGCTTCTATAATATTCGTGCTCTCGGATAACTTTTCAATATCCTCTTTTAACATTTCGATCGGATAATGGGTTGAACCGGCAATCATAATTGACTCATATGAGGTTTTTTGTTCGCTCTCATCGATCAAGAGCTCTTCGTAGAGTTTTTCCCCAGGGCGTAATCCCGTATAGACGATTTCGATCGGCTGGGTGGCATAGAGACGGATCATCGTTTGGGCTAAGTCGGCAATTTTGACCGATTCACCCATATCGAGGATAAACAGTTCGCCTCCCCGTGCAATGGCTGCCGCTTGGAGTACCAGCTGGCACGCTTCGCTGATGAGCATAAAATAGCGGGTAATATCGGGATGGGTGAGGGTGATGGGTCCGCCTGCTTCGATTTGGGCTTTGAATTTTGGGATAACGCTTCCGCTGGATCCGAGGACGTTACCGAAACGGACGGCTACGATCTCACTGTTTTTCGGATCGACGTTTTGGGCATAAAGCTCTACGATCCGCTTGGTTGTCCCCATGACGTTCGTCGGGCGAACCGCTTTGTCTGTCGAGATGATTACGATTTTGGGGACATTGTGTTCGATCGCACTGTCGATAACGTTGCGACTCCCGATGATGTTGTTTTTGATCGCCATTGGGATGTTCGCTTCGCACAGAGGGACGTGTTTGTAGGCGGCGGCATGGATGACAATATCGGGTGCGCCGTTTTGTATGATCGTATCCAACGTCTCTTTGTCGGTGATGCTGCACAGATAGAGTTCCGCAGAAGGGAGTTTTTCACCGATTTGATACAAATTAAACTCGCTATGGTCGATCAAAAGTAGTTTTGCCGCACCGAATTGGTGACATTGGAGTGAAATTTCGCTTCCGATACTTCCCCCTGCACCCGTGATGAGAACGTTTTTCCCTCGTATAAAGTTTTCAACCGTTTGGGTGTCAAGATCTTTGGGATGGCGCGCCAAAAGCTCTTCGACCGAGAGAGGGGTAATTGACTCCTTTCCGTCCGATAAAAGGGTTGATCGTTTTATATCGCTGATCCCTGCATTGGAGAGAAGCTGATAGGCGCTTTGAAGCGATTCGCTAGGTAGAGTGCCGTCGATAATGGCGGCTTGGATCTTTTGGGTTTCGATGAGTGTCGGAAGAGCTGATTTGCCGGAGATTTTGAGATTTTGAATGGTGGAGTTGATTAAATTGTGGGTGTGATCTTCAACGGAGAGGATGGCAACGGGATAATAATCGTTGGAATCCTCAATCATACTTTTAATCAGATTGGCGGTATTGGGGGAAATTCCGACAACCAGAGTCGGTTTGTGAATGGCACCTTTGCTGGTTTCCAAGGTGAGCCGTTTAGAAAAACGCAAAGCCCCGACGAGGGTGAGTGACAAAATAAAATCGATCCCTATCACACTTCTTGGCATCGGAAGAAAGAGCGACGCATTCAAAAGATAGAGGACGAAAAAAGAAAAAAAGGCGAGAATATGTGCGTATACCAATTTTTTTGCGTCATTCAGACCAAAAAATCGCCACGTAACACGATAAATTCCGAATAGGTAGAAACTTCCCCATTTTAGGAGAGTCAGAGTAAAAAAGACCGTGTAAAATTTAGCAATATGCTCAGGGGGAATGGCAAAGTCAAACCGTAGCGAATACGCAAAATGGAGCGATAGAAAAAAAAGGACAAAATCTGCCGCTAAAAAAAAGAGGAGTCTCTTTTTAAAGCTGGGCTGAAATAAGGTGAAGGATGCGTTTTGTTTTTGCATAAGAGACAATCGTTATATTTTTAGCTTGTAGAGCTTCATCATAGGATTCAAAATGACCGGTTCGAATAAATTGTGGTCGTAGTGTTCGAATACAAACATTTGGATATAGGTGGAGTTAAAGAAATAGTCATCTAAAACCAAAAACTGTCCATAGCTTGCCATAAAAACAACATTCAGCCCGTCTGAGGCAAACGGTTGTTGATTGACCTGAACTTTTTTATCGTTATCGTATCCGACTTGATAGAACGTTTTGATCGGTACCTCTTTGGCTCCTATTTTTAGGGTGCTGTTTGTTTTGTTGATCGAGACACCTTGTCCCAAATCAATCGTTGCACCCATATCTTTGAAATTTTGAGAGGAGTAAAAGAAAGGCTGAGAGGGACTTTTCCCTGATTTTAGATCGAGATTACTAAACAAGGTAACGGTCGGAAAAATTTCCATCATACGTAAGGGGAGACAAAGGTATACGTCACGTGTTTTTGAGGGCATTTTATATTCGGGAAGTGCAAGAGCGGTAATAAAGTCGTTCGGATCTTGAAAATGCTCTTTTTTAATCATCGTTTCAAAATCATTCGACGTTTTATTGGTCTCGCTAAACCCTTTTTCGGTATATTCTGTAAAAAGGCGCATCATGTGGGCCGCAGAAAATCCATCTTGCGCGGAGAGAACGAATGAGGTCGGATAGTTGACGTCACCGCTGTGTTTTCCACCGTCGACCCATGTTTTGACATCGCTGTAGTATCGAAGAGGATATCCGTAATCCCACCAAGATACGACGTAGTCTTCTCGGGAGGCGATTTTACGAAATTGCTCAAGAATTTCTATTTCTTGTGCCGTGAACACTGTCGGGGTCAGATATTCGCGGATGTGTAGATAGTTGGGGTAGATCGCACCGAAGCTGAGGATCATGAGTGTTGCATAACGGAACCATGAATTTTGGATCCGTTGAGAAATCCATACGGCAAAAAAACCAAATCCCAATGCCATAGCGGGAACGGCATAGATGGTGAAGCGGAGCCCTGCAGACATCGCGATAAAACCAAGTCCTACAAGCGGAAGTGTCACTACGAGAGGACGATAAGCGATAAGCGCCATGAGATAACCGACGCATGCGATAATAAAAGTCACCGTGTGTCCGCTTATCCGTTCTGCAAAAACGCTAAAAGGGATATGCCCCGCTTCTCTTACGGTTGAGACAACGTCGTAATAGTGCAGCGATGATGCCGCAGCAATGACGTTTTTGGAGCCTATTCCAAGATACGATTTGAGGCTTCCTAAGATCGGAGTGAACCCGCCCGTAAAAAAGTACAGCGCAATCACAACGGCAAAAATAGCCCAAAACAGTTTTGTCGAGAGCTCTTTTTGAAAATGGAAAAAGGCAAATAATCCTACGGCTAACGCAACTTTTACAGTAAACGGAAGTGCCAAAATACCGATGAGAATAAAGAGCGCGATTTTATAGAGATAGATATTTTTGCGATCAAAAAGGAGCGCATAAGCGATAATAATCCCAAAGAGTCCCGTATCGAGGGTATATGCTTGCGGATACCACCATTGATACAATGCGATAGATACGGTAATGGGAATAAGGTAGCGGTTGCGCTGATGCGTCATAGCAAGAATGAGCGAAAACGTCTCCATGGCGGGAAAAACGATATTGAGCATATCGGTATCGTAGTATCCCATCATGGTGCGGTTATAGTAACTGTTGGCAATGGATCCGACAAGTGCCGCTATAAATCCCATCGTGGTTTGATGGAGGGCGCGCCCGATCAAAATCAAAGGGATGACGATCAATGAGCCTATAACCGCAGGCATATAGAGAATGAGCGTTTCAAAACTGACGGGGAGGATTTTACTGCAAAATGCGGTCAGTTTTGAGAGTGGGCTTTCTACCGGAGAGAGATCGTTTTGCTCGTGATGCCCCTGAAGAATATCACGTGCCCCTTCGGCAAAGAAATAGCCGTCATTGTTGTTGATCATCAACTCATTATTCCAGCGAAACTGGGGGGTGTTTTTAAACGTATCGACCCAGATAAAACGGAGCGAGAGAGAGAACAGATACGCTACCGCTATGAAGATAAAGAGGGTGCGAAAAGAGGTCGTATCTTCGTGTAGTTTTAGCATTGGTTTACACTCCGTTTTTTAGTAGGGGTATTTTAGCCAAAAGGGGTAGCATTATCAATGAATCAACTCTTTCAGACGAGAAACAATCCTATCAACCGTTTCATCGCTCAAAGATGAGCCGCTCGGAAGACAAATCCCGTGTTGGAATAATGTATCGCTTATGCCGTTCAGTCGATTTTGTGCCCCTTGAAACAGAGGTTGTGCGTGCATCGGTTTCCACAACGGACGAGATTCGATATTGTCACGTTCAAGGGCGAGACGAACCTGCTCCGGTGCGATAGATTCAGGTAACATGAGTGTTGTGAGCCAGCGGTTTCCTACACTGTTCGGAAGTTCGGGCATAAACGCTATTCCCTCGATAGAGGCAAGGGCTCTGTGATAGCGCTCATATATCTCGCGGCGGCGTTGTATCCGTTGATCGAGCACTTCCATCTGTCCTCTGCCGATTCCTGCGACGATGTTGGACATACGGTAGTTGTAGCCAAATTCAATGTGTTCGTAGTGGGGAGCAGCTTCACGTGCCTGGGTGCTGAGATGGCGTGCGTGAGCGATGAGTTTTTCATCGTCACTGACGAGCATTCCCCCCCCGCTGGTGGTGATGATTTTATTTCCGTTGAAGCTGTAGACTCCCATTTTCCCGAATGTACCGCTTTGTTTTCCCTCATAGGTCGCCCCCAAACTCTCCGCCGCATCTTCAATCAGATAAACGCCGTAGTGCTCACACAAAGCAGCAAGCCGTTTGATATCGGCACATTGTCCGTAGAGGTGGGTCACGATGAGTGCTTTAGGCTGTTTTTTACCTGTAGCGGCACGATGGGCAAGCTCCTCTTCGAGGAGGTTCGGATCGAGATTCCAACTCGCTGCATCCGAATCGATGAAAAACGGAGTACATCGTTCGTATAGGATCGGAGCAACCGAGCCGATAAATGTGAATGTGCTTGCCATCACTTCATCGCCGTCTTTGATCCCAAGAACCCGCAGTGCCAAATGAATTGCAGCTGTTCCGCTGGTAAGCGCGAGTGCGTATTTTGCCCCGGTATACTCTTTGATCTGCGATTCGAATACATCAACATTGTGTCCCAAAGGGGCAATGTAATTGCTCTCAAACGCTTCTTGGATATAAGCAAGCTCATTTCCTCCCATGTGTGGAGGGGATAAGAAAATACGGTTATTCATGTATACCTCGAATTATTTTTGCAGGGACACCAAAGGCTATAACATTATCAGGAATGTCCGAGAGGACGAGACTGTGTGCACCGACAATGGAGTTTTCACCGACGGTGACGTTTGGTAAAATGGTAGAGTGGCTTCCGATTTTACAATTTTTTTTGAGCACCACTTTTCCTTTTTTATCGTCGATGGTCGAGATAGAATAGATGGAACAATGAGAACCGATTTGGACTTCATCTTCAATAACTACCCCGTATTTGGCGTTGATATAAGAAAACGCTCCAATATCCGTGGCAAAACCAAGTTGGAGCCCCTCTTTGTTTTGCACAATCCAATTGTATTTGGTCGGTTTACCCTCTTCTATTTCAGGGTATTGCCAGTTTTTGAAACGGATTTGCATTATTTTTGATCTCCTTTAAACTTTTCCATTGTTGCACTTGTTGAGGAGTTAATATCATTTCGTTTGAGTACTTTTAAAAAGGTGAGCCAAAGTATTTTCATATCAAGCCAAAATGATTGATGGTCGACATACCACACATCGTATTGAAATTTCTCTTCCCAACTGATAGCGTTTCGTCCGTTAACCTGTGCCCATCCGGTAATTCCGGGGAGAACGTCATGCCGCCGTTTTTGTTCGTCATTATACAATGAAAGATACTCGCATAACAATGGTCGCGGTCCCACAAAACTCATCTCCCCTTTGAGGACGTTTATGAGTTGGGGAAGCTCGTCCAAACTGGCACTGCGGATGAATTTTCCGACCCCTTTTAGTCGTTGCTCATCCGGTAATAATTCTCCCTCTTTGTCTCGCTCATCGCTCATGGTACGAAATTTATAAATGGTGAAAAGTTTTTCTTTATAGCCCGGACGGATTTGGAGAAAAAATACCGGTTTTCCTATCTTCATTAAAATGAGCAAAATTGTTACGATAAAGAGGGGTGAAAATAATAATAACAAGAGGCTTGCCAACGAAAAATCAAATAAACGTTTCATAATATTCCATATACTGTTGAACTACGTTTTCTATAGCAAATTCTCTCAATGCTTTTGTTCTTCCTGCATTTCCCATTGAGATGCGCAACTGGTTGTCCTCAAGTAAATGGGCGATTTTTTCTGCTAAGGCTAGGGAATCTTTCACAGGGACCAAAAAGCCGTTAATGCCATCATCAACCACCTCTTTGCAGCCGACTGTATCGGTGGTGACGATGGGTTTTGCCATAGATGCCGCCTCCATTAAAGTTGCGGGGAGCCCTTCTCGATAGCTTGGAAGAACATATATATCGCAAAGAGCCGTGAGATCGGCTATATCGTTTCTATGTTTTAGCCATTTTACACCATCGGAATTTAAAAAAGCTTCACTTGCGCAGGTCGGATTTCCCTCATCTGTTCCTCCGACGAGTAAAAATTCGGTATCGGGATAGCGGTTTTTCACGATTTTGGCCGCTTCATAATATTCGCGGACTCCTTTGTCCCAGATTGCCCGCGCTACCATCAGCACAACCTTTTTGTCGCTTAGATTGTGGATCTGTTTTAGCGAAATGATTGTATCGTCGGAGTAGTTTTGCATACTGAATTTTTGGGTATCGACCCCGACACTTTTAATGATTTTGACTTTCTCTTTGGGGAGTAGTTTTTTGTTGATCATATACGCCGGATCGTCGGTGTTGACGAACACGCATCCTTGCGAAAGATGAAACGCTCGTTTGTACAACCGCTCCATGATTGTTCGAATGAGTATGGTTTTAGGGGTATTTTTGATATAAAAAGACCCCAACCCCTCCACAAGATTTAAAATGACGGGTATACCTGCTTTGTGTCCCGCGAATGTTCCGTAGATATTGGGTTTGGCGGTAAACGTATGCAGAATATCGATGTTCAAATTTTTGAGTGCATGATAGATGTTATCGATCGATTGCTTTTCGCTAAAAGGGTTTAGCCCTTTTCGATCAATCTCATAGTTGATCACATGGCATCCAATCTCCCGTAACGCCTTGTTTTTATCCCCTTTTGGACATATGGCATACACGGTATGCCCTCTGCGGATTAGCTCTTTCATAATAGGGGTGCGAAAGAGATAGAGATTGAGATCAAGGTGAGAGAGGAAGCCGAAGCGTAAAAGATTCATCGAGTTTTCTTTTGTGTCTGAGATAGGATGGTTTGCAAAAAATCGAGACGTTTTTTTTCTTTTACCCGTGTGTCGAGAACACGTGCAGCAAAATCTCGAATCAGGGTACGATCAATGCCTCTTGCTGATATGCTGAAGCGTTTAATCTCTTCTATGTGTCCAGAAATATTATCAGGCGTATTGGGAAGTTCGAGAATAAACGGTTCTGAATGCGAGGAGAGATCGGTATCTTTGCAGCCTAAAATAACCGGCAACCCGAGTGCGAGATATTGGCGCACTTTCAGTGCGGATGCCTCTTCTAATTCTTTGGCATATAAGGAGAGGGTTCCGATGCCGATATGTGCCGATGCAATCGCTTCAGAAGAAGCCTGATCGTCTAAATAGCCGATTGCTTCAAGATTGGACGGAACGTTACAGTTGAGCTCTTTTTCGAGTTCTTGGGTTGTGAGCCCGATAATCGTAAAATGCTCATTTGGCAATGCGGAGGCTAAAAAGGCAATTTTGTCGATTCCATGCCAACTTTGTCCGGGTGTTCCGATAAATACAAATCGGCAAGAACCCTCCTCTGGGGCTGTTGATGGGATGTTTTTATATTTTTGCGTATCGATTCCGTTGCCTATCACGAGGGTCGGTTTGCCGTATTTCGCAAAAGGCTCAATCAAAGAGAGCTCCCGCGATACGCATACGAATGCAGCGGCATTTTTGAAAAAAAGATCTCGTGTCAGAAGATTATACCAATGTCCGGCACGGCTAAATGTTTTTAGCTCGGCCACATCGTTCGAGTTAATTTCGACGACATAAGGTGCAGCGCGTTTGAGGGTTGAGATAAGATTCGGTACATATAAAAGGGCGCGTGTGTAAATAATATCGGGTTGGAACAGCGCGAGTTTTTTATGTAGTTGGGTAACCGATCGTGCCATTGCGAGATATTTTCGGCTAAATTTTTTGGAGGTGCACACCGATAAGATTTCACTCTCGGCAACGGGACTATCGGGTTTTGAAGATTTCAATGAAAAAAGTTTGGTTTGCATCCCAATTTCTTTCCATTGTGTGATTTGACCGTTCATTTTGTTGGTTACACCACTGGGACGGGAGATATCTTCATGGGTTAAGTAAGCTATTTTCATTGTGGCTCCTTGTGCGTTAGCGCTCTGTCGTACAGGTGACTCCAATCCTCGATACACGTTTCCCAACTCGATAGAGCTCGGATGACTTTTCGGTTTTGCTCTTGAATAAGTCTATTATCGGTTTTGTGGTTCAAAACGCGCAGAAGTGCGATGCCGATCTCGTCAGGAGTATCTATTTGTTCCAGAAGTAATCCCCGCTCAATCCATGGAGAATAGGGGAGCCATGCCCCTGTGATAACTTTTGACCCAGCATACAGGTGTTCTTGCATCGATCCCGAGAACTGGTCGGTTGTAGGGATATGAATCATGATATCGGTAGCTTTTCGAAAAATAGCCACTTGGGTGTTGTTGAGGTAGTCGTTCAGACAAACGGAGCGGATAGGTGAACGGTTTAATCGTTCACGGATGCGTTCACGGTACGAAACGGATCCGCCGTAACTCAAGAGAAACACAAAAATAATATCGGAGGGGAGCTGATCCAAGAGGGTCTCCAATGAATCGATAATTCGTTCGTGCTGTTGAAAAGGGCTGGCGTTGTATCCGCAAGCGACAACCGTATAGGCGGGATTGATGCTGAGGGCTTCTTTACACTCGGAAACAGACATTGAAAGGTGATCGATTGTCTCCAAGGGGGCAAGTCCGAAGCGCGCAATAACGAGTTTTTTGGGATCGATAGAGAACGAGTTTTGAAAATCGTTGCGAGTGGTTTCATTGGCGAAGGTTATCCAGTCGGCTCTCTTCACCAAAATTTTTTGCATCCACCGCCAAATTCCTGAGACGCGATAATAGTCGCTTCCCCAAAAAGAGAGGATCAAGGTACGATAGCGTATTCCCAACAAAGAGAGAATAATTGTATACAAAGGCATGACAAACTGAATATGACAGATGTCATAAGGCTCTTTTTTTGCACATTTTGAATGCAGTGTGGCGGCTTGAATCAGTAACCCTACCTTCGGTAAACGGCAAAAAAAGCGTACCCATTTGGCATGAGGGGTAGGAGTCAATGTATGGATAACCTCTTCGGAATATTTTTTCTCAGATGAATCAAATGTTACCCCATCGATATGTAGGGTTTCTCCGCGTATTTTTTTGAGCCATAGGGCGAAAAAGTGGACAAACGGTGAGTCTGGATTCCCGAGAATAAAAAGCTTCATTGGTGATTACTTTTTGCAAGGGTACGGAGATACAGTCCAAAGAGCAGCAGGGATATGATTCCCGATATGAGAAACGTGATGGATGTTACCCATGCAGCTCCGATGACACCATGTGTTTCAATCGCTTGATGCATAGCTATAGCGGAAAGCGGAATCAATAAAACGGCATGCCATACATTCCAGTTTGCTTTGCCTACGGCTTGTAGGATATTACCAAAGGGGATACGCAAAAGAAAGGTTCCCGCTAAACCGACTAAAAAAATATTTTGCAGGGATGCCGATAGAGGATAATTGTTGCCAAAGCACCACTCTATAAGGGGTTCCGAAAGGAACCACAGCATTGCGATAAGGATCGGAGTCAATAAAGCGAAAATAGAAAAATAGGATCGAATATATTCCATGAGGGCAGATCTATCATGGCTATGGCGAGTGAGATGAAGCAAATCGGCACTCAAAAATGATCCCGGTAAAATGAAGAGGCTGTAGGGGATGATCGTCGCAATTTTGTATGCCGCGATCAAAGATGAATCGGTGCCCGTCGCGGTAAGCAACAATATATCCAGTGAGAAAAAAAGTTGATTCACCATAGCACCGCTTCCGACATGAAACCCATAGTACCAAAAATCACGCTTAGGCATCACAATGTTTCGGTGATGAATTAAAAGCTGAGGTATTGCACTGAGACCGAGAAGCAAGGGGATGAGTGCAAAAAGGGATGCAAAACCGACAATTCCCCATCGGGAAACAAGCCATCCTAGAATAATGAGCAACACGGTGTACGTCATACCTAAAAAAACAAAACGCTTGTTGTCGGACACTATACGACAATAGTTGCGAACGATCTCGAAAAGATTATAGCTCGCAAGTGAAAAAACGATGATCCAGAAAGAGTATTCTCCTTCATCCGAAAAAGAAGGGGAAAAATAAAGATACCAAAGGATTAACCCTATGATTGGAATGATAGAAAAAAACGATCCAAATGCGATAGCGCCTAAAGTCAATATTCGACGCTCATCATCCGTGGGTAGTAAAACACCGTATCGAAGCAGTGCGTGTTGGGCACCTCCTCCGGCGAGTGGCTGAACAACGCCTAGGGCAGTTCGTATTGAAGAGAGTTGACCAAAACCCATGGGTGAAAGGGTTCGAGCCATAACAGCCGTCAGAAGAAAGCTTCCTAACCGTTCTATAAGAATGGAGCCAAAAATCCAAAAACCTTGCCGCTCTCGGAAAGCAACTATACTTGAGAGTGCTTTATGCAGTAATTTCATTGAACATATTTTTCAATAGCAGTTTTTTGCAAGGCTGCTATATCATCTTGTGTGAGTCGTTGTCCATGAAAAATTTTTTGAAACGAATCGGGTGCTTGTACCAAAATATTTTTATCTTCGCATTTTTGAATATAGTCTTGCACAGAATAGAGTACTTTGGCGGGATTGCCGGCTACTACCATATTTGAAGGGATATCTTTTGTAACTACGCTCCCCGCACCGATGATAGCATTGTCGCCAACGGTCACTCCGGGTAAAATGATGGCATTCGCCCCTAAAAAAACATTGTTGCCGATGAGTGTTTTTTGGATTCGGTAACTTCCGGTATGGTACAAAAGACTTGCATCGTGTGCGAGAATTACTGATCCTGGAGCCGAGATAAAATTATCGCCGATTTCTACAAATTGGGGAACCAACCCATCGATAATGGAATTGTTGTATTTAACATTTCCAATGGTATACAGCGGTTGAATAGGGGGAAGAATTTTTAAACGGCGTAATGCTTTTTGGATTATCCCAAACATTCGATAACCTTATGAGAAATGTATGCAATCTCTTCATTACTCAGAAACGGGTTCATCGGAAGACTCATAATCTCTTTTGAAACGCGTTCACACACCGGGAAATCTCCTACTCGGTATCCAAGATATGTAAAACACTCCTGTAAATGCAGCGGCATTGGGTAATGGACGGCTGTTGGAATTCCGGCACTTTTGAGTTTTTCTTGGACTACATCACGGTTTTGTACCCGAATCGAGTATTGTGCATAAGCAGAGGTGTATTCAGGTGCGATAAAAGGGATGGGATATTTTGAAGAGAGCACTGTATCATAGTGATGAGCAACTGTTTGGCGCATCGAGAGATCGCATTCATAGTGTCGTAGTTTGACCAAAAGAACAGCCGCTTGAATCGTGTCAAGGCGTCCTCCGATACCGATATAACGGTGATGATAGCGTTTGCTTTGACCGTGTACCCGAAGGGAACGAATTTTCTCAGCAAGCCGATCATTATCGGTAAAAACGGCTCCTCCGTCTCCAAAGCATCCCAATGGTTTGGCGGGGAAAAAACTCGTACAACCGATCTCACTGAGTCCGCACGATTTTTTACCTTTGTAGGTAGCGCCAAAGCTTTGGGCTCCGTCTTCAATGACAATGAGATGGTACTTTTCTGCAACGGCATTGATCGCATCCATATCGGCACATTGCCCATAGAGACTGACGGGTATGATTGCTTTGGTTTTGGGAGTAATGGCGGCTTCGATTTTAGTAGGATCAATGGTATAGGTCGCTTCGTCGATATCGACAAAGACGGGTATGGCTCCTAAATGAGCAATCATCTCGGCTGTTGCGATAAACGTAAAAGGGGTGGTGATCACTTCATCGCCGGGTGCGATATCGATTGCCATTAATGAGAGTTGCAATGCGTCTGTCCCGCTCGAACACGTAATAGCGTGTTTGACACCGGCGTAATTAGCCAGTTCTTCTTCGAGTTGTATTACCTCTTCACCCATAATGAAGTTGCATTTTTCCATGACGGCATGCACGGCTGTGTCGATCTCTTCTTTATAGAGAAGATAATGTTTTTGTAGATTGGCGAAATCGATGTTCATCCAAGTACCTTTAATAGATCATTTTCGAGTTGATAACGGCTTCCGTCATAAGGATCTATTGCGATTCCATCAGCATCAAAGGAGAGCGTATTTCCAGCGCGACTGACCCAACCGATCTGACGTGCAGGGACACCGACCATTAGTCCATAGGGCTTGACATCACGGTTCACCACGGAGCCGCTGCCGATCAAGGCGTACTCACCGATCGTGACACCGCAAACAATCGTTGCATTGGCACCGATGCTGCAACCCCGTTTTAGAAGTGTTTTTCTGAACTCTTCTCGACGAACGATAAAAGCTCTGGGATTAATGACATTGGTAAAAACCATACTCGGACCTAAAAAGACGTCGTCTTCGCACTCAACACCTTCGTAGATGCTCACATTGTTTTGAACCTTGACACCGTTTCCGATTTTCACTTTTGGTCCTATTACACAGTTTTGACCGAAAGAGCAGTTTTCTCCGATGACAGTGCCGGAGAGAATATGGCTAAAATGCCATATTTTTGTATGATTGCCGATGGTTACTCCATCGTCAATATAGGCACTCTCGTGAGCAATATAGCCGGACATATTAAATTTTCTCGCAAAACGGGTGATAGTTTCCATTTAAGCCGATAGGAGAGAGTTTTCGAATAGCAGAAACAATTTCGATTGAGTTGCGTGCTTCATCCAAACCGAAGCCGCCGCCTTCGAGAATATGTTTATAGCTTGTCGTATGCAAATCGGTAAAGCCTTCGCTAAATTCGAATTCATCACCGTTTACGGTGATACTGCGATACGTCGTTTTGCCGTTAGCTTTCACATCATCGGGGATATACTCGTAGTTGACTGAGAGAAACCAGCGAACACGTGCATTTTTGAGCTTCATGTATCCTGCGTTGGTGTCGGCTTGTTTGATGTGGACAATATTTTCTTCTATAGGACCAAAAATCCATGAGAGCATGTCAAAAAAGTGGACACCGATATTGGAAGCGATACCGCCGCTTTTGGCTTCGTCCCCTTTCCAGCTCACAAAATACCATTTTCCCCGACTGGTTAGATAGGTAAGATCCAAATCGTAAATTTTGGTTGGGTCAGCTTCTATCTCTGCGGCTATTTTGTTTTTTAGAGCAATAATGGAATCGTGTAGACGCAGTTGAAGTATCGTATACACTTTTTTCCCCGTTTCCTCTTCGATGATTTTGAGTTGATCGATATTATGGGGATTTAAAACGAGCGGTTTTTCACAGATAGCATGAGCTCCGCTTTTGAGAGCAAAACGGATATGACTGTCATGCAAATAATTGGGGCTGGCTATCGCAATGTACTCGATTTTTTTATCGTTTTCGCGGTGAAACTTATCGACAAATCGGTCAAAACGTTCAAATTCGGTAAAAAAATGGGCTTGTGGAAAATGGCTATCCATAATTCCGATTCCATCGTATTTGTCCAATGCAGCAACAAGGGTATTTCCGGTCTCTTTGATCGCTTTCATATGGCGAGGAGCGATGTAGCCAGCAGCGCCGATCAATGCAAAATTTTTACTCATTATAATCTCCATGCAGGGTTGGGAACGATTCCTTTGACATCGATGACAACAGGAGACTCGCTGGAAATACGGCGATAATCGTCTTCACTTAAATTTTGAAATTGATTATGTGCCACGGCTAAAATGATTGCGTCATAAAGGGTTTCAGCTTGAAAAGGATTAGGGATGATTTCAACTCGGTAATGGTGTTTTTCTTCGGTAGGATCAACCCATGGATCGTAAATATCGACGGCACAACCATAGGATTCAAGTTCTGCGACAATGTCCAAGACTTTTGTGTTTCGCATATCCGGACAATTTTCTTTGAACGTGACACCTAAAACAAGTACACGTGCATTTTTGATCTTTTTGTCCGATTCAATCATACATTTGATTGTTTTTTCGGCAATGTATTTACTCATCCCGTTATTGATCTGTCGCGCACCCAAAATGAGATTAGGTTTATAGCCCAATTCTTCGGCTTTAAATGTCAGATAATACGGATCAACACCGATGCAGTGCCCACCGACAAGACCGGGCTTTAGTTTGATAAAGTTCCATTTTGTACCAGCGGCTTCGATGACTTCGTTGGTATCAATCCCCATGGTATCAAAAATGAGAGCAAGCTCATTGATGAGTGCGATATTGACGTCTCGTTGGGTGTTTTCAATCACTTTTGATGCTTCAGCGACTTTGATGGAGCTGGCTTTATGGGTTCCGGCCGTAATGATTGAACGGTAAAGTGTATCTACCTGATCGGCAATTTCAGGTGTACTGCCTGATGTCACCTTGAGAATTTTTTTAACCGTGTGCTCTTTGTCTCCCGGATTGATCCGTTCTGGACTATAGCCGCAGAAAAAATCGACATTAAAGGTGAATCCTGACGCACGCTCGAGTTCAGGGACACATACCTCTTCGGTAACACCGGGATAAACAGTACTTTCATAGATGACGATGTCACCTTTTTTGAGCACTTTTCCTACGGTTTGCGATGATTTTATAAGTGGTGTCAAATCTGGGCGGTTGCTGTCATCGATAGGGGTTGGTACGGTAACAATAAAGATATTTGCTGCTCTTAAATCATCAATGCCCTCAGTAAAAAAAGGCTCTCTTTGACCGCTTCAATCTGAGATTTATCAAGCTCTAACGTACGATCGATCCCATTTTTCAGTTCGTCTATGCGACTTTGATTGATATCGAATCCGATTACATGGTACTTTTCGGCAAATGCATGCGCTAACGGTAAACCGACGTACCCTAAACCAACAATAGCAATCCGTGTATTTTTCAAGATTTTAGCCTTTCAAACGTATCCAATTCATCCAATTTTTCCCACGGATAGTCGCTTTGGCCGACTTGACCGCGAGAGGCGACATCGGCATAGAGGAATGTTGTTTCGCTCGGGTGATCGAGATTAAATTTACGGGTGATCCAGTTGGGTGTGAGGGGAAAATTGTCATGTACGAATGAGGAGAGAATATCGTCGTTCAATCCCTCAATACAGGTACCGCAGGTATCGACGGCAACCGAGGTTGGTTTGGCAACCCCGATCGCGTAGCTGATTTGAACGATTGCTTTTTTCGCTAACCCTGCGGCCACGATGTGTTTCGCGATCCAACGCCCCGCATACAATCCTGAACGGTCTACTTTCGTATAATCTTTTGAACTTTGAGCACCTCCACCGATAGGAGCGTAGCCGCCGAAACTATCCACGATCAGTTTGCGTCCCGTCAAACCGCTGTCGTGGAGACTTGAGTGAGAGACGTATTTACCGGTCGGGTTGATGTGGATAATGCAGTTTTTTGGATCAAACAGATTGGTCGGAAGCCCCGTATCGAGGATCAGCTCCATGATCAGCTCACGCACTTGGTCGATATTCATGGTGTTGACACACGGAGCGGAGACGACGATGGTGTGGATCGATTGAGGATTACACGTCTCAAAATTGTCTTTACAGCCGTAATCCATGGTGACTTGAGTTTTAATATCGACACCGAGTTTATGCGGATGTGCCAATGCGTAGTGGTACACTTTCTCCATCAGCATTCGTGCATAGGTGATTGCGCTGGGCATATAGTTTGCCGTTTCACAATCAGCGTATCCGAACATGATCCCCTGATCTCCTGCACCCGTCTCACCGTCTTCTTGGTCAACACCTTGGTTGATGTCGGGAGATTGGCGGTTAAGGAGCACCTGTACCTGAACGTCATCTGGGTGGAGGCACTCTTCGCGCGTGAAATGGGGATGACCGTTATAGCCGATTTTTTTCAGAGCATCGAGGGCGATTTGTTTGTACTCTTTGGTGCTGAGTTCAACTTTGGAAGTAACTTCTCCTCCGATAACGACATGTTTGCCGGCAACGAAAACTTCGCTGGCGACACGGCTTTTCGGATCACCGATGATGAGGCGATCGACGATACTGTCGGCGATGATATCGGCACATTTATCGGGGTGCCCTGGGGAGACGACTTCAGAAGTAAAGAGGTACATAAAACGGTTATTTCCTTGCTAAATATTGATGGTAACATGAATAGCTTCATTATAAGATATTTAAGGCAAAAATTTTCTTAGGGCTTATGGCGTATAATTGCACCAAAAAGGGTTGGCGTGTGCGGAGTATTTGGAATCATCGGTGAGTATAGCCCGCAAAAAGCCCGTACCGCCCTCCAGACACTCTCTCATCGAGGACGCGACCATTGCGGTATCGTTGAGCAAGAAAATCTTTTTTTAGCCCATCAGCGCCTCTCCATCACCGACAATCATCCCCGTTCCCATCAGCCGATGCGCAGAGAAAAAGTTCTTATCAGTTTTAACGGCGAGATTTACAATCATGCGGCATTGCGAGAACAGCTGAACCCGCACCATTGGGAAACGCAGAGCGACACCGAAGTGATTTTGGCGGCGTATGCGCGGTGGGGGATTGGATGTGTTGAGTATCTGGAGGGGATGTTCGCGTTTGCTTTGGTAGATGGGGACAAATGCTATCTCGTGCGAGATCGATTCGGAAAAAAGCCCCTTTTTTATTATCAAGGAAAAGAGGCATTGGTTTTCGCTTCGGAGATCAAGGCGATCAAACCTTTTTTATCGTCGGTTCGACTCAACGATGAGGCACTTCACTCCTATCTCTCCTTTTTAGCCCCCACGCCGCCCCATACGTTTTATGAGGGGATCGAAAAATTAGAGAGCGGCGAATGGCTCTGTTATGAACACGGTATCCTTACCAAGCACCGCTATTACGATCTACTCAATACTCCATCTTCCGTAATCACGGATCGTGAGGATGCGTTGCAACGGATCGAAAAAGAGTTGCATCGCTCCATCTCCGCTCGTCTGGATACGGATGCGCCGATTGCGGCGCTTCTCTCGGGCGGTTTGGACAGTGCGATGATTTGCGCCGTCGCTTCAGCTCAGGGGAAGAAACTCCCCGTTTTTACTCTCGGGTACGATGAATACGGCGCGTATGACGAGCGGCGTAATGCGGCAATTACGGCGGAATATTTAGGGTTAGCGCACACCGAGGTGGTTATTTCTCAAAACGATTTCGATAAGCATTTGGATGAGCTGTTGGTCCATATGGATGAGCCACTCAATGATCCCGCCGCGTTGCCTCTGTATCTGCTGATGCAAAAAATCGGCGAGAATGGGTACAAAGTCCTCCTCAGTGGGGAAGGTTCGGACGAACTATTTTTGGGGTATCGGCAGTATTTCGAGTATCTCGACATCGAAAAAGCCGCATCGCTTCACCATAAAAACTGGCTCAAAAAATATTTTCACAGCCATTTTTCGATGAATCGTGAATGGGAGTGGTACAAGCGGGTGTTTGATGAGACGCTGCTGTTTCGCACTTCGGGGGAAAAATTTACCGATTTGCAGCAAAATAAGCTCTTTCGCCGCAATGTTCGGGATAATGAATCACTCCGATTTTTACAGAAATATCGGGATGAATTTGAAAAAACGGGACACACCGATCCAAGCATTTGGTACAGCATGATCGACTTGAAACTCTTTGTCGGAGAGCATTTTTTGAGTAAACTGGATCGGGTTTCGATGGCGCACACCCTCGAAGCGCGGACGCCGTTTTTGGATCATCGGCTTGCCGAGACGGTGCTCTTGGTTGATCCCGCACTTCGTATCGGTAGCGGGAAGAGTAAAACACTTCTCAAGCAGATTGCCCGAAACTATCTTGGCGATGAGATTATCGATCGGCGTAAAAAAGGGTTTGCTAACCCCTACATGGAGTGGTTGATCGCCTCTGGACGGTTGGATTTGATACGGGAAGTGAATGAAAAAACGGGATTGTTCTATCCCGAAGTGATTGAAGAATACTTGGAGTTAGCCAGACGAGGGAAATTTAAACAGCATGTCTGGGGACTTTATGTCCTCAGTCATTGGATAAAGCGGGAATTATTGTAATGTTGTCATACCCGCGTAGGCGGGCATCCAGCTAGATTCCCGTCTTCACGGGAATGACGAAGAGAAGAATTACTTCTTCTCCAACAACAAGGCGAGTTCTAATGTTCCGCTAACGTAATTTGCAAAAAAGCTCATAATCCCCTCGTCTTTGTCATCAAAATCTCCGTTGTATTTATTGAGAAGCTGGATAACACCGATCACCTCTTGGCGAGAGTTGAAGATGGGGATGGCGAGGATATTACGGGTTACAAAACCGCTTTTTTCATCGATTTTCGCCAAAAACCGACTGTCTTCATACGGTGTATTGACAAGTTGCACTGCTTTTTTCAAAACGGTATCGCCGACGATTCCCGAATCGATTCCGATAGCGATACGTCCGATTCCGTCACTCAGTTTTGTCCATAGCATTCCTCCCTCGCGATCGACGATAAAGATGGAACAGCGTTCGGCATTGACAATCGCTTTTGCCTCTTCCGCGATCGTCGGTAACGCCTCTTCGATATGATCCAGACCGCTCAGTTTTTTACCGAAATCGGCAATCCGTTTGTAGATTTCTAAACTCATTCTACCCCTTTTTTTAGTAAAGTAGCTTCATCATCAAAGAGCATAGCAAGCTCTAGATACCCGCTGATATAATGTGCAAAAAAGATCATAAATTTTGCATCTTCCTTGGAAAATCCTCCCGGTTTATTCAGGAGCTGAAACACACCGATAATATGACGGGCAGAAACAAAAATGGGGATAGATGCGATGTTTTCCGTGACAAACCCCGTTTTATTGTCGATAGTATGTAAAAACCGTTCATCCTCATAGGGGTTGTTGACCAAAATAGGTTTTCCCTCTTTGAGGGTATGCCCGACAATCCCGTCATCTTTGTGTACCATGATTTTTTCGATACCGTCAGCCAACGTTGTCCACAGCATTTGAATTTTCGGATTGTAGATAAAAATAGAGCAGCGTTCAGCCCCGCTGACTTGCTTGGCATATTCAGAAATCATGTGGAGCCCTTCGGAAAGGGTCGGATGTTTCAGCAGCGCTCGTCCAAAATCGGCTAGTGCAGTAAACGAAGTTTGCATGGATAACCCCAACAAAATAAAATCATAAAAAATAAATCGTATCTATATTAAAGCTTAAAAAGGAAATTTTTTGATGCGGATTGAGTATAGAAGGATAAGTTCTCCCTTCAAAAGGGAGAGAAGTTTTAGAGATTGTGCTCTTTTTTATACGCAATGATCATAGCGTATGCTTCGTCTTTAAGTGATAGTTTTTCTTTTTTTAGTTTTTCGAGTTCAAGATCGCTCAACGGAATTTCGCCGTTTTCAGCCTTTGTGATTTGGTTATCAAGTTCGTTGTGTTTGTCAAAAACTTTCAAAAAGTGGGCATTTGCCGCACCGTTTTCTTTCATGTGAGTGATAACATCGCGGTATTCGTGCAACATTTGAGTGTCCTTGCGTGGAAATTTATCGAAATTATACCATTACTTAATTTAAAATCCGTGGAAGGGTAATCCCCTCTTGCCCTTGGTATTTTCCGCTTTTGTCTTTGTAGGATGTTTCACACATTTCATCCCCTTGCAAAAAGAGTACTTGTGCAATCCCCTCGTTGGCATAAATTTTGGCCGGAAGCGGCGTAGTGTTGGAAATTTCGATCGTGATGTGCCCTTCGAATTCGGGTTCGAACGGGGTGACGTTGACGATGATTCCGCAGCGTGCATAGGTTGATTTTCCCAAGCAGATCGCTAAAACGTCACGAGGGATTTTGAAATACTCCACTGTACGTGCCAATGCAAACGAGTTAGGGGGAACGATACAGACATCCCCGACAAAATCGACGACGTTCATATCGTCAAAATGTTTCGGATCGACGACCGTCGAATTTAGATTGGTAAAAATTTTGAATTCATTCGTCACGCGGATATCATAACCGTACGAACTAAGCCCGTAACTGACGACGCCGACTCCCACTTGATCTTCACAAAACGGGGTAATCATCTCCTCGTTTAACGCCTTTTCTCGTATCCATCCGTCGCTTTTAAGACCCATCTTCTATCCGTTGTTAATTTTATTTGTGGTAGTATAGCACATCTATTACCCTACTTTTAGGAGCATTTTCCAATGGATATGAAACAAATTAAAGCCCTTTTGCAAGAGTTTGATGCAAGTACTCTTTCAAAATTAAAAATTACTCAAGACGCTTTTTCGATTGAACTTGAAAAAAATATCGGTGTGGCTGCCGCACCAGCTATGGCTGCTCCGGTGGCGGTTGCTGCGACAGCCCCTGCTGCGCCGGCGGCTGTGATTGAAGCCGCTGCTCCTGCTGCGCCGGTTCATACCGGAGACATGATCCTCTCACCTATGGTAGGGACATTTTATGCGGCTCCGTCACCGGATTCGGCTCCGTTTGTCAAAGTTGGTGACCGTGTTAAAAAAGGACAAGTGATCGCTGTTTTGGAAGCAATGAAAATTATGAATGAATTGGAAGCTGAATTTGATTGCGAAATCGTGAGTATTTTGGTATCTGATGCTCAAGCAGTCGAATACGATATGCCGTTATTTGCTGTCAAGAAGCTCTAAATCATGGCAGAGATCAAACGTATTTTAGTCGCGAATCGTGGTGAAATCGCGCTTCGTGCCATTCGTACAATCAAAGAGATGGGAAAAGAAGCGGTAGCGGTCTACTCCACTGCCGATAAAGAGGCATCCTATTTGAAGCTTGCCGATGCAGCGATTTGTATCGGTGGGGCTCCAAGCTCTCAAAGTTATCTCAATATCCCCGCTATTATTGCGGCGTGTGAAATCAGCGGATGTGACGCGGTATTTCCAGGATACGGGTTTTTGTCTGAAAACCAACATTTTGTAGAGATTTGTACCCACCACGGGATCAAATTTATCGGACCGACTCCCGAAGTTATGGTGATGATGTCGGATAAATCCAAAGCCAAAGAGGTGATGATCGCCGCAGGCGTTCCGGTCGTTCCGGGATCTGATGGTGCGATCAAAGACATCGCCGAAGCAAAAGTACGCGCCAAAGAGGTCGGTTATCCGGTTATCCTCAAAGCCGCAGCCGGCGGCGGTGGACGCGGTATGCGTGTTGTCGAAGACGAAAGCTATATCGAAAACGCCTTTTTGGCGGCCGAAGCGGAAGCGATCGGTGCATTCGGTGACGGTACGATTTACATGGAGAAATTCATTAAAAATCCTCGCCATATCGAAGTTCAGGTGATCGCGGACAGCCACGGCAACGTATTGCACATCGGCGAGCGTGACTGTTCTATGCAGCGCCGTCACCAAAAGCTGATCGAAGAATCCCCTGCAGTAGCGTTGACTCCTGAAATCCGTGCAGAGTTGCACGCCTCGGCGGTTCGTGCCACCAAATACATCAAATATGAGGGCGCAGGGACATTCGAGTATCTTCTCGATGCCGATAAAAATTTCTACTTTATGGAGATGAATACCCGTCTTCAAGTAGAACACTGCGTCTCCGAGATGGTGAGTGGGCTTGACTTGATCGAGATGATGATCCGCGTGGCAGAGGGTGAGGCGCTTCCGAGCCAAGAAAGCGTGGTTCTCACCGGACACTCGATTGAGTGTCGTATTACCGCCGAAGATCCGGTGAAATTTTTGCCGTGTCCGGGAAAAATCACACAGTGGATCGCTCCGGGCGGACGTAATGTCCGTATCGATACCCACGCCCACGCGGGATACATTGTCCCTCCGACGTACGATTCGATGATCGGAAAATTGATCGTTTACGGAAAAGATCGTGATGATGCGATTAAGAGAATGCACCGAGCGCTCAGCGAATTTACGATCACGGGGATCAAAACAACGATTCCGTTTCACATGAAAATGATGAAAAACCCCGATTTCATCAATAATCACTTCGATACCAAATATCTCGAAAATTACAACGGCTGATTGCCGCTGTAATTCCCCTTTTTTCGTAACCACTCACCCACCCACGAGATGGTCGTAAAATAAAAAGCAGCTCTCTGATTTAAGGGAGACGCAATACTTTGATATCTGCGCTGAGACGAAGGCGGGTAAAATAATCGTTAAGCACCTGATTACGTTTTTCTCCCATGATCATATTATCGATTTGAGGGCGTACTGAATCAACGTTCTCTGTTACGACATTGATTTTATCACGCATATAAAAGCTCATAAAACCGTTTTTTCCGTTCGGGAGGATTGGTCCGAAGCTCCCGTTAGGTATTTTGTTGAGAAGTTGTGCCAATTGAGGGTTGATTTTAGCGAACGGGATTGTTTCGTCTTTGCTTTCAATCGCTTCGATATGGCGCATCGGATCGGCAATCTTAGCTGCCAAAGCTTCTTGGGACGGAGAGACGTAGGTCGTTACCTCAAAGCTTTCGGGTCGTGAAAAATCGTCCAAATGGAGTTGATAGTATTCATTTTCCTCTTCAGCGCTCGGCTGAGACATTTTTGAAAATGCGATAGCACTATAAAGTTTTTGCCCTTTGATACTCTCTTCGATTTTGCCGCGAAGTTCTTTTTCGCTCAAGCCACGGACCGTCTGCATCGCATTTAAAAACTGCTCTTTAGAGAGGTTGTTTTGGGCTGCCATACGGGCTAATTCTTCATCAATCTCGGTGGAGCTCACCGTGATCTTTTTTTCTGCCGCTTCAAGCTGTTCGAGCTTTTTACGGATGAGGGTATCGGCGCTTTGGTTTGCGCCAGTTCCGCTTTGTTTCATCTCTTGCTGTACTTCATACAACGTAATGGGGCTGTTTTTGACGAGAACGGCGACACCGCCGATCGGGGCACTCCATAAAAAAGTGGCTAGTAATGCCGAAAGGGTGAATGAGCGCAATTGATACTCCTAAGTCAAAGTTTTCTATTTTACCCGCTTTTAACAAAGCCTTAACTAAAATTCCGACATTGTATCCACAAAGGATTAACCGATGATAGTTACCAGATTTGCCCCAAGCCCGACAGGGTATTTACATATAGGCGGTTTACGAACCGCTTTGCTCAACTATTTGTGGGCGCGCCGCAACGGCGGAAAATTTTTGCTCCGTATCGAAGATACCGATTTTAGCCGTAACGATGAAGCGGCCGCTCTTGCGATCGTCGAAGCGTTTAAATGGGTGGGATTGGAGCATGACGGAACGATCGAATATCAGTCCTCACGTTTGGCGATCTACCAAGAGTATGTCCAAAAGCTTCTTGACAGCGGCAAAGCGTATAAATGTTATATGACCCGTGAAGAACTCGATGCCTTGCGTGAAGAGCAGAGCGCTCGTAAAGAGCGACCGAAATACGACAACCGCTATCGCGATTTTACCGGAACTCCGCCGGAAGGACGTGAAGCGGTTATCCGTATCAAAGCGCCGTTAGAGGGGACGATTACCGTGCATGACGGGGTCAAAGGGGATGTGGTGTTTAATGTTGCTGACATCTTGGATGACTTCATTATTGCCCGCGCGGACGGGACGCCGACGTATAACTTTGTTGTCGCCGTCGATGATGCGCTGATGGGGGTAACTGATGTTATACGAGGCGACGATCACCTCTCCAATACCCCTAAACAGATGGTCGTGTATGAAGCGCTCGGGTTCCCGATACCGCGATTTTTCCATGTTCCGATGATTCACAATCACGAGGGGAAGAAGCTCTCAAAACGGGACGGTGCTACCGACGTCATGGCGTACAAAACGCTCGGATATACCCCTGAAGCGTTGCTCAACTTCTTGGTCCGTTTGGGATGGAGTCACGGCGATCAGGAGATTTTTTCGATGAAAGAGATGTTGGAGCTTTTCGATCCGAACGATATCAACCGCTCCGCATCGGTCTATAACGTCGAAAAACTCGACTGGCTCAATGCCCACTACATCAAAAATACCCCGAATGACAAATTGTGCGAACTGTTGGAGTTTCATGGGGTGATGCTGGTCAGCCACGATAAACGCGAAATTTTGCTTGATGCTCTCAAAGAGCGTTCCAAAACTCTCGTCGAGATGGCCGCTCAGATCAACGAGATTTTGGTACGTCCTGAGATGTTTGATGAAGCGGCACTCAAAAAAGGGTACAAAGAGGAATCCCCGATGATCCTCAAAACATTTGCCGAAGCGTTGCGCAATGCTTCCGAACTTCACTTGCCGAGCGACTACCACCATGTAATGGAAGAGGTGGTCGCAAAACTCGAAATCGGTTTCGGGAAAATCGGTCAGCCGCTCCGTATTGCCCTTATGGGGAAACTCTCAGGACCGGGACTCGATACGGTGATGGCGATTATCGGTGTTGATGAGACGTTGGCTCGTATCGAAGCGCTATTGAATCACTAATATCTAATCTTTGAAAGAGAGGGATTTAACCCCCTCCTTTTCGCCTCTCCCACAAATCGTTTATATCCTCTCGTTTCTTTCACCCCAACTTTGTAGCTGATAAATTTTAGATAATGGATAATTTGTGCAGGGGTAAGTCCACTTCGGCGAGACGCTTCCATCAGTATATAATAGGGAATTTTCACCTTTTTAGAAACAAACGCATGGCTAAGTCGGCGAAGGTCGTCGGTGTGATGATGGGTGCACAGCAGAGCAAAAACAAACGGCAAACCTGTCCGTTTATGCCAAAGTGCACCTAAATCGATATGCTCACCGCCACTGTAGTAGTAGCGTAACGCTTTGTCTCCGATCAGCACCTCTCCGTGAACGTCTAAAATCTGAGCCAAGAGATTGGAGGTTGCCGAATCCTCATCCGCTTTGTCCGCATTGGGAAGTGAAAGGACGCTCAGCACTTCGCGCTGTGCGACGATTCCGACTCCGAAGTGGTAGCAATTTTTGGCAGTGATACTGGAGATAAACGCCGCATCGATTCGCCGCATGGCAAACTCACGGTTGAGCGCCGAGGGGACCCCTTTATGGTAATGGAGGCTTTGGTGAAATCGGGTGCTCCTCGTATAGCGTTTAATAAAAACATGAAACGGCAAAAGGTTTATAAAATCAATTTTTCCGAAAATCACACCTAATCCTCTTTAAACTTCTGCCTTGATAGAGGCAAGCTTTAGTGCCTTGTGCTGCAAGGGTAGCCAAAGGGATGTATCCCTTTGGCGTTAAAATATGAATGTATTATACTAACCCATAGCTAACAAGGGATTGTTATTGATCATTCGCTATAATTTATCCAATTTAACTACGGAAATTATTATGGTGACAATCGAATTTTTAGGACCGATCCAAAAGGCTCCGCTCACATTGGACGCCGCATCGTTGCATGATATTGCTGAAGTATTGAAACACGATAGCGAAATGGCACAGTGGATCGAAAACTGCGCGGTAGCCGTCAACGATACGTTGGTATCGACTCTCGATACGCCTCTCAAAGACGGAGATAAAGTATCGCTTCTTCCTCCGGTGTGCGGCGGATGAGTACGTTAGAGCTTTATGAGGGGGCATTGAACGTCCCCGAAATCATTACCCGCTGGTACGCGGAAGAGTCGCAATACAACTACGGTGCGTATATCCCTTTTATCGGTACGGTACGCGAAGAGGACGGTATTGAGGGATTGAGTTTCGATGTATATGAGCCGATTCTCTCTAGTTGGTTTGATGCATGGCAAACCAAGACAGAAGTTCTTGGTGCGAAGCTCAAAATGGCGCACAGTCGAGGGGATGTTTTGGTGCATGAAAGCTCCTATATTGCAGCGGTATTTTCGCCGAAGCGTCGTGTCGCATTGGAGACGATCGAGAAATTTGTCGAAGATTTTAAAGCTTCGGCTCCGATTTGGAAATACGATCTCAAAAACGGTGCGCGCCTTTATGCTGCGGATCGTTCAACAGCGATTGCGGGAGCGGGTATTTTGGGAGGAAAACGATGATTTCGTATGAGACCTCCCAAAATATGATCAGCCTCCTCAGTATCGGCAATGTCCGAAGCGAGCGTATTTTTCTCACCTCAGCATTGGGACGGATTTTAGCCGAAGACATCATTGCCGATGGCGACTATCCCCTTCATCCTACCTCTGCGATGGACGGGTACGCAATACTGCACAGTGATTTGGAAGTGTATGAATCGCTTGAAATCCTCGGGGATAATCCAGCCGGAGCCGATGAAATCGGAGGGGTGATGAGCGGTGCGTGTATCAAGACCTTTACCGGCTCCTTGATGCCCAAGGGTTCTGATACCCTTATACCGATTGAAAATGTCCGTGTCGATGGCTCCTCTATCATCATCGAAAAAGCGGTTCCGCACGGTTTTGCCGTTCGTCCGGTCGGCGAAAGCTACCGTGAGGGGGAAATCCTGATTCCGCGTGGGACAAAAATCGGATTTGCGCAGATCGGTGTATTGGCAGGGATCAACCGAGTTATGGTTCGTGTGGCTCAGCGCCCACGTGTTGCGATTATCGCAACGGGGAGTGAGATTCTCGACATTGGAGAGGTTGCGCGTCACGAGGGACAAATCCGAAGTTCTAACAGCTACACCCTCCAAGCGCTCGTCGATCAACTCGGCGGTGAGAGCGTTCAGATGGGGATTGTTGGAGATGACAAAACGGCGATTATGGAGCGGTTCGAAGAGGCGATCAGCTCGTGTGACATCGTAGTGAGTACGGGAGGGGTGAGTGTTGGCGATTACGATTTCGTCAAACACATCGTCCCGAAACTCGGTGCCGAAGTGATCTTCAAAGGGGTCAATATCAAACCGGGGCAGCATGTCATGGTGGCTCAGCGAG
This sequence comes from Sulfuricurvum sp., assembly GCF_022759005.1. GTDB lineage: Bacteria > Campylobacterota > Campylobacteria > Campylobacterales > Sulfurimonadaceae > Sulfuricurvum. The sequence goes on along the minus strand of NZ_JAEMQA010000084.1, from coordinate 9,577 downwards.
GTGAGAGCTTTATCGTCTCTCTACCGGGATTTGCCTACTCCTCTACCGTCACTTTTATCCTCTATGCCGCGCCGCTGATCGCACGGATGTTGGGGGTAGAAAGTCCTTACGAGGTGATTGAAGCGACGCTCAAAGTGCCGTTTGCCAAGCGTTCCAACAAAAGCGAATTTACGGCGTGCAATCTGAGCTTTGAAGAGGGGCGCTATTGGGTCGATTTTGAGGGGAAAAAGACGGGAAGCTCTGCGATTTTGACCAATCTACTCGGCAATGCGGGATTGATGATCTGCGGTGAAGAGGATGGGGATTTGGAAGTGGGGACATTGGTTCGCGTTATCAAATTTTAATCTCTGTCTTCTCCGTTCGCCCTGAGCCAGTCGAAGGGTGTTTTGTTTATGGTTTGACGAGCTCACCACGAACGAAGATTATTTCGCAATCTTCGCTTTAATCGCCTCTTCTTCGATCATATCTTTGCGGTATTTGACCGCAACGATCTGTTCGGTTTCATTGATAAACCACTCCGCGATATGCTCATGCTCCAAAGCGTTTAATTTCTCCATATCAACGTGATCTACTGGCATATAGAGGTGGGAATAGCGGTGCGGATTTTGCATTTTAAGTGTCCATAACAGCCATAATGTGCTGATAACGATCAACGCGATGGTGAACACTTCACGACTTGAGTATTGCAGTGCGATCCCTGCCGCCGCACCGCCGACAAACGTCATGAAATAGGCGAACCCGTTGGCGATACCGAGTGCCGCCCCCTTTTGGTGTACTTTGGCGTATTTGGAAATCATAGACTGAACCAACGGCTCCATCATATTAAACGCCATGAAAAAGCTCACTACTCCGACGATGAACTCCCACCCTTTGGTTGCAAATCCCATAAGGGTAAATGCGACGATGAACAATACGATGGAGATGAGGAAAATCTCGCGCGGCTTGTTGTACTTTTCTCCGAAAACGGCAGCGGGTCCCATCGCCAAAAGCCCCATCACCATTGCAGGGATAAATGCTTGCCAAAGATCTTTTTTATCCCATAAAAAGCCGTATTCAGGTTTGGTCAAAAAGATAGGGATGAGGACAAACGAAACGGTCATCAGCCCTTTTTGCATCCCGTTGGTGATGATCATGCTGAGCAAATTCGGATTCTTGAGAATATCTTTGGTGGTTGTGGTTGAGTGGTAGATATGGCGGATTTTCGGAGGGTTTGGAACATTCGTGAAAAGGACGATCATCGAGAGGATCGACAAAACAGCCGCGATCCAAAAAAGCGATGAAAACCCAAACCCAGCCGCAAGGACAGGTCCCAGAGCCATCGCCGCCGCAAAACTGATAGCGATCGTTCCCCCCATAAGTGCCATCGCATGACCCCGTTTTTCTTCATTCACGAGATCACTGATCATAGCGGGGATAACGGCACCGATCGCTCCGGCACCCTGTAAAAAGCGCCCTGCCATCAACGTATAAATATCGGTACTCACTGCACAGATGATTGAACCGATCAAGAAGATGACGAGACCGAGGAGCAGTGTCGGTTTGCGACCGATTTTGTCGCTCATGATCCCAAACGGTACTTGGAAAATTGCCTGTGTGAGGGCGTAGCCGCCGACGATGACACCGATGAGTAGAGGTGTAGCACCCTCTAGCCCCAGCGCATAGGCCGAGAGAACCGGAAGAACAAGAAAAAGACCGAAAAATCGAAGCGAAAGAATCGCCGAGAGGGGAAGAACTGTTTTAAACACCGTGCAACCTTAGATACGTTAAAATTTTCAACATTATATTACACCCTTAGATGAAACGTCGGGTAAACATTGAACGTTAAAGTCTACTGTAAGGAAAGCAATGAAAATCGTTTTGGCAACGTCAAACAAAGGGAAAGTTCGGGAGATTATCGAACTTTTGCACGATCGGGAGGTATTTCCCTATACCGATTTGATGGAGGGGTTCGAGATTATCGAAGACGGTGAGTCGTTTAAAACCAACGCCCTGATCAAAGCGCGTGCCGTTTACAATGCTTTGGGGGATAGAGAAGCGATTGTGGTTGCCGATGATAGCGGAATCAGTGTTGACGCGTTAGACGGGGCTCCGGGGATTTACAGTGCCCGTTATGCGGGTGAAGGGGTTAGCGATCGGGACAATTTGCTCAAACTGGTAGAGGCGCTAAAAACACAAAATCTCTCCACATCACCCGCCCACTATACGGCGGCGATCGCGATTGTCTCGCGGGAAGGGGAGAGTTGTGTTCACGGGTGGATGCACGGGGATGTTATCACGGAGTTGCGAGGCGAGAACGGTTTTGGATACGATCCGATTTTTTTCCCGAGCGGTTTTGAGCTTACGCTCGGAGAGTTGGACAATGATGTGAAAAAAGGGCTATCGCACCGATCCAAAGCGCTCGAGTTGGCGAAGATTTTGATCGATCAGATTAAGTTTTTACGTTCTCACGCCGGAAGCGTAGCTACAAAATAAAAGAAAATAACCCCGACGATAATGCGGTAAATTGCGAACGGGACGAAGGTGTGGCGACTGACGAAACCGACAAAGGCTTTGACGGTTACAAATGCAAACACAAATGCGGTGATAAACGCAATGATGAGCATCGACCAATCATCCACAACGAGTTCATGACGATGTTTGATTAGATCATAGGCGGTGGCGATAAACATGGTCGGAATTGCGAGGAGAAACGAAAACTCTGCCGCACTTTTACGGTTGAGTCCCATAAACAATCCGCCGATGAGGGTGGCGCCTGAGCGGCTTGTCCCTGGAACCATCGAGAGACTTTGGAAAAAGCCGATAGTAAACGCCTCTTTGATCGTAAGAGCACTGAGATCTTTCCCCTCATCGATCGCTTTGTCTCGACGAAAATACTCAATAATGAGAAAAATAACCCCTCCGGCGATCAGCATAATACTTACCGTCTCGACACCGAAGAGGGCTTTGATGTGTTTGTAGAACAAAAATCCCAGTGCTCCGGTTGGGAGAAATGCGACGGCGATTTTGAACCAGAGGGTTTTATCTTGCAAGAGGCGCTGGGCGTACAAAAATAAGACGGCGAGGATGCTTCCGAGTTGAATAGAGACTTCGAACGCTTTATGGGTGGCGGTCTGTTGCAGCCCTAAAAGCTGTGATGCGAGGATAAGGTGTCCGGTTGAAGAGATGGGCAAAAATTCGGTTACCCCTTCCAATGCGCCCAAAATCAGTGAGTCAAATAATGTCATAGAATCTCTTTTTAGCGGAATTCTAACACATGATTATTAACCTTAAACCTCTCCTAACCTCACATAGGGTAAAATTCGCGGATTTATGACACTTTCCCTCAAGGAATTTTTGAATGTTACTTTTTACCCCTGGACCAACTCCGGTACCTGAGTCCGTACGTATCGCTATGGCCGGTGAGACACTGCACCACCGAACTCCTGAATTTGAAGCGATTTTTGAGCGAACACGCGCATTGCTTTTTGAACTTCTCGGCATGGATGAGGTACTGATGCTCGCATCCTCCGGAACCGGTGCGATGGAGGGGGCGGTGATCAATTTGGCTCACTCCAAATTGCTTTCGATCAACTCGGGGAAATTCGGTGAGCGTTTCGGGAAAATCGCTGTTGCTCATGGGATTGCAAACGTTGAGATTAAGCACGAATGGGATACCCCGGCGAGTGTTGAAGAAGTTCAAGCAGCGTTGAATGCCAACCCTGACATCGATGCCATCGCGATCCAAATCTGCGAGAGTGCCGGCGGATTGCGCCACAGCGTTGAAGCGATTGCCGCAGCAGTCAAAGCGCACAACCCAGCCATCATGGTGATTGCGGACGGTATCACGGCGGTGGGCGTTGAGAAAATCGATGTGAGCAATATCGACTGTTTGATTTCAGGGAGCCAAAAAGCGTTGATGCTCCCTCCAGGGCTCGCGATTATGGGACTCTCCAATGCGGCTATTGAAAAGATCGGAAGTGGCAAAGGGTATTATTTCAACCTTGCGACCGAAATCAAAAACCAACGCAAAAATACGACGGCATGGACGGCGGCTACGACGATTACCATCGGTTTGGAATCGGTATTGAACCGTATCAAAGCCGAGGGCGGTTTGGATAAGCTTTATGCCGATACGGCTCGCCGCGCACGTGCGACCCGTGAAGCGATGAAGGCGATCGGTCTCTCCATCTATCCGACCAATCCTGCCGATTCGATGACGACGGTAGGGGATGCGGAAGCGAAAAAAATCCGTTCCACCCTCAAAGCGTTCGATGTCAACGTCGCGGGTGGGCAAGATCACATCAAAGATTCGATCTTCCGTATCAACCACATGGGGCTCATCGCTCCCTACGAAGCGTGTTGGGCAGCGAATGCGGTAGAATTGGCACTCGATAAAATGGGACGCAGAGCGTATGACGGAACCGCGAACCGTGTGTTTAACACCGCCTATTTCGGACTCTAATCTCATGGTATTTGAACACGAAATTCCCGAAGGCTCGAAGCTTTACTTTGCCGCGACGGCAAAGACCAAGCGGAATATTGAAACAAAAGCCAGCACGCTTTTAAGTGATGCCGGATTTGAAGAGATCATTACACCGCTGTTTTCGTACCATCAGCACATGAGTGTCTGTGATCAGCGTGAGCTTATCCGTGTCAATGACAGCGAAAACCACCCGATCAGCCTCCGTGCCGATTCGACGATTGACGTGGTTCGTATTCTCAATAAACGGCTTGGCGGTAATACGGAGCATAAAAAATGGTTCTATATTCAACCGGTGTATCGCTACCCTGCCGATGAGCAGTATCAAATCGGGGTCGAAATTATTGATGAGCCGAATTTATCGGTAGCGCTCGTACAAGCAACACGGATTTTAAATGAGCTAAAAATGGCTCCGTTGCTTCAAATCTCGAACATCAATATCCCTCGCATTTTGAGCGAAATATTGGATCTCACTTTGGACGATTTTCGCCATGTGAATATTGAGAAGTTTTTATCGCTTAAAATCGACTGGCTGACCCGTTTGGTCTATATGCAGCATGCGGAAGAAATTGATGCGGTTGTTACGATTGTTCCTGAAGCGTTAAAACCGGAATTACTCAAAATAAAAGAGCTCTGCGTTGGGTTGGAATATCCCAATATAGTCATTGCGCCGTTGTATTACGCTAAAATGCTCTATTATGATGAGCTGTTTTTCCGCGTTATTGAAGGCAACGAAGTGTACGCGATGGGCGGACGCTACAAAAGCGACGAGACCGTTTCGGTCGGTTTTGCAATTTACACCGATGCGTTGATTGACGCATTACGCCAATAAAAGATAGGATTGTTTATGAAAGCAGATTTGATTGTCGGTATCCAATGGGGAGATGAAGGAAAAGGGAAAATCGTCGATTTGCTCGCGCAGCGCTACGATTGTGTTGCCCGTTATCAGGGGGGACACAATGCGGGTCATACTATCGTTGTAGACGGTAAAACACACGCTCTTCATCTGATCCCCTCAGGAATTTTGAATCCAAAAGCGATCAATATCATCGGTAACGGTGTCGTTGTTTCTCCTGAAGCGTTGATCAAAGAGATGAAACAGTTTGATAATTTGCTCGGGCGTTTGTTCGTCTCTGAATCGGCACACATGATTTTGGGCTTTCATATTTTAATCGATCAAGCAAAAGAGAAACGTCGTGGTGAAAAAGCGATCGGTACGACAGGACGCGGTATCGGACCGGCGTACAGCGAAAAAATCGCTCGTGCTGGATTCCGTCTCGGTGAACTTCGTGACGTTGAAACTTTGAGTAACCGCATTATGGAGTATTTTGAGCAAAATAAAGCGATTTTTGATGCGTTGGAGATTGCTTTGCCGAGTCGTGCGGATTTGGTTGTGGAGCTGAACGGCTATGCTGAAAAATTGGTACCGTTTTTAGCCAATACAACCCAAATGGCATGGAAGCTTATGGATGATGAGAAAAAAATCCTCCTTGAGGGTGCACAGGGGACGATGCTCGACATCGACCACGGTACCTATCCCTACGTTACCAGCTCATCGACCATTTCTGCTGGAGCATGTACCGGTCTTGGGGTTAATCCCAAAGACATCGGCAAAGTGACGGGGATTGTCAAAGCATACTGCACCCGTGTCGGAAACGGACCGTTTCCGACGGAAGATCACGGTGAAGTGGGTGAGAGATTGCGCAAAATAGGGCATGAGTTTGGAACCTCTACCGGACGTCCTCGCCGTTGCGGATGGTTTGACGCCGTAGCATGCCGCTATGCGAGCCGATTGAACGGATGCGATGATCTATCCATCATGAAACTGGATGTATTAGACGGGTTTGAGACAATCGAAGTGTGTGTCGCATATGAAGTGAATGGCGAAGTGATTGATTATATGCCGCTTGATCTCGAAAACGTCAAACCGGTCTATAAAAGCTTCCCTGGATGGGATAAAACAGAGGGTGTTCGCCGTTTTGAAGATCTTCCGGTTACCGCGCAAGAGTATCTTCGCGCCCTTGAAGAGTTGACCCAAACCAAAATCGGCATGATCTCCACTTCTCCGGATCGAAACGACACGATTATTTTATAATTTTGAGGAGGCGCTATGGCAAAGTCGCGTTATGAGCCTTTGGTAAAACTAAAGAAAAAGGCTCTCGACACCGCTGAGCGTGCCCTCATTTCTGCAAACAATGCTCTTTCCTCTGCAACCGACAAACTCAATCAAGCCTACGATGAACTTTCACGCATGAGTTTGCCGACGCAGGGATCTGTCGGTGAATTTACCCAAGCCGCCGCTATGATTCATGCTCAGCATCAAACCATCGAAACGTATCAGCATACACTGCAAAGTGCGCAACACCAACAGTATCGGATGCGAGAGCGATTCAAAGAGGCGATGATCGACTTTGAAAAATTCAAATATTTGGAAGTACAAGAGATGAACATGAAACTTAAACATCTCAAACGCCAAGAAGATAAAATGATCGATGAGATCGGCATCATGGCTTATAAAAAAGAGGAACTATGAAGAAAATCGCTCTATTAACACTCGTAACATTCGCGTCACTCTATGGAGCGCAGGCAACGAAATCGTTTGAGTGTACCAAAATTTTTGAAGACCGTAAAAATGAGCTTTTGGTTGAGTTGGAGCGGATTGATGAACAAAAACAATCGCTTGATTCCCTCAAGCGGGCAACGGAAGATTTATTACGTAAAAAAGAGGCAATGGTTCAGGGTAAAGATCAAAAAGTAGATCAAAAGCTGGGTGAGATTAAAGCAAAAGAGGCTTCTATTAAAAAAATGTTAGATGAAAATAAAAAAGTGCTGGATGAAATCAAGCAGTTAAAGGCGGATAAAGTTTCTCAAACCTTTGCCAAAATGAAACCTGCCGCATCCGCACAAATCCTTTCTCAGATGTCCGCTTCGGATGCTTCAGATATTATGAGTACATTGAACTCAAAAGTTGTTGGACAAATATTGGCGAAGATGGATCCAAAAAAAGGGTCTGAAATTACCGAAAAATTGAGAAAAATACCGGAACCTCCTAAATAATTCGCTATTTCCTCTAAGCGATTTGAGAGGTATTTTTGGCTAAAATGCAAAAAATTTCACTCAGGGCTGGCAATGAAGGTTTCACTGACACACGTACCCCATATCGCGACGCGAATCGCTGTCGATCTTAGCCGCAGCGGATTGGTCACGATGACCAAAGGGCTTGAAAGTACCGCCAAAGAGGCTGAAAAGGTCTTAATCGCCAACATCAAACGAGAAATGGCACTCGAAGAAAAAGTCAAAGAGATCGTTAATGCCAATGAAGATCAAATCGATTTTTATCTTGCCGATGAACGTCAGCTCTTTTTCATGATTAAAAAGAAATTGGCACCGGAGTTCGGTGTTGTCCTCTCGTATGAAGATCGCTATTCCGATATTGCCCACCAAATCCTTAATGAACTGTATGAAGAAGATTTGATCAATTACGATGTGAGTGAAAACCGAATCAAAAATATCATTTACGATGCGATTACCGGATCGATTGCCGATACGAGCGAAATCGAATCTGCCGTATTCCAAAAGATCAAAAGCTATAAACGCAATTTGATCCCTGGAACAGACGAATATGAGATCGTATACGAAAAACTCTACAAAGATGAATTGCTACGACGGGGGATGGCATAATGTTACGCGACGCATGGATTTATCTCGAAAACGGTACCTATCTGAGTGCCAAAAGTTTCGGTGCCGATACGACAGCGGTCGGTGAAATCGTATTCAACACCTCTATGAGCGGATATCAGGAGATTATCACCGATCCATCGTATGCAGGACAGTTTGTCACGTTTACTATGCCGGAGATCGGGAATGTCGGTGTGAATGATGAAGATATGGAGAGCAGCAAAGCTCACTGCAAAGGGGTGCTTGTACGTCAATATCAATCTCAGTACTCCAGTTTCCGTGCTGAAGAGGCATTGCATACTTTTTTAGAAAAAAATGGAATTATCGGTATTTGCGATATCGATACCCGTTTTATTACAAAAATGCTCCGCACCGAAGGGGCGATGATGATGATCGCTTCAACAAAAGTGTCAGACAAAGACGAGCTCAAAGCGATGTTGGAGCGTTCCCCTCGTATCGAAGAGATTAACTACATCGAAGAGGTAAGTACTAAAACCGCGTATACTCATCGAAACGGTATTTATGATCCGTTCAACTTCCGCTATAACGATGCGCCTGCACCGAAAGCACGTATCGCGGCGATCGATTTCGGGGTAAAACGCAATATCCTTAACGAACTCACCGAAGCGGGCTTAGAAGTGGAAGTTCTCCCGAATACCTTTAGTGCGGATGCGTTGATTGCGCGATATGATGCGAAAGAGATAGACGGTGTTTTTCTCTCAAACGGCCCCGGAGATCCTTTGGTCTTAAAACGAGAACAAGATGAGATCAAAAAGCTCATTGCACGTAAAATACCTTTATTTGGAATTTGCTTAGGGCATCAGCTCCTTAGCATCGCGCACGGTTACGATACCCACAAACTCAAATTCGGGCATCACGGCGGAAATCATCCCGTGAAAAACGTTAAAACGGGGATGGTAGAGATTACTGCACAAAATCATAACTATAACGTCCCTGAAACAGTGCGCGAAATCGCTGAAGTGACGCATGTGAATCTGTTTGATAACACCATTGAAGGGTTACGCTACAATAGCGGCCATGTTTTTTCGGTGCAACACCATCCTGAATCGAGTCCGGGACCAAAAGAGAGCCGATATATTTTCGGTGAATTTCTTCAACTTCTACAACGTCAATAAAACGGCTTTGGATGACCAAAGCCGTTTAAATTCTCTCTTAAAGTACAAAAGTGTTACTTTTCTTCCCTAGATCCTGTAAATAAACTTAAATTAATCGTTGAGTTTCAATATAGCTAAAAACATTTAATAATTTAAGATTCCTTAAATACTCCGATTGCTATCATTAGAGTGTCTAATAGCCTACTTTTGTTACAAAAGTGTTAAGGGCATCTTTGATTTCACAATTTTTGCGAAGTCAGAGGTGCCCTAATAGGCTCTTATGCTTTGAATCTTTAAGGAGGTCGTAAATGGAGAATCGTCCATT
>NZ_JAEMQA010000054.1:22811-41241 GCF_022759005.1 Sulfuricurvum sp. | reverse complement strand
TGATTTCAGATTATTTTGGGAAGAGAATTGATCCCAATCGTATCATTGTGGAACCGCATTCGATAGCCAGTTCAAAATCCCCGCTCATCCCCATTGAACAGATTTTGGCATTGGGTAATGTCTCAAAAATACGACGAGTCGTTTCAAAACTTTTTGTAATAATTGAAATATCTTCGCTATGGGCTCCGATTGACATCACCCCTTGCAGTTGTAATCGCGGACACTCCTCTACAATTTGGGCGTATTGGTCGATCACTTCTTCGGGAAGAAATCCGCTTTTTGACGCTTCATAAGCGGAATTGATTTGAACCAAAGCTTTTATATTCATGTTATTGCGTTCAAGCCGTTCGTTTAATGCGCGGGCGAGTTCGAGTGAATCGATGGAGTGGACAAGATGGGGACTGAGACTGAGGAGATGGTTGATTTTGTTTTTTTGTAGATTTCCGATGAAATGCCATTCGAGAGGGAGTTCTTCTAATTTTTGACTTTTGGTAACAAGATCTTGGACTTTGTTTTCTCCGAATGCCCGTTGACCGATGTCGTAGAGTGTTTTAATTGCATCGGCATCGACGTATTTACTGGCGGCGACAATTTTGACAATATGGTGGTTATTCACTCGTAATCGGGCTTTTTCGACCCGTTCGATGATTGCGTCGAAATGGCGTTTGTATTCCAGTTGTGTCATTGCATTAACCTCGTAATATCGTTGTAAAGTCCTAATGACATGAGTCCAAGCAGAAGAATCCACCCTCCTATGGTAAGTTGTGTGATGACTGCTTCGCTGGGTGCTTTGCGCCGGATCATTTCATAGAGATTGAACATTACATGTCCGCCGTCAAGTGCCGGGATAGGGAGAAGATTCAAAACACCCAAATTGACTGAAATCAACGCCGAGAAGAAGAGGAGACTCATCCAGCCGTATTCGGCGGCATCCGCAGTGATTTTGGCAATACTCACAACTCCTCCAACCTCTTTGGCAGGAACGACACCGGTGATCAGTTTTTGAACGCTTTGAAAAATGAGTAATGAAGAGGTATACGTCTCTCGTGTTGCATAGGAGAGTGCACCGATTCCTGAGAGTTTTAATGTGTGCACATCGCCTGATGGGGCAATTCCTACCATAGGACGGGAGATCGTCTCTTTAAAAATATTTTGGGTTTGTGTCACTTTTGGGGTAACGGTAATTGAGAGAGCTTGGTGATTACGTTCGATCTCAAGCGTAACGGGTTGAATTGAGGATTTGATCCTCTCGGAGAGTTCATTCCACTCTTGGATACGTTCACCGTTGATAGCATGGACAATGTCCCCTTTTTGAAGACCAGCTTGCTGGGCTGGCGATCCTTTGAGGACATTCCCGATGATCGGTGAGAGTGTTTGAGGCCCGCCGAGGGCTATGGCATAAAAAAATACCCACGCAAGGGCAAAGTTTGCCAGCGGCCCAGCAAGGAGAATGATAATGCGTTGCCAAGGCTTTTTGCTGTTATAGCTGTCGTTGTCAGTGCTGATGGCAGTCGGATCAAGATCGTCCTGTCCTTTCATTTTGACGTAACCGCCTAACGGTATCGCAGAAATTTGCCATTGGGTGTTCAGCCAACGAAAAGAGGCGAGTTTTTTTCCGAAACCGATACTGAACACTTCGACGTAGATACCGAAAAAGCGTGCGGCACTGTAATGTCCTAACTCATGAAAGAAAATCATTGCCGAGAGGACGAGGAGGGCTGCAATCCAGGACATTTAGAGCTTCCCTTTGTAGGCTTTGCTAAATCCGATCAGGTATTCAACACCCGAATAAACAGTGAGAGCGACAGCGACCCAGAGAAGGGCTTCACCGAGAGGCCAGTGCATCAATAAAAAGCCGATAGCGATCATCTGCATGACGGTTTTCACTTTTCCCGTCATAGATGCGCTTACGTCGATCCCCTCAGAGACAGAGAGGGTACGAAGTCCGGTGATAAAGAGCTCACGGACGATAATGATATAAATTGCCCACGCCGATGCGGCACCGCTCATCATGAGACCCAAAAAGGCGGCGAGGGTGAGCATTTTATCGGCTAAAGGATCGAGGATTTTGCCGACGATAGTGATTTGACCCAGTTCACGAGCAACGTATCCGTCAAAAAAGTCGGTAGCACTGGCGATGACGAAAAGGAGTGCAGCAAAATAGTAACTCCAGCTTACGTGCCAGCCCGCTTCGGTAAAGAGCTGTGGATTGAGGATGATCCAAAACATCACCGGAGCGATGAGAAGGCGGATCAATGCTAAGATATTTGGGATATTGAACATTAATTAAACGTAGTCCCGCCGTCAACAATCAGGGTTTGACCGGTAATCCATGATGCCTCTGGAGTGCAGAGAAAATAAGCCGCACCGGCAATATCTTCCGGAGCACCCATGCGGTTAAGGGCAGAACGTTTTACCGTTTCGGCTTTCACCTCTTCATAATTGGTAAACGCTTTGAGGGCGTCGGTATCGATCGGACCGCCAGATACGGCATTAACACGGATATTCATCTCTCCGAGTTCTACCGCTGCATAGCGCATCATCGACTCAACCGCCGCTTTATTGGTCCCGTGCCCCGCATAGTTTTCGATATAGACGAGGTTTCCGGTACTGGACATCGTAACGACGGCACCACCACCCACTTTTTCCATCCGTTTTGCCGCTTCTTGGGTTCCGACGACGAACGCATTGACGGTCGCGGTATAGATGTTATTGAGTCCTTTGGGTTTCAAACGCATAAATTTACCGTATCCGCCGACAACACTACGGCCGTAGATCATTGCATTACTGACAAAAAAGTCGACGCGGTCAAAATCGGCATCAATTGCTTCAAAAAGAGGTTTAAACTCATCGGGTTCCAAGATATTGAGCGGATAAGCACGCGCTTTGATCCCGTATTTGCTTTCCCACTCTTGAGCCAATTTTGCAGCCGACTCTGCATTTGAATTGTAAGTGAACGCGACATTGACACCGTTTTGGGCAAATTTTTCGGCAATCGCTTGACCGATCCCTTTTGTTGCTCCGGTAATGACGAGTGTTTTACCTTTCATTGTGTCCATTTATGCTCCTACTACAGTGTAATTTTTGAGTACAGATTCGAGTTTTTTCATATTCTCAGTGCTTGGTGCAACAAGCGGAAGGCGATACTCGAGGGTATCCAGTAACCCCGCGATGTACATAGCCGCTTTGATCATCACCGGATTCGATTCCAAGAAAAGGGCTTTGTTAATTGGGAAGAGTTGATCGTTCAACACTTTTGCCCCGCTCATATCGCCGCTCAGCGCTTTGGCTACCAGTTGGCTTTTAAGATCGGGGAGGAGGTTTGAGGTAACGGATGTGATACCCGCACCGCCGCACGCGAGAATCGCGTAATCAATCGCGTCATCTCCGCACAATACTTTGAGTTCCGGTCTGCGTGAGAGGAGTTCGATGGTGCGTTCGATACTCCCCGTTGCCTCTTTGATTCCGTAGATGTTGGGGAGATCATCAAAAAGACGGATAACGGTATCGGCACTGATGTCCACCATAGTCCGTCCCGGCACGTTGTAGAGCATTACCGGAAGTTCCGGAACCGACTCGGCGATCGCTTTATAATGCTGATAGAGACCCTCTTGGGAGGGTTTGTTGTAATACGGTGCTACCGAGAAAATCGCATCAACGCCGCATTTTTGAGCCGTTTTAGCCGCTTCGATCGCTTCAGCGGTAGAGTTGCTCCCCGCACCTGCCAGAACTTTGGTAGAGGTTCCTTTGCACACGGCAACGGCAATCTCCATACAGATGCGATCTTCGTCATAGCTGAGGGTTGCACTCTCTCCCGTTGTCCCTACCGGACAGATGGCATCAATCCCGTTATTGATTTGTCGTTGGATCAGTTCGGCGTATTTTTGTTCATCCAATTTTCCGTTTTTGAACGGGGTTATAAGGGCGGTTGTTGAACCGGTGACAAGATTCATTTTTTACCTTTTCGTAGGATTAGCGTAGTTGATTTTTCGGGAACCAAATAGGTTTTGGCTACCTTTTGAATATCGGATGGGGTTAATGCTTCGATAGAGGCTTCATAATTCATCAGCGGTGCAATATCACCCCGAGCAAGATAGCTTCCGAAAAGCTCCGCAACCGATGTGGAACTTTCCAGCGAGTAGATGAAATCGGCTTTGGTATTGATTTTGATCTTATCCACTTCGGCTTTTTCAACCGGTTTGTCTTGAAGGTTGTGTATAACATTCCAAATCTCATTTTCAACCGTTTCAGCTTTGACACCGTTGTTGCAGACGGCTAGAAAGAGGAAAACACCCGGATCGATGTTTTCCATGTTGTATGCATAGATTTGGTTGACGAGCCGTTTTTCGTCGACCAAAATACGGTTCAATCGCGAACTTTTGCCCGAACTGAGCAATTCGCTGAGCGCCGAGAGTTTCGGCTGATCTTCGTGCTGAAAATTCGGGATTGGGAAACTCATTGCGAGCATCTCTACTTCGCTCTCTTTGTTCACTTCGACGCGACGTGCGCCGTCTTGTTCGGGCTCGATCACTTTTTTCGTCGGAATATCGAGGGTATTAGCGACGTTACCGAAGTGTTTTTGCGCCTCTTCAAACACATTAGCGGGTTTGACGTCACCCGTTACGACCAAAATCGCATTTTTCGGCTGATAATAAGTTTGATGAAAGGTCTTAATATCTTCCAGTGTCCATGTTTGAATATCGTTCATAAATCCGATCGGTGTCCAGTGGTAAGGATGATATACGTATGCACTGTTGAAAAGACGAAAATAGAGGTAGCCCATCGGATTATTGTCGGTTCTCCATCGGCGCTCTTCGGCAACGACATTGCGTTCTGGTTGGAACTCTTCGTCTTTGAGGTTGAGATTTTGCATCAACTCCGCAAACAACGAGAGCGATTTGCCAAGATTTTCCGAACTTGATTTGATGTAGTAGTGGGTGAAATCAAATCCCGTCGATGCGTTGTTCATCCCTCCGACGCTTTTTACCTCTTCGTCAAATTCGCCCGCTTTGAGGTTTTTCGTCGATTTGAAGTTCATATGCTCCAGCATATGGGCAATTCCGCTTTTTCCCATTACTTCATTTCGGCTGCCGACTTGGTAAAAGATATCGGTTGAAATGACGCGCGAACCGTTATCCATAGGGATAGCCACGACTTGTAAGCCATTCGTCAGCGTTTTTGTTTCAAAGTGAGGCAATGATGAGGCCATAAGGGTTCCTAAACTCAAAATAGTGGCAATAAAAAGTTTCATTGCCGATCTGCGCCGATCGCTTCGGTGATCGAATTAAATCCGTCCGAAGCCAAAAGATCGATCAGGCCGCTGTTGATCTCTTCGACCACTTCAGGACCTTTGAAAATCAACGAGGTATAGAGTTGAATGAGTGATGCACCCGCTCGGATGCGGCGATATGCCTCTTCCGGAGAGTTAATGCCGCCGACACTGATGAGGGTAGTTTTTCCGAACAGTTCACGGGCGATCGCATCGAAAATGTAAAAACTGCGTTCCCGCAACACTTCGCCGCTCAAACCGCCCATCTCTTCAGGCTCACTGACGAGGGAGTAATCGACGGTTGTATTGGTTGCGATAATACCGTCCGCTCCACTCTCTACGGCGTGGGCACAGAGGGCTACGGCTTGATCTTCGGACATATCGGGGGCAATTTTAAGTAAGATCGGTTTTGAGGTAATCGCTTTGGCTTCGGCAAAGAGCTGGGTAATAAACGCTTCGTTTTGGAGATCACGCAATCCCGGAGTATTCGGGGAAGAGATATTGATGACCATGTAGTCGGCATACTCGTGAAGTGCTTTGATCAATGTTGTGTAGTCTTTGATTGCACGATCTTCGGGGGTGATTTTGTTTTTTCCGATGTTAACACCGATTGGGGTGCTAAAGGGATAGATATTTTTGAGACGGTGAGAGATGCGGAACAATCCGTCGTTGTTAAATCCCATCGCGTTTTGGAGCGATTCTTCTTCGATATGTCTCCACAAACGGGGGCGGGGATTTCCCTCTTGGGGTTTCGGGGTGAGGGTACCGATTTCGCTGAAACCGAATCCCATCGCCATCACGCCGTGAAACATCGTGGCATTTTTATCAAATCCTGCCGCAAGACCGACCGGATTGAGAAATGTTCGTCCGAACAACTCTTGGGAGAGGGACGGGTGACTTACGAAATGTTTGGCCATCCAGCTGTTGGCAAGCGGCGGGCAAAAGCTTGCTCCACGTAAAAGCCCAGCTGCAAGAGTATGGGCATTTTCAGGCTGGAGTTTAAAAAGCCAAGGTTTCAAAGATTCATAATCAAACATGCTGACCCGCCTCACAAGAGCATAAAGTTGGAGCGATTATACTCAAAAAAGGTTGAATGGTTTGTTAATTAACCCTTTAGTGGAAGAGTTGCAATATGTTCGGTGACTTCTGATGCGATGAATTGGGGAGTTGTACCGCTTAATGTCAGAGAATAATCATTGTCCCCTAATGTGCCGTAAAGGGTTGGAGCTGTGGCTTTAAAGAGGGCAATAGTGGGGACTCCCGAAGCACTGGCAAGATGCATAGGTCCCGTATCACCACAGATAAATGCATCCATTTGGGAGAGTATAGCTCCTAGGTTTCGCAAATTAGACTCCAAAAGTGAATAGAGCTCTTCTGTGAGTTTTTTAGGGACATCGGGGGAGAGGATATCGACAAACACGGCATTTGGATTAAGCTGTTTCATCTGAGTATACCACTCGTGCCACCACTCATTAGAGATCTTTTTCTCAAATCTAGCATCGCGAAACATACCGATAACTTTTGATTTGCTTCCCCATATATACCCTTGTTCGGTTAGACGTTTTTTAAGTTCTTCTAGCCCGACAGCTTTTTCTTGTTCACTAAGAGAGATATCCATTTTTTGAGGAAATTCGGTCGGTAAATTTCCAAAAGCTTTCATCAGATCAAGTGGCTTTAGGGCTTCATGTACTAATCCGTTTGGAGAATTGACGACATGGGTTGAGGGAGACCAGTCTCCCTGTGTATTAAATCCCAGTTTGTAGGTTCCGCGCGCTAAAAATGTTGCCCCTCTATCGCTCGCCGATCCGGCATTTAGATTGATCACAAGATCGTAATAGGGTTTACGGAGCTGACGGATATAGCGGAACAGATGGATTGGATTTTTGAGCAGACGACGGGGGAAATCAAATACATTTTGGACGGTTGAAAACCCTTTTAATAATGAAGAGGGGTAACGTGCTCCGATGAGGATATCCATCGATGCCTCGGGGAAGCGTTGCTCGAGTGCACGGAGGAGCGGAGTCGTAAAAAGGATATTTCCGATACGGTAATTGATCCGGATGACTAAAATACGGCGGATATTTTCAGAGGGGATTATTTCATGTTTGGCGCGAGTCGGGAAAAAAAATAATAATAGTGCATTAAAGCCGTTTTTGATCTTTTTTCTGATTTGTGAGTGTAATGGTATCCCCATCAATATCTCCTTTAATTTTCCGTTAGTGTTTGACTAAGACGCTGATATTCTTCAGAAGAGCTCAAAAGTTTTTGATGGCTCCCTTCCGCTACGATTTTCCCTGCTTTGAATACAAATATTCGATCAGCATCTTGTACCGTGCTGAGGCGGTGGGCGATTAGGATCGTAATTTTGTCTTTTGCATATTCGTTGAGGGTATTTTGGATTTTCCGTTCGGTTTCATTGTCAAGCGCACTGGTCGCTTCATCCAAAATGAGAAGTGATGCATGCTTATAAATGGCTCTGGCAATGGCGATCCGCTGTCTCTGCCCGCCTGAGAGGTTGGCACCGAATTCCTGCATTACTGTATGAATACCATCAGGAAGTGATTGGGCAAACTCCAGGGCATCCGCCATTTTAAGTGCTTCAATAACACGCGCTTCATCGACAGTTTCGCCGTATGCTACATTTGAGGCTAGCGTGTCTTGGAAAATATAGACCCGCTGAGAGACGAAAGCGATTTGCGAACGGAGGGATTGCTGTGTATACTCTTTTAGACTATGTCCGTTAATGGAAATAGTACCGGAGATCGGATCGTAAAAACGGAGAAGAAGATTAACAAAAGAACTTTTCCCCCCTCCGCTTTGTCCAACCAATGCGATTGTCTCCCCGGCTTGAATCGTCATATTGATAGTGTCTAAGGCCGTTTTATCTTCAAATTTGAGCGTTACCTGATCAAATTGGATCTGTTTTACGGTGTCGTTTAAGATTAACTTTCCATCCGCTATTTTGTTTTCCATATCAAAAATCTGGAATACCCGTTCGCTTGCGGCTTGGGCATCTTGTATCCTGCCTAAAATATTACTAACCCCTTTAAGCGGTTGAAATACGAGACCGATTGCCGTCAAAAAAGCGGTGAATTCACCGATGCTCATCACACCATTGTAAACCTGATTCCCACCTATAAAGATAACAGCTGCCAGCCCGATTGCCGCGATAATTTCCATCATCGGTGAGACCAACTCACTGGTATAGGCTGATTTCATGTTGAGTTTGAAAAACTGATCGTTTTCAAGGTGAAAACGATCCATTTCGTATTCTTCGGTTGCGTTTGATTTAATAATTTCAGAATTGTTGAAAACTTCGGTTAACCGCGTAACGATATCGGCATTTTTTTCTTGTGAACGGTGTGCTAGGCGCTTGAGCCGTTTGGTGATTTGAATCAAAGGGAAAATTACTATCGGCATAACGACTAATGCCCAAAACGCTAGAGTGGCATTGAGATAAATGACGTATCCGATAAGCGAGATGACGGTGAGGCTTTCACGTACCAATTCGGGCATCATGGATGAAACAAAATATTGAATTCTGTTGATATCGTTGGTAATTCGAGAGATGAGTTCACCGCTGCGGTTTGCATAAAGAAACTGCATGTCCATATAGACCATTTTGGTGAGCAGCTCTTCTCTGATTTTTGAAACGATATGAAGACCGATATAGGTATTAAAAACGGCTTGAATATAACGTCCTGCCGATTTGATGATATAAATTCCGATCAAAAGAAGCGGAATGATATAGAGCATTCTGGCCTCTTTTTTGATAAACATATTATCCATGAGAGGCTTCATGATATGTGCAGTCGCCGCAGTTGCACTGACGGTAAAAATGATCCCGATTAAGACCATAAAAAACTGAAATTTATATTCTCGGATATAAGGCCAGAAGCGTTTATAACTCTCTCTCATTCACGCATCTCCCAAAAGGTTCCGTTTGCAGTATCCATAATGGCGATTCCCATTGCGGTGAGTTCATCACGAATCGCATCGGAAGTCGCAAAATCTTTCGCTTTTTTGGCTTCGGTTCGTTGAGTGATCAGCTCATCGATTTTCGTTTTTGTTGTTTCGTCCAACCCGAATTGGAAATACTCAAAAGGATTTTGTCCCCCGAATCCTAAAATGCGCTCAATGGCAGATAGTGATGAGAGGAGGATTTGACGATAGACTTTGTCTTTTGGGTTTTGGTCAAGTGCTTCATTGGCGGTGCTGATCAGCTCATCGATGAGTGCATACGCACGTGAGACGTTTAGATCATCCTCCAGTGCTTCGAGAAGATTACTTTTAAACTCGGTTTCGATCATTTCGGCAGTGAGGCCAAAGAGCCGCTTTTTGAGGCGGTAGAGGCGATCAAGGCGGCGTTTAGAAGCGATGAGATCCTCTTCGTTAAAGTTAAAATCGCCCCGATAGTGGGTACTCAGGAGATAAAAACGGAGCACTTCGCCATCGTAGGCTTTGAGGGCGTCTTTGAGGAAAAAGCTGTTACCGAGGCTTTTGGACATTTTTTCGCCGTCGATCGTGACGAATCCGTTGTGCATCCAGTATTTGGCCAATTCATGATTGGTCGCACATCGGGTTTGCGCCGCTTCGTTTTCGTGGTGAGGGAAAAGGAGGTCGGCTCCGCCGCCGTGGATGTCGATAGCATACTCACCGACGTGAGGGCTTACAAAGCGCTCGATCATCGCCGAACACTCCAAATGCCACCCCGGACGTCCCCGCCCGAACGGTGAATCAAATGCAACCCCCTCATCATGAACCGCTTTCCAGAGGGCGAAATCGGCATCGCTTCTTTTTTCGGAGACTCTCTCAACGCGGCTGACGTTCTCAGAGCTTTGGCGATTGGAGAGGCTGAGATAGTTTTTGTCGCTGGAGGTATCGAAATAGATGTCGCCGTTGCTGATAACGTAGGCGTGTTTTTTGTCGATGAGGTTTTGAATCATTTCGCACATCGGTTCGATCGATTCGGTCGCTTTGGGTTCCAGCGTCGGTTGACGCACACCGATAGCAGCCATATCGCGATGATACGCGAGAGTATAGCGCTGTGCGATTTCACTCGTGCTGATCCCAAGCTCACGCGCTTTGTTGATGATTTTATCGTCAATATCGGTGATGTTGCGTGCAAAGGTGACGTCATACCCCTTGGCTTCGAGAACACGACGCAACAGATCGAATACCAAAGCGCTTTTGGCGTGTCCCAAATGGGCATCGTCATAGACGGTAGGACCGCAGACATAAAGGGATACTTTCCCCTCTTGGAGCGGTTGGAATGGTAATTTTGTTTTTTTAACGCTGTCGTAAAGTGTCATGAATGTCCAATCTTTTTATCGTATCAAGTGTATCAAAAATTGATTTAAAGTATAAAATATCGCCCCTAATCCTGCCGTGCCGAGGATAAAATAGAGGCTATAGCGGGTTTTGAGAAGATCGAAGAGGATACCCCAACCCACCTCTCGAATGGTCAAGATCATTTGCACGGCACCACCGATACTTCCCGCCAATGCCAAGCCTGCCGCACCGAGAGGTTTCATCAGGATAAGAGAAAAAATGATATTGATGATGAGAGATACGGCGGCAATTTTGGCCGCTTTGATATGTTTGTGCATCGCGTAGAGATAGAGAGAAAAAAGTTTGGCAAGCCCAAAGGGGAGCAATCCTATCATATACATCATCAGGACGTTTGCTGTATTATGGGTGTCTTGGATACTAAATGCTCCTCGCTCAAACAAGAGCCAGACAATCGGTTCTGCGAGCAAAACACCCCCTAAAACCGATATACCCAGCAAGGCACTCAATAACCAAAACGATTTATAGAGATTTCGGTAGGCGAGGGTATGGTTTTCGTTTTTGATCGCTTTGGCGATACTGGGAAATAGAGCGGTGGTGATGGCGAGAGCGATAATGGCAAAGGGGAGTTGAAAAACCCGATTGGCGTAAAAGAGATAGGATACCGATCCCGCCGCCAAAAACGAGGCGAGAGAGGTATCGATGAAGGAGGCTATTTGCGCCGTTGAATTGCCTAATACCGAGGGGAAAAAAAGAGAGCTGAATTTAGACTCTTCGGCTTTGACATCTTTGGTTTTACGATATTTCCATCCTCCGATGAGGAGTTTCATGAGTCCTTGCTGACGCATCGCATAGAGATGAGTGATAACTTGAAGGAGCCCTCCGACGAGAATCGAAAAGCTCAGCGCATAAACGATCGTTTTCGGATCGCTGTGAGCGAAGAGCATAAGAGTGACGATCATCGCGACATTGAGCCATACGGTCGAAAATGCGGTGGTAAAAAAATGTTCTTTATGCTGGAGGAGAGTCCCTAAAAAAGTGACGATAAAAATGAGATCCAAATACCAGAAATTGATGGTGGTGAGCGGAGCAGTTTTTGCGATAAGATCGGCATTCCAATCCCATGCGAGCAATTTGGTAAAAAATCCAGGGAAGAGGGTGACGATGAGCGAAAAGGCGATGATTACAATCATAAAACGGATAAATATCGCGACGGCAAAGACACTCTTTTGGTGAGAAGCGATGTACGAGGGCATAAAACTTTGGGTAAACGAACCCTCCGCAAAGATGCGTCGGAAGAGGTTCGGGAATTTGAACGCCATAAAAAAGATGTCGCTCCACATATTTGCACCCAACACCGACGTCATCAAAATGTCACGCCCTAGTCCCGTAACGCGGGAGATGAGGATACCGAACGAGTTGGAGAATATCGATTTAAACATAGCCTGTTGCAATTCCAAAAATAAATTTTACGCAATTTTAACCGATATGTCATTAAAATAGGGGCAATTATAAAGGAACATACCATGGGGCTGTTTGCCAAAGAAGGTGAAAATATTGCAACTGAGACGCATATCACTCCGGTGATTGTCCGTACATCAAACGTTCCAAAAGAGCTGTTGCAAATTGCTGCGAATTATAAAGTTCCCGTCCATTCTTTGGATTTTCATCTTCTCGGAATTGAAACTTTCACAAAAGCTGCTGCGGAAGGAGCGGCCGAAGACTGGGTAGAGATGCATGAGGAGGAGATCGCAAACCTCAAAAAAGACGATTTTCTCAATCCGAAATTCGAACTCAAGCAAGTGTATGAGATCGAAATATTTTCGATAACGGAGAAGCATAATATTGATTCGATCGACATGTCGATCGGTGGGAATACCTCGTTGTCCAAAATTTATTTGACCATAAAAACTGGAAGCATCGCCCACTATTACCCAAATTTTCAAGACGATTTTATGGACGCAATCAAGAAAAAAATGTTGCGTGCAAATATTATGATCGGTATTTTTGATTCAATGATGCTCTCGAATCTTACTGAACTTTTCGCCAAAATTCACGTTCAAGGAGTTTATCGTTTTGAGACACAAGAACGTTATCTCATTGCTCAAGGTGTGGAGCCTGTCGAAACCGTGAACGATAAATTGATTCTCCATTATGAAACCAAACGACAGAATATGGATCAGCAAGGGAGAATCGATTACGCCAAACGGGGTTATTTGATGAGTGCGGTAAAAGATGAACTGCTGATTGAATACATTAAGCCCAGAAAAGGGGAAAGCGGTCGTAATTGTCGGGGTGAATTTATTATGCCCAAAGAACCCATTATTAAATTTGAACCTACCTTTACAACGGGAGAAAAAATTACCGTTTTGAATACTCCGACCAGTATCGAATATCGAGCGGCAGTGGGAGGATATGTCACTCTAGAGGGGGGAATGTACAACATCAATAGTGAAGTGGAAGTGAGTGAAATCAGCTTTAAAACGACGGGCTCTATTGATACCGAACTCGATGCGGATGTCTCTATCAATGTTAAACAGAAGGACTCGATGAGAGATGCCATCGGTCAAGGGATGGAGGTAAAGGTTAAAACGATAACGGTTGAGGGAAACATCGGCCCTGATGCCAAAGTCACCGCTAAAAAAGCGACGGTTGACGGTCAAGTTCACCAAAGTGCAATCATTCGTGCCGATGAATTGACAATTAATGTGCACAAAGGGACGGCGTATGGCAAAGAGGTTCATATCGCACGACTTGAACATGGTACCGTAGAAGCCGATCGGGTAACAATATCGCAAGCCACAGGGGGAAAAGTACGGGCGCGTGAGATCATCGTCGAGTTATTAGGTTCCCATGTGAAATTAACCGCTTCGCATCTGATTGAGATTAAAAAAATTCAAGGTGGGGAAAATCAGCTCAAAATTGATCCGATGATTACCGAATCGGCTGATAATTTGCACGAGCATGCCGAACAGATTACCCAAATTAAAAATGCGATCCGTTCCATCAAAAAAGAGCTGGACGGATATGAGCAAACATGGCGTGAAAACGCCCCTGTTATTGATGATTTAAAACGTAAACTTGCCTATTATAAGGCCAATGGGATAAAATTACCCGTCGCATTCGTCGAAAAATATCATCAGCATCAGCTTTTCAAAGAGAAATTGGATTCTCTGCGCAATGAATTGCAAACAAAAGAAGATCAATATGCCTGGTTGACTGAGCGTCATACGTCGCTGCAAGCCGAAATTTTTGACGCTCGGATCATCAATCACGATCGATGGCATAATCATAATGAGATCATTTTCAAACTAATTGATCCTCCGACGGAAATTCTTTATGTTCCTATCGAGGATTCGGAAGAGAAAATTTTAGGTTTATACGAAGATGCAGACGGAAAATTTTCCATTAAGGTTATGACGCAATGATCATCGGATTAGAGGGAATTATAGAGTACAAAGAACCGACATCGGTTCATATGAATGTCAATAGTGTTATTTACGAAGTGTTTGTTTCTTTGCATACCTACAGTTCGATCGGTTCAGATAAGATGCGCCTGCATATTCATCATGTGATTCGGGAAGATGCTCAACAACTCTACGGATTTGCCCAAAAAAGTGAAAAAATCCTTTTTGAGGGGATGCTTAAAATTAACGGAATCGGTCCAAAAGCAGCGCTTGCTATCTGCTCGACCTTTACGCCGGAGCAGTTTGCGGGTATTATTTCATCTAAAGATGTCAATGCGTTGAAAAAAGTTCCGGGAATCGGACCGAAAAGTGCCGCACGGATTATGGTGGAATTGGCCGGTTTTGATGCCGTCTTGCTCAATAGTGCACCGTCGTTCAATTCCGCAACGACTGAAGCGATGATGGCACTCGAATCGCTCGGATTTAAAAAAGAGCAGATTGCCAAAGCACTCAGTGCTTCGAGTGCAACCGACACACCGACGCTTGTCAAAGAGGCGTTAAAACAATTACAAAAACTCTAAAAGGATACCCATTGAAATTAGCCATTTTATTCGGCGGAGCCAGTTACGAACATGAAATCAGTATTGTCAGTGCAATTACCGTCAAAGGGAAGTTGGAATCAAAATTTGATTTGAGTTTTATTTTTTGCGATCAAGATCATAAATTTTATCTCATTGACGGTGCGAAAATGAAAGCGATCACGTTTTCTCGCGGCGAACATAAAAAAATGGGTGAATTGTTCATCACCAATGGCGGATTTGAACAACGCGGTTTTTTCGGGTCAAAGAAACTTGAGATGCCGATTCTCAATCTCATCCACGGCGGTGACGGTGAGGACGGTTCTATCGCGTCATTGATGGATTTTTTCCATATTCCGTTCATCGGACCTCGCAAAGAGGCATCGATGCTCAGTTTTGATAAACACTATACCAAATGGCTTGCGGCATCGCTCGGAGTCAAAACCCTCCCATATGAGATCTTGCACAAAGAGGATAAACGTGTTGTCGCTACAGCATACCCTTTTATCGTCAAACCGGCCCGTTTGGGAAGCTCAATCGGGGTGAGTATCGTTCGTGAGGCTAGCGAACTTGATTATGCGTTGGACGTGGCATTTGAGTTTGATAGCGTTGTGTTGATCGAACCGTTTATCAACGGGGTTAAAGAGTATAATTTAGCCGGATTCAGTGCACGCGGCGAGATCACCTACTCAATCGTCGAAGAGCCTCAAAAAGCCGATTTTCTCGATTTCGAGAAAAAATACCTCGATTTTTCCCGTTCAGGGAGCGTTGAACACGCGGCGGTAAGCGATGCACTGGTTACACAGTTGCGGGAATCGTTTGCCAAAATCTATTTGCCGTTGTTTGAGGGTGCGCTTATCCGCTGTGATTTCTTCGAAATTGAGGGAGAAGTGTATCTCAATGAGATCAATCCGATCCCCGGATCAATGGCGAATTATCTGTTCGAAGACTTTAGCGGAGGGGTCCAAAAACTTTTGGGTTCATTGCCGGATAAAAAAGCGATTCGTGTCAATTACGACTATATCCACTCGATTTCCCAAGCCAAAGGGAAATAAGCGTGGCAGTCAAGTCTCTCCAGTATAAACAGCATACCTTTTCGATCAGTTACGAGATCATCAATCCCACTGCGCATATCGACCTCATTTTTTTGCACGGATGGGGATCGCATAAAAATTTGATGAAGCACGCTTTCGGTGCTCATTTACAGCAGTTTCGTCATATCTATATCGATATGCCTGGATTTGGGAACAGCACCTGCAATATGGCGTTGACAACCGAAGATTACGCCACCATTTTAGAATCGTTCCTTTCTATGATTGAGGCGGACAAAACAGTGATTTTGGGGCACTCATTCGGTGGAAAAGTGGCAACATTATTGCAGCCGGATGTATTAATTTTGGTTGCTTCGGCGGGGATATTGGTTCCAAAACCGTTCAAAATTCGTGCTAAAATCGCTTTATTCAAAGTCTTGAAATGGACCGGTTTGACGCAGCTTCGACGATTTTTCGTCGCACCTGACGCGCAAGGGCTCTCTCAGCCGATGTATGAGACCTTTAAAAGTGTGGTCAATGAGGATTTCAGTGAAAAATTCCGTGCCTACAAAGGCAAAGCACTTTTGTGTTTCGGCACTCAGGATACGGCAACGCCTCTTTGGACCGCACATAAAATCGCCGCATTGATGAGTGCAGCCAGAGTAGTAGAGTTTGACGGGGATCACTATTTCTTTTTGGAACAAGCTTCATCCGTAGCCAAAGAGATTGAAAAAACCGTATTAGAAAGTCTGAAACATTAAGGAATAGAAGTATGGAATATCCGCAAATTTTTGCTTTTTTAACGAATCTCTTATTCGTCATGACGTTGGGATGGTATTTGATTACCAATCTTCAGTGGTACGATTATCGAATCGAGCGTGTGATACTCCGACACCATAAAACATGGTGGCATTTTGTCTATTTTCTCCTTCCGTTTTTTGTCTATTATGCTATTCCTGAATTTTTTTGGATCTATTTTTATATTGCACTTCTCCCTGCAATGATTATTTGGCACCGTAAATTGGATAAAAAAGTGGTGTTGACATGGCGAGTGAAGCGTTTCTTGATCCTTTTGTTTTCGATCACGGTATTTATCAATACTCTTTTGAGTTTAAAAGGGTTTACCGGTCCTTATAGTGTCCTTTTTCCGATCGTTGCAACGTATCTCGGTTCATGGGGCATTGAGAAATTTTTGTTTTTTGCCTATAAGCGCGAAGCAAAGCGCAAAGTGGCATCGATGTCTGATTTGACGATTATCTGTGTCACCGGAAGCTACGGTAAAACATCGATGAAAAATTTCATTGCACAGGTATTGGGTCAAAAATATAACGTTTACGCCACACCGCGAAGCGTCAATACGCTCGGAGGTATCATCCGCGACGTTAACGAATCGCTCCCTTCCGATACCCAAGTCTATATCTGTGAAGCTGGTGCGCGGGAAGTGGGGGATATTTACGCCATTGCTCAACTGCTTCATCCGCAAATCGTGGTAGTCGGAAAAGTGGGACCGCAGCATTTGGAATATTTTAAAACGTTAGAGCGTATTCAGCGTACCAAACTCGAAATCATCCACTCAGACCGTCTTAAACGGGCGTTTATCCACACTTCGGTCACGAATGAACCGCATGAAAAAGTGACCTTTTTCGGCGAAGATGTTCATAATCTGCAAGCAACATTGGAGGGGATCGATTTTGATCTCAGCGTCAACGGTGAAGAGAGACATTTCCACACCAACGTACTCGGCGGATTTCAAGCCATTAACATCAATGCGGCGATTTTGATCGCTTCCGAGATGGGGATGAGTAGCGATGAAATTGTCAAGGCTGTTGAAAACCTCAAGAGTGTCGAACACCGACTGGAGAGAATCGATGCCGGGGGCAAAATCATCCTTGATGATGGGTACAACGGCAATATTGACGGAATGCTGGAGGGGGTGCGTTTATGTTCCCTCCATAGCGGTCGCAAAGTGATCGTAACACCGGGATTGGTGGAGAGTACCGAAGAGCTAAATAGCGAATTGATCCGCGCCATCAACGGTGTTTTTGATATTGCGATTATCACTGGGTCACTCAATGCAACGCAGTTCGATAAGGAGTTAAAAGTTCCTCAGAAAATCATGTTGGCGGATAAGTCGCAGATGGTGAAAACATTGGGAGAAGTCACAAAAGCGGGTGACATCATCCTTTTTGCGAATGACGCGCCCAACTTTATTTAGAACGATAAAGGAATAAAATCCCTTTATCTACGCTAGCCGCTATGGCACTAAAGCTTGCCTCATTCGAGGCAGATTGGAGAAGCTAATGGAAAATATCCTTTATGCCCCGTGGCGCGATGAGTACGTAACGGGTGAAAAGATCGATGGGTGCGTGTTTTGTCACATCAGCACCCACGAGAGTGATGATGAGAGCCTCCATGTCCTATACCGTGATGAGCACTGTTTTATTGTGATGAACCGCTATCCCTATACACCGGGACATTTTATGATAATCCCTCACCATCATACCGATGCACTTGAAGCGCTTGATCCGAACGTATGGCTTCACATGAGCGCTTTGGCGCAACGGGGTGTAAGAATGCTCAAAGAGAGCTTTGGTGCGCACGGCGTCAATATCGGGATGAATCTGGGCAAAGCGGGTGGTGCAGGAATTGCGGAGCATATCCATCTGCATTTGGTTCCACGCTGGGAGAGAGATACGAATTTTATTACGGCGATTGGTGAAAATCGGGTATATTCGACCGATTTTGAGAAAATCTATCGTAGATTAAAAGGTTTAGCGGAAACATATTTTAAAGGGTGATTCCTCTCTCCGTCAAAATACGTTACTGTTTGCTCAGCAGCTTGGGCACTTAAGCCAA
>NZ_JAEMQA010000054.1:0-22711 GCF_022759005.1 Sulfuricurvum sp. | reverse complement strand
CTCTCTCCGTCAAAATACGTTACTGTTTGCTCAGCAGCTTGGGCACTTAAGCCAAGTGGTTGGATCGAAAATACGTCTCGTGGGAAAATTTGGAACATAACGAAGGGGCTGATGATGAATTTACAGAAATATTTTGACGCTATCCTTTTTTGCGGGTAAGAACAAATGCAAATACGGCGATAACGCCCAATAAAATAAAAATATTTCCTTGCTCAATCATGCTTTCCCCCTAATAATTTTTTCATAATCTCGATGTGGTAACTCTCTTGAAAGTTGATAAACTCAAAAAAGCTGGAGAGTTTTTCATCGCGGATGGATGAGGAGAGTTTACGGCACTCCTCTTTTGCATTTTCCTCTTCAACTATCCCATCACGGAGAAATTTTTCCATATCTTCAAAGATATAGGTGCGCGGATGGAGTGCTCTTGGTAGAGCTAAAATCCCCATTTTTGCCATCATCTCCCCAAAGGATTTCAGATGAAAATGGGACTCATCGATTAAATCTTGAAAATAGATCACTTGAGCGGGTGTCGTAGCACGAATCTGCCGGTAAAAATAGATCATGATGAGCTCATACTCTTTATAGAGCTCTTCGAATAAGAAGAGGGTGAGAGCATTTGTTTCGCTTTCGCTTAACAGAGCATCCGGCCAATGGCGCTCGCGGTTGAATGCGGTGATTGGTGCATCTAAAGAGAGCTTTTCGAGATAACTGTGGAGGGTGCTGAGAATATAGTTCTCATCATGTTTCATCCGTTCGCATAGGGGAGAATCTCCATATAATAGATGGAGTGTTTTGATCTCATTTATAGCGGTATGAACCAATGAAAAAAAGGAATCGCTTTCAATGGAAAATTTCGGATCACGTTCGTAATCGTAAGCGATAGTATTTTCAAATAACGACTGTGCAAGCCATTTGAGATGGCGGAATTCGATTTTTGAAAATTCATACAAACGATTTTTGACCCACGGATCATTCACCGAAAACGACATAAACGTCATTCTCAGCCACAGCTGATGTTTTCGTCGAAAAAGAGTTTCATCCATCATTACTCATGCCTCACATTCCATGCCGATTTCAATCGCGTAAAGCTCTTCACTTGAGCCGTTTTCTTTTTGTTCTTGGTGTATCTGAGCCGCTTCAAAAGCGGTCAGAACCATCTGGGCACATGCTTGTTGTTTGACAGGTCCTAAAGCTACTTTTTCACGGAGTTTGTCGGCTGCACGAATGGCATATTCGATCGATTCACCCTGTATCATCTCGGTAAACATCGATCCCAAAACCACTGTATCGTGACATCCGTTGGTGGCATAGCCGACACGTTCGAGGAGATTGTTTTTTAGATCGATGTAAAAGATGACAAATTCACCGCTTTGTTCCGAGTGCCCGACGCCGACTCCGGTGGGATTTTCGAGCGGACCGTAATTACGAGGGTGCATGAGATGCTCGATGATCTCTTGATTTAAATTGTTTTCCATTTGATTATTATAACGCAGGTTTTTGTCATTCCATAGGTTCTGTTCGCCCTGAGCTTGTCGAGGGGTAAAAGTTCATGGATCGACAGGCTCACTACGAACGCTTTAATGCCGAACGTATGTTACAATCGCATTATGAAAACAATTACTCTAGAAACTCTCCGTTATTTACCTACCACTCGTGCCGAAATGGACGCACGC
This sequence comes from Sulfuricurvum sp., assembly GCF_022759005.1. GTDB lineage: Bacteria > Campylobacterota > Campylobacteria > Campylobacterales > Sulfurimonadaceae > Sulfuricurvum. The sequence continues at coordinate 21,038 of NZ_JAEMQA010000054.1, read as the reverse complement.
GGTTGGGAGGCTTGCGATGTTATCCTCATCTCCGGTGATGCGTATATCGATTCGCCCTTTATTGGGGTTGCCGTGGTGGGTCGGATATTGGAGCGCGAAGGGTATCGGGTCGGGATTATCGGACAGCCCGATATTACTACCGATGATATAACGCGATTGGGGGAACCGAGACTTTTTTGGGGGGTGAGCGGCGGGAGCGTCGATTCGATGGTCTCCAACTATACGGCGACCAAAAAATTTCGTAACAGCGATGATTACACCCCAGGAGGGGTCAATAACGCACGACCCGATCGTGCGACGCTCGTTTATACGAATCTGATCCGCAAACATTTCAAAAATACCGTTCCTATCGTCCTCGGCGGAATCGAGGCAAGTTTACGCCGTGTTACTCATTATGACTATTGGACGAACAAACTGCGCAAACCGATACTCTTTGATTCCAAAGCCGATTATCTGATCTACGGAATGGGGGAGGGGGCGATTATTGCTCTGCCGAAAGCGTTAGCCGCGGGTGAATCACCCCATAACATTCGAGGAGTATGTTATATCGCCAAAGAGCCGCGCGATGGGTATCTGACGCTACCCTCTCATGCCGAGTGTTTGGAAAACAAAGAGCGTTATATTGATCTGTTTGATCTCTTTTATGATAACAATGACCCCATCTCCGCCAAAGGACTGTGTCAAGAGGTGGACGGACGATACGCGATCCAAAACCCTCCCGCCGATTATTTGGACGAGGGAGAGATGGATGCAGTATCGGCACTCCCTTTTACCCGTGAATTACACCCCTACCATCGTCCCAAAGGGTCTGTGAAGTGTCTGGAGACGATCAAATTCTCCATCATGACCCATCAGGGGTGCTGGGGAGAGTGTAATTTTTGTGCCATCGGTGTCCATCAGGGGCGCACGATCCGTACCCGCAGTGAAAGCTCGATTTTAGCCGAAGCAACACAGTTCACCGAGTACAAAGATTTCAAAGGGATCATCAGCGACGTTGGAGGCCCGACTGCAAACATGTACGGCTATGAGTGCGCCAAAAAGCTCAAACACGGAACGTGCGATCATCAGCGGTGTGTGGATGACACTCACTTGTGTAAATCGATGAAGGTGGATCACACCCGTGTTATTAATCTCCTCCGTCGCTTGCGGGAAGTGAGGGGGATTAAAAAAGCGTTTGTCGCTTCGGGGGTACGCTACGATCTCATCAACGAGGATAAACGTCAGGGGTACGAGTATCTCAAAGAGATGGTGCGTCATCATATCTCAGGACAGATGAAAGTCGCCCCCGAACACACGTCTGAGCATGTTCTCCATCTGATGAACAAACCCGGCAAACAGACCCTCGTCGATTTTAAAAAGCTTTATGACAAGCTCAACCGTGAAGAGGGAAAAAAGCAGTTTCTAACCTACTATCTCATCGCCGCCCATCCAGGATGCACTGAAAAAGATATGCGCGATCTGAAACGCTTTACGAGCGATGAGCTAAAGATGAACCCTGAACAAGCACAGGTCTTTACTCCGACCCCCGGAACCTATTCGGCAGTGATGTACTACACCGAGATGGATCCGCAAACCCGTAAAAAAATCTTTGTCGAAAAAGATACCGCGCGTAAAGAGAAACAAAAACAGATCGTCGTCGCCAAAGACAATTTCAAAAGCGGGTTTGGGAGTTAAAACTTTTATCTTCTGTTTAACTTTGCCGATATATAATACATTGTATGTATAATATAAAGGTTTTCGATGATTAGTTACGGAGCAGAAAAAAATGAACTCCTAAAACAAAGCCGAGGAATCGGGTTTGAAGAGATCATTGCTGTAATCGAGAACGGAAAAGTTTTGGATGTATATGATCATCCCGATCAGCAAAACTATCTGGGGCAGAAAATCTATGTGGTAGAAGCTTTGGATTATGTCTATCTCGTTCCGTTTGTCCGAGATGAAAAAGGGGTATTTTTAAAAACGATTATCCCAAGCAGAAAAGCCAAAAAGATATATAAAGGAGAAAACAATGTTTGATGCAGAAGAGATGGCGATTTTAAATGCCCTTGAAAACGATACGTTAGTACGAAGTGTTGATGCGGATGAAGAGATTATGTTGGCTCGAAAAGTGGCAAAAGAGTATTTGTCAAAATCAAAAAATATTACGATTCGTCTAAGCCTCGGAGATGTAACAACGATCAAAAATAGAGCACAAGAGACTGGGATTCCCTATCAAACGATTATTTCATCGCTCATTCACCAATACGCTACGGGAAAAATTCGCCTCGAAGCGTAGATAGTAAACTTCTTGCATAATTAAATTTCCGTTCGCCCTGAGCCCACGTGCCCTATAGGGTATGTCGAAGGGTATATAGTTCATGGTTCGACAAGCTCACCACGAACGGAATAAAATAAGTGGAACAATTTTTGCGCTCTTACCTCTCTTTTAGCTTTCATTACCTACAATAACCACCTCAAACTCAATACTACGGAATCATTTTTGCGAATCGATAAATTTTTAAACGCCGTCAATTTGACCAAACGCCGTGCCGTTGCTCAGGATATGATCGGTGAGGGTGTTGTTTACATCAATGACAAAGCGGTTAAGCCTGCTAAAAACGTGGCAGTAGGGGACATCATCACCCTCGTCTATCTCGAAAAACAGATGCGCTACGAAGTCCTCGCTATCCCGACGATCAAATCGACCCCGAAATCCCAACAGCATCTCTACGTCAAGGAACTCTCATGAACGCTACCAAAGCGGATTTTCAAGCGCTCTTTGAACATAGACTGAACGATGAAGCGATGCGGGAGTTTTTACTTTCACATCCATTGAACGAAGCAATATCTTCAGAGATGATCGCAACCGCCGCTGAGGTGATGCGTACCCACTCGATCATCCTCGAAGTCCCAGCTGAGCTTAAACCTAAACTCATCGATGTCGTAGGGACCGGAGGAGATAAGAGCGGCAGTTTCAATGTCAGCTCCACCGTCGCCCTCGTCCTCGCCGCATCGGGTGCCTACGTTGCTAAACACGGGAACCGTTCCATCACCTCCAAATCGGGGAGTGCCGATGTGTTGGAGTATTTGGGGGTCAAACTTGATCTAACGCCACAGAAAAGCTCGATACTCCTCCAAGAGTGCGGATTCGCCTTTTTGTTTGCCCAATACCACCATCCGGCGATGAAATTTATTATGCCGATACGCCGCTCCATCCCTGAAAAAACGATATTTAATATCCTCGGACCTCTCACCAATCCGGCGGGGCTCTCTAAAATCCTTCTCGGGGTGTTTGATGAGGTTTTCGTTCCAAAAATGGCGGAAGCGGCACGTGAACTGGGGATGCAATCGGCGATTGTGGTGAGTTCGCGCGAAAAGATGGATGAGATCAGTATCAGCGACATCACCTATGCGGGACATCTGAAAAACGGTGCTATTGAGTATTTCGAGATTGATCCACAGATGTTGGGGATCAAAAAAGCGCCATTTGAAGCAATATTAGGTGGCGAAGCGGAGCAAAACGGAAAAATTCTCACCGACATTTTGCATAATCGATCGACTGAACCGCAACGGGATATGGTGCTCATCAATGCGGCGTACGCGCTCGTCGCAGAGGGGATGGCACGAGACGCACAAGAGGGGCTTGAGATCGCCCGTGATACATTGCTCAGCGGAAAAGCGGCTGATAAACTCAAGCAAATCGTGTCGGTTTCCTCAAAACTATGATGAAACTTACCCAAGGCGAATTGACACCGCTGTGCGATCAGATCATTCGAGAACTTCCGCAAGGAGGTGTGGTGATTTTACAGGGTGATTTGGCGAGCGGTAAAACGACGTTTACCCAAAGTTTTGCTCATTATCTCGCGTTGGAAGATGCGGTTACATCCCCCACTTTTTCCATGCAACAGGTATATGGAGGCCGTTTGTTTCATTATGACCTCTATAATTACGGGTTTGAGAAGTTTTTGAGTTTAGGGATGATGGAAGAGTTGGAGCGAGAAGGGTATCATCTGATCGAATGGGGAGATGAAACACTCATCGGATGGCTTAAGCGTGCCGGAATGGATACATTGATTTTAAAAATTACCAAATGCGACGAACAATCGCGATGTTATGAGGTGCAGCGTGCATAAGCTAAAAATTGAAAGTTTGGTCAAAACGATCAAAAATCACGAAATCGTTCGCGGTATCAGCATGGAGCTTCAAACGGGTGAAGTGGTCGGACTTTTGGGACCTAATGGTGCGGGGAAAACGACGACGTTTTATATGGTGTGCGGTTTGGTTGAAGCAACCGGCGGTAAGGTTTATATCGACGGAGAGGATGTTTCGCATCTACCACTCCATAGACGTTCCCGTATGGGAATCGGCTATCTGCCTCAGGAAGCGTCGATTTTTAAAGATTTGAGCGTCGAAGAGAATCTAATCATTGCTGCACAGGCGGGAGACCTTTCTAAAGAGATGGCGGAACAGCGGATAGAGGAGTTGTTGGAGATGTTTAACATCGAACCGATCCGCAACCGTCGGGGAATTAACCTCTCTGGGGGAGAACGCCGTCGCGCTGAAATCGCGCGGGCTTTGGTCAATAAGCCCCGTTTTTTGCTCCTCGATGAGCCGTTTGCTGGGGTCGATCCGATCGCGGTTATGGATATCCAAAGCGTTATTTCACAGCTCGTCGAGTACGGGATCGGCGTGTTGATTACCGATCATAACGTTCGTGAAACGTTGGCGGTATGCGATCGTGCGTACGTTATTAAAAGCGGTGAATTGCTCGCAAGCGGAACGAGTGAAGAGATCGCTAATAATCCGGATGTACGTCAGCACTATCTTGGTGAATCGTTCAAGTTCTAATCACGTATGCTGCGGGTCAAAACAAACGTCGAGCTCAAAAATAAGCTCTCCAATACACTGCGCAACTGGTTGCCGATTTTGCAATCGAGCCTCAGTGATTTGGGTGAAGCAATGGCTCCGTTTGTTGAAGGAAACCCGCTTATTGAAGTCAAATCGGGATATGAAGAGTCTTTTGAGTCCCGAATCCCGAAAAAAATCCAATTCGGCTATGTCCAAAACTCACACAGCGAAGCGATTGAAGCACTCACGGTTCAGCAAAAAGGGCTCTTTGAAATCCTCGAAGAGCAGATTGATGGTTCGCTATTTCCTACGCCGCTGTCTCAGCGTATCGCCCGCCATGTCATAGAAAACCTCGATGAGGGGGGGTATTATGAGGGAGATATGGAGTCTTTTTGTGCGAAAGAGGGGATTGATAGTGAGCAGTTCGAAAAGATTCGACTCCGTTTTATCCATGTTGAACCGGTCGGTATCGGTGCACGGGATGTCAGTGAATCGTTTTTGTTTCAACTCGAATCCTCGTCGATCAGCGATGCGGGATATACCCTTGCCCGTGAGATGATTAAGCATTTAGATGAGTTGGGACGGTATCGAAAAGAGAACGCGTTTGAGGAAGCGATAAAAGTGATCGGCAGTTTCAAAAATCCTCCTGCGATCGATTTTATGGAAGACTCGCAGCAGGTCATTCCTGATTTGATGATTTATACCGATCCGGATGAGGGGATTGAAGTACGGCTGAATGATCAGTATTATCCTGGGGTATCGATTGATACGGCGTACGGTGTCGATCATCCCTATGTGCGCGAAAAACTCAAGGAGGCAAAAAGTCTTGTCGATGCCTTGGAGATGCGAAAAGCAACCCTCTATAAGGTGGGGCTGATGATCGTTGAATATCAGTACGATTTCTTTACAGGGGGAGCTATTAAACCGCTAACCCTCAAAACACTCGCCGATGAGTTCGGACACAATCCATCGACGATATCACGGGCGATTGCGAACAAATACATCGCGTGTGATCGGGGCATTTTTCCGATGAAAGATTTCTTTACCACCGCGATTGATGAAGATGTCTCCAATGCCGCGATCAAAGATTATGTGGCGGAACTGATCAAAAACGAGTCGCATAAAAAACCGCTCAGTGATATGAAACTGCTCGAACTCATCCAAGATAAATTCAACATTACGATGGTACGCCGCACCATCGCCAAGTATCGAAAACAGCTTAACATCGCTGGATCGAGCGAACGTAAAGCACTCTATCTTTTAGGGCGATAGTGCAATCGATTGAATCGTATCTCAATGCCGAAGTCAACGCACGCAATTCGGCCGATGAACTCTGCTTGGATCGACCCGATCCGTTGATGGTTGCCAGAGAGAGCATGGATCAGCATCATGCTCTCACATGTGCTTTGTTCGCGTATGGGAGCGCGAAAGCGATTGTTGCTTTTCTCTCGTCGTTGGAAGTCGATTTAAGTGATGTAGATGAATCAACGCTGCGTCAACGCGTCGAGGGGAAATACTACCGTTTTCAAAATTCTGAAGATATTATCCAGTGGTTTAGGACGCTGCGGATGCTCAAACAAACAGGGGGAGCGGAGACGGCCTTTATGCGTGGGTATTCTAATGGGTTTCTAGAGGGGATTAATTCTCTTATAACTACACTGTATGACATTAACCCCTACCGTTCCAAAGGGTATGAGTTTTTGATCGGGAAGCCGATTGCCTCTGTCGCCAAAGCCTCGGCAATGAAACGGTGGATGATGTATTTGCGATGGATGGTGCGCCGCAACGAACTCGATATGGGGCTATGGAGAGGCGTTAGCCAAAGCGATTTGATTATGCCGCTTGATACCCATACGTTCAACGTTTCACGCCGTTTAGGGCTTCTTGAACGAAGTATATGCGATATGCGCGCTGCAATAGAGCTGACCGAAGCTCTGAAACAATTCGACCCGTACGATCCTCTAAAGTACGATTTTGCCCTCTATCGAATCGGGCAGGAGAAGCTTTTGGGTTAATATCCAAGTTGTGGTACAATCACACTCATCAATTTAGAAATATAAGAAGTTTTCGGTTTAATGAAAAAAATTTTAATCGTCAGTGACGGAGCGATCGGTCAGCACTTTATCGAACGTGTTATCGGTACCTATACCACTGAAAATCTTTATTATGTTGTCCAAACAAGCGATAAATCTTTTCAAGGGTATAATCCTGCACGGTATAAATTTTTTCAATTTGATCCTACCAGCTTTTATAAAATTGCCAATTTATTGAAAATGGATTTTTGGCAAGTCGTTTTGGTGATGGAAAATCAAAGCGATTTAGAACATACCATTAAAAATATCCGTACCTACAAACCTACATTACGAATTATCGCCCTCGATTTATGGAATACGGTAAGTCCGAGTGATGATATTGAGTGGGTCAATATCCAAGAGCTTGTTGCTGCGAATATGATCGACTATCTTCCGAATATCCCCGTTTTAGCGAAAAATATCGGACTTGGATCGGGCGAAATTATGGAGGTTATTGTTCCGTTCGGAAGCTCTTTTGTCTATCGCCATATCGGTTCGATTGAGCAGAAAAACTGGAAAATAGCGGCGATTTATCGTAACCGTTCGCTTATTATTCCTAGTGATAATAAGATGATTCAGCCCAATGATACGCTCGTTTTGGTGGGTGATCCTGCTGTTTTGCGTTCCATCTATCGGGCAATCAAACGGGAACTCGGACAATTTCCGGCACCGTTCGGGTCAAAAATTTATCTCTATATCGATATGCATATCGAAAAAGCTTCGACGATTATGGCTTTGGTACGGCGGAGTATTTTTATCCAAAAGAAACTTCGCCAGCCTTTGATCATCAAAGTCATTAATCCCGGAGATATTGATGTCTTGAGGATGATCAAAGCCTCAGTAACTCCGAATGTAACGATTGATATTGATTACTCGGCATATCCGGAGGATTCTATTATCCTCAATGATATTAAGGAGTATCATATCGGGTTGTTTTTGGTACCTCATCGAGCGTTTGGGATCAAATCGCTTCGAAAAAAACTTTATGCGGGTAATGTACCGGTATTGAAGCTCGCCGAACGTTCGTTCTCCTCTTTGAAAGAGAGTGTCGTTGTTTTAAGCGAAGAGGGGCATATTGAAAATATTTCAACCACGATCTTTGACGTCTCTTCGCAGTTTGGTTTTAATCTTGAACTGATCGATTATACCAATGAGGAGGGGACTCATAAACAGGAAGTTATTGCCCATTTTAATAACCTTTCGGCCATTTTTTCCAAATCGATTCGTGTTATCACCGAAGAGTCTAATCCGATTCGGCAATTATGCGAACGGGAAAATTTTCTCCATGTTTTGCCGTTTACGCCGAAAATGTTTGTCAACCCTTTCCGTGCCTTTTTTTCCACCGATCCCGAAGTGCTTTATCGTAAACTCGGACGTTACCACCAACTCTTTATCCCTACGCAAATTTAACCCCCTGACAAGAGGGTTTTAAGCCGTCTTTTAGTACTATATTTCCAATACCGTAGTAACTTTATTTATCAGGTTTTTCCATGACAGTATCTATCAATCTTAAACGTGTTGTTGATGATTCGTATCCCATCCATATCGGAGCGTTAGGCGAGATAAAATTCGAGGGAAAAGTAGTTGTATTGACCAATCCCAAAGTAGCGGGATTCCATTTGCAAACACTTCTTTCAAAATTGAGCGCCAAAGAGGTGTTTATCGTTACGATTCCCGATGGTGAACAATACAAAACGCTTGAAACGATCGAGTTTATTTTAGAGCGTATGTTTGATCACCGTTTAAACCGTAAATCATTGCTCGTCGCTTTCGGTGGCGGTGTGATCGGTGATATGGGAGGATTTGCCGCAAGCCTCTATAACCGAGGGATCGATTTCATCCAAATCCCGACAACCCTTCTTTCGCAGGTCGATGCGAGCGTCGGCGGAAAAACGGGGGTTAATAACCGTTTCGGGAAAAATCTCATCGGTGCATTTCATCAGCCCCGCGCCGTCTATATCGATCCGAGCTTTTTGAGTACGCTCCCTTCCCGCGAATTCGGGGCGGGGGTCGCCGAGATCGTCAAAATGGCGGTGACGTTTAACGAACCGTTTTTCGAATGGCTTGAACTGCACGATTTGCGAGAAGAAGCAAATTTGCAACACGCGATTCAAATGGCGGTAGAGACCAAAGCCCGTGTTGTCGAAGAGGATGAAAAAGAGCAAGGACTTCGTGCCGCCCTCAACTACGGACACACGTTCGCTCATGTGATCGAGAATGAGACCAAGTATGAGACCTATCTGCACGGTGAGAGTGTGGCTATCGGTATGGTGATGGCAAATACTCTTGCCTGTGAGATAGGCTTAATGTCCGATGAACAAGCCCAGAGAGTCAAAGCCCTTTTGGCCCGTTATGATTTGCCGCTCACGTATCCAATCGCCGATGTCGAGAAGTTTTATCAAGCTTTTTTTCTGGATAAAAAAAGTGCCGACAGTGCTATCACATTTATCCTCCCGCGCGGAATCGGCGGTGTAGAAATTACCGATAGTATCGATGCGACTACGGTCAAAAAAATCTTATCCCTGTTTCAAGGATGCGGCGCGTGAGAGGTTGGCGTTTTCTATTAGCACTTTTCTTTTGTACGACATTAGCGCTTCATGCGGCGAAAAATGAAGATCAGCCTATGGCAGCAGAGGTGCCACAGCTTTCAAAAGAGATTGAAATTCAAAACGCTAAAAACGAGTTGAGTAAAATCCAAAAAGAGCTCTCCAAAGGGAATAGCATTTGGCTTAAAAGCTACAACTCCTATATGGCGTATCAAGAGGCACGAAAAAGTCTTCGAGAGATCAATTATCGAATTGAACAACTGCAAAACCGCAGTACTACAGTAGAACGTAAACTTGAAATCGAAGCGCTTCAAGCTAAGCAAAAAGTGTTGACCGAGCAGATTGATCTACTCAAAGCACAGGGAGCTTCCCCGTTTGTCTCTTTGTTAAAACCCGATGAAGCGGGGACTCTTCCGACCATTACAAATCCATTTGAGATTGTTACGGGGCTTTCGTACGTCAAACGGATTAACAATCAATACCGCGACTATATTTTGCGAGAAGAGGAACTTCAAGAGCTTATCAAGCTTTTGGAACGTCAAGTCGTATTGTACAAAGAGATCGCTCGTCTCGATGAAAAAGCTGATTATGAGGTAGAACTTGAAGCGACGCTCCTTCAAGTCGAAAAGTTCAAGCTCGCCCTTGAAACGCTTGTCTCCACCGCCGATGTGTATGAAAAACGGATTGAGTCGACTGAAGCAAAAATCAACAAAGAGATCAAAGACCAGATTTACAAACTGTTGAATATCACGATGATAATCGGTTTTTTGTTTGTGATCGCTTTTTTATTCAAACGGGTCATCAAGCGTTACATTACCGATAATGAGCGCTTTTATACGGCCAATAAAATTGTTACCTTTGTAAATGTCACCCTTATCATTTTAATCTTGATGTTCAGCTATATTGATAATGTCGGTTATTTGGCGACGGTACTCGGATTTGCGTCTGCCGGTTTGGCGATTGCGATGCGTGACTGGTTTATGTCGTTGTTAGGGTGGTTGGTCATTGTCGTCGGAGGATCGATTCATGTCGGGGATCGTGTCCGTTTTGTGAAAGACGGGATGATTTATCTGGGGGATGTATTGGATGTCTCGATGCAGCGTATTACGCTTATGGAGGATGTCACCTATACGACACTTCAAACCAATCGCAGAGCAGGGCGGATTATTTTTGTTCCGAACAACTATATTTTCACCTCTATGATCGCTAATTATACTCATGGTTCTCTCAAGACGGTGTGGGATGGGATCGATATTACCATCACCTTTGATTCGGATCACAAAAAAGCGACACATATTGTCAAAGAGATTTGCCGCAAATATTCCAAAGGCTATACTGATATCACCCGTAAGCAGATCAATAAACTGCGTGATCGTTACAGCCTTAAAAATAGCAATGTCGAACCGCGTGTTTTCACCTTTATCGAACCGAACGGGATGAAAATCAGCGCATGGTATTTGACCAATGCCTATGCGACGTTGACATTACGCAGTACGATTTCGGGGGACATTGTTGATGCATTCAATGCAGAGCATGATATTACGATCGCCTATCCGACGCAAATGATTTATACAGGAGCTATTCCTCCAAAACAGATGCCAACAGGAGAAGAAAATGCCTGAAGTGTGTAGATTTTTGGGAATTATTATAACATTTCGTTTAAGGAGCAGAAAATGATAACGGTCAAAGAGGCAAAATATATCAATGATTTTAAACTGCAACTTTTGTTTGAAATTAGTGATTTTGAAACCAATAAAAAAGAGTCTGTTTTAAAAGAGGCAGATTTGAAAGAGTATGTGATGTCAAAAAAGGATACGGGTATATTTGCTCCCCTCAAAGATGTCGAATTTTTCAAACATTTTAAACTGAATGCAAATACAATAGAGTGGGAAAACGGTGCAGATATTGCACCGGAGAGAATGTATGAGATTGCGGTATAAATGAAACCAAAAGTCTATTTTAAAACCTTTGGTTGTCGCACCAACCTCTTTGATTCACAAGTTATGATGAGTGCCCTAAGCGATTATGAGGTGACCGAGGATGAGAGCCAAGCGGATATCGTTATCGTCAACTCCTGTACGGTAACCAACGGTGCGGATGTAAGCGTTCGTGGGTATATCAATCAAATGGACAAACAGGGTAAAAAACTTTTTCTGACGGGATGCGGCGCCCATACTAAAGGGGAGTCTCTTTTCGGAGCTGGGAAAATCCAAGGTGTTTTCGGCCCTTCGGAGAAGATGAAAATCAATACGCTCCTCTCTCGTGAGAGCCGTTTTTATGAGATCGGTGATCTCAACTATATCGACGATGCGATAGTGGACGAATTTGTTGGAAAATCGCGTGCATTTATTAAGATCCAAGAGGGGTGCAACTTCCGATGCAGCTACTGCATTATCCCCTTCGTGCGTGGTGATGCGCGAAGCATGGATGAAGCGAAAATACTCGAACAGGTGCAGCGTCTCGCCTCCAACGGATTTGGGGAATTTGTCCTTACGGGGACGAATGTCGGCAGCTACGGGCAGGGGGAGGGACGAAATATCGCTGAACTGATGAAAAAAATGTCGCTCATCCGCGGGGTTCGCCGTATTCGGGTGGGATCGCTCGAACCGATCCAAATCAACGAATCGTTTCGGGAGATTTTGGATGAGTCGTGGTTGGAACGCCATCTTCATATCGCGATTCAGCACAGCAGTGATGAGATGCTCCGACTCATGAACCGCAGAAATCGCCATAAAAGTGATGTGGAATTATTCGGGATGTTGAGTGAAAAAGGGTTCGCTTTGGGGACCGATTTTATCGTTGGGCATCCGGGAGAGAGTGAGGCTTTATGGAGTGAGGCGATGGAGAACATCCGAAATCTTCATTTGACCCATATTCACCCCTTTACCTACTCCAAGCGTGACGGAACGCCGAGTGCGACAATGAAGCCCGAGGTAAACGGAGCGGTATCGGCACAGCGGATGAGTGAGCTGAATGGGATTATCGATAGCAACAATCGCCGGTTTCGAGAAAAGATGCAAAATATCCCGTTAGAGGTATTGGTAGAGTCTTTTGATGGAGAGTACTACACGGGATACGATCAGTTTTTCAACAAGATAATCATTCGCTCAAACGAAGATATTACGGGTGAGTGGATCACACTTGAACATTATGGGGTATACGATGAATATAACATGGCCAAATTTTAACCGCAATCAACTCATTTTGACCCTCTCCGGAGGGATCATCCTCTTGTTATTACTGTTCGCTTTGTTGCGTGACAGCGGCAGCACGGTGACCCTTGAGGAGGCGACCAAACTCATCGAGAACAATCAGATCGAAAAGACATTTATTGACGGCGGATATACCTATTTTGCTACCAAAGACAAGGGAGTGGTCAAGATTGCCTCCTCTCAGCTTCCTCCGGAGCTCATGGCACATCTCATTATCGAACCCAAAAGCGGTAACGGATGGCTTTGGTTCTTTTTCTTTTTTGCTATGATCGGCGGTGCAGGGTTCTGGGCATGGAAAAGCCGCCTCGGCTTTGAGGACGATGCGCCGATTGAAACTCCTGTTGTTGTTAAAGCCGCCACAGAGCCGGAAACCCCCGTTTCGAATGTTGCAGCCGTCAAATCAACCGTTCGTTTCAGTGATATCGGAGGAATCGGAGATGTCAAAGAGGAACTCGAAGAGATCATCGACTTTTTACGCAATCCGAAGCGGTACTATCGTTTCGGTGCCCGTATGCCGCGTGGTGTATTGCTTGTAGGCCCTCCAGGAGTCGGTAAAACGATGATTGCCAAAGCGGTTGCTGCCGAAGCGGATGTACCGTTTTTTTACCAAAGCGGTGCCTCATTTGTTCAGATTTATGTCGGTATGGGGGCGAAGCGGGTGAGTGAGCTCTTCTCTGCCGCCAAGAAAAATGCCCCTGCTATCATTTTTATCGACGAGATCGATGCCGTCGGGAAAAAGCGTGAAGGTGGGCGCAATGATGAACGTGAAGGTACTCTTAATCAGCTCCTCACTGAAATGGACGGATTTGAAGAGACGAGCGGGATCGTCGTGATCGCCGCAACCAACAATATCGATGTAATGGATTCGGCACTTTTGCGCGCGGGACGATTTGACCGTCGTATTTTCGTCGAACTTCCGACTGCCAGTGAGCGTGAAGCGATTTTGCAAAAATATCTTCGTCAAATTCCCCATGATCTCTCCATCGGCGAGATTGCAAAAATGACGGTCGGATTCAACGGCGCATCTTTAGCGGCATTAGTGAACGAAGCGGCGTTGCTCTGTATGCGTCAAAATGAGATTCAGGTCAAATTGGAACACTTCTTGGCGGTCAAAGACAAAGTGATGTTCGGGAAAAAGAAAATCGCGATGCTCAGTGACGAACAGCGCCGTTATCAGGTACGCTATCAGGCGGGGAAAGTGTTTGCCGCGACATGGTTTGATTTGCCTTATGAGAAGATTACTCTCACCAATGACGCGATCACCCCTCCAACAGCCGAGCCGCAGTTGCGCCATGAGATAGAAGCCCATATACGGGTTCATTTGGCAGGGATCGCCTCGTCGCATCTTCGTTTCGGAGAACACGCCAGCAATGCTTCCCATGATCTGGGAATCGCCAAAGAGTTGGTTCATGCGATGGTGTATGAGTACGGGATGGGGAGCAGTGTTCTCCCCTTTGCTGAAGATGAAGCGGTGATCATGGATCGTCTTTATACTGAGATGAGTATGCTTTTGGAGCGAAATGAGAAAATCCTCGCTAAATTTGAGACGATCTTGAACGAATACGAACACATTTCAAAAGCCCTCGCAAAAGCGACAATGAATGAGATTTTATAGCGGATTTGCTCTGAGCGGCGATCAACATTTTTTTGATCCCTATCTCAAACATAGCGATTACACGGTGGCGGGATTTAGCTACGGTGCGATCAAGGCAGCGCAATATGTTGTCGAGGTACATGAGCGGATCGATACCCTTCAACTTTTTTCTCCCGCTTTTTTTCAGACGAAAAAAGAGTCGTTTCGCCGTCTGCAAATGGGAGGATACATCAAAGATACCGAACGCTATTTGGACAATTTTCTCACCAGCTGTTTTGCCCCATCGCCCGTGGCTTCCGTTACCTTCGGGAACAACGATGCCGAGTCCCTCCAAGAACTTCTCTATTTTGAGTGGACAGACGAACTGATGGAGTCTATTCGCTCCAAAGGGACACGTATCGAGGTGTATCTGGGATTGGAAGATCAGGTGATCGATGTCGAGGGGGCGCGGGAATTTTTTCTCCCCTATGCGACCGTTATTTCTATCCGAAAAGGAAACCATTTTTTACAGGAGTCATTATGAGTAGAATCAAAATCGGTGTTATCACCGCATCAGACCGTGCAAGTGCGGGAATTTATGAGGATATTTCGGGAGTTGCGATCCAAGAGACGATGCGCGATTATTTGAAATCCGAGCATGAGATTGTGTACCGCTGTATCCCCGATAATCAAGATACGATCGAAGAGACGATGGTGGAGCTGTGTGATCGTGAGGGGTGTTGTTTGGTGGTGACAACAGGGGGGACGGGTCCCGCAAAGCGTGACGTAACCCCTGAGGCGACGGAGAATGTCTGTGAGAAGATGATGCCGGGGTTCGGTGAGCTGATGCGTCAGGTGAGTCTCAAATACGTTCCGACGGCAATTTTGTCACGTCAGACGGCGGGAATTCGCGGTAAAAGTCTTATCATCAACCTTCCAGGGAAACCCAAATCGATCCGTGAGTGTTTGGACGCCGTATTTCCTGCCGTTCCGTACTGTATCGATCTCATCGAGGGACCGTATTTGGAATGTAACGAAGAGGTTATCAAGGCATTTCGACCGAAGCAATAAGTGATGAGTTTTTTTCGCGTAGAAGCTCACTTTATCGATTCAGCGAGTAGATTATCCATATGTTCAAACAGCTCTTCGCTGGCATTTTCCATCACTGTAAAGTTTTCGATTACCGCTTGTTTGTTTTCTCTAACGTGATCTCCGTCTTTGATAAACTCTAGATTTTTATGGACACTGTCGTGAATGATAGCGTGAGGCTTATCGAGCTTCGGATAGCTTGGTAGATGGGAAAAATGGCTTTTCCCGATACCGCTCTCATACCATTTACCCAGACGACAGTTGTGGTGATCGACGAAGGTCGATGTAGTATGACCGTGAAAAATAGCACTAAACGCATTGGATTTAAAAATGATATGGTCGATTTTTGCCAGAGTGATAAACGTCAAACCTTCTATAGTAGAAGCCGCTTTTGAGGTTTCAACCGCGTCCGTATTGAACTCATACAATACGTCTCTAAAACTTTCGATCGCATCACTGGATTCATGAGCGATAGCACTCATACTTTCGGCATTCGTTTGGATTTCACCGGCATCTTGCTGAAGAGATTGGATCGCGATACCGATCTCGCCAGTCGCTTTTTGGGTACGTTCGGCGAGTTTGCGTACTTCATCGGCAACGACGGCGAATCCACGACCATGTTCCCCTGCGCGCGCCGCTTCGATCGCGGCATTGAGGGCGAGAAGGTTGGTTTGATCGGCGATGTCTTTGATGAGACTGAGGACGATGTTGATCTCTTGGGTTTTTTCGTTGAGGGTATTGATTGATTCGGTTGAGACTTGGACCAATTCGAGTAATGAAGAGAGTTTCGTCGTAATCATTTCGAGTTCAGAAACCGTTTTCGATGAATTATCGGCTGTTTTATGGCTTATTTGAACGATATTACTGAGTCTGCTGATACTGTCCCCCAAATCTTTTTGAATAATATTTAATCCTCCGGCAACCCCTTTTCCAATCGTTGAGAGGGTATTATTAATCTCGATACGCTCAATAAAATGGTAACTCTCCTCCATCGCGTCGATCCCTTTGTTGACCAGTGCCCCGTTGTAGTTGTAAATCCCTGAGAGTGAGCTGTTCAAGATGCGGCGATAGTATTTTTTTTCGCTTGCTTTTTCGACACCCGCTTTGACTTCACGCATAAAAATCTCGATTTGATCGAGGAGATCGTTGACGCTCCACGATAGGTCATACATTTCACCATGGTCTTTGATATGGATGATTCGTGATTCTAAAGCCCCCTCTTCAGCATCTTTAATGACCGAAGCAACATGCGCTACACTCTCGCGAGCCCAACGGATGTTGACAAACACGACCCATGCTAACGCGAAATTGAGTAATCCTAGTAATAATAAAAAATTAAAGCCGTAAAACACTACTTCCATGGTCAATAAAACTGCGAATAACCCCAAAGATGCCATGTTGGCGTATTGCGCTTTAGAGAGCGAAGATAAATTCGTCATACGTCTGTCCTGTTTGAGAAAGTTTGGTTGCGAGAAGTTTTTCCGAAGCTGCTACACCGCCGCTACGCTCAGCATTTAAGAGCGATTGATAGAGTGGTAGTATCACATTCATCGCTTTAGAAGTAGGTTTTCGTCGTGCCGAGTGGTATCCTATGATTTGACCGCTGTGATTGAAAGATGGTGTAACATGGGCATATACCCAGTAGTAATCACCGTTTTTTGTTTTGTTCTTGACATAAGCGAATATTTCATCTCCTCGTCTAATGTATTCCCATAAATATTTATAAATGAGTTTCGGCATTTCAGGATGCCTTAAAATATTATGAGGCGCACCCAAAAGTTCCTCTTCATCATACCCTGAAATCGAGATAAATAGGGAATTTCCATAAGTAATTTTCCCCTGCAAATCGGTTTTGGAGACGATGAATTTTTTCTCTGGAAAAGTGATTTCATTGTTAGCCATTTTTTCTCCTAAGTGATAGATGTGAGAACCTCTTGGAAATCTCCAAATCCACCCTCTAGTTTAAGGTTTTTGGAAGTTTGAAAAAAGCTCGTTAAAGCCGAATTTCCTGATGTTTTAGGTAAAATTTATTTACGACAAAAAACAAACGTAGCACACAAACAACTCTATGATAAAAAGTATACCCTTCACTTTGAAAAATGTGGCTTAAAGTTATCAATTTACGCTTTAATTTGACTTGCGCATTTGTCAATGCCGATAGAGCTTTGAGGGTACAATCATGGGTTATAAAAGAAGTCTAATAAATTTTTTTGCATAGTATAGGATAAAAAATTATGAAGAGGTAAAACTGTTTTTAATATAGCTTTGAAGTGCTTCAAAATCGAGTGGTTTTGAATAATAATATCCCTGTATCTCATCGCAATATTTATCTTTAAAAAACTCCAACTGCTCACGTGTTTCAACGCCCTCAACGGTGATTTTAAGTCCAAAGGTACTCGCAAGTGCCATAATAGCGGTTGCAATTGCGATACTCTCTTTTGAGTAGGGCAATTCATCAACAAAACTTTTATCGATTTTGAGTCTTGTAACGGGGAGTTTTTGGAGGTAACTCATAGAGGAGTAACCCGTTCCAAAATCATCAATAGCAAGATCGATCCCTAAATCTCTGAACTTTCTTAAGCTCTCTATCGCTTCTTGTGCGTTGGCGGCTATATAGCTTTCGGTAATTTCTAGCTCCAACTCGCTACTTTGGATACCACTTGCACGAATCGCTTCAAGAACAGTTGTGTGGATATCGCTATAAAGAAGCTGAACAGAGGAGAGATTGACGCTCATCTGCTCGAGTTTGCATCCACATTTTTTGAGATCCATAAAATCTGTGCATGCCCTGTTTAGCACCCATTTTCCAATATCTATAATCATATGCGTATCTTCGGCAATTTTTATAAACTGATCAGGACGCACAAATCCAAGTGTTTTGCTTTTCCATCGTATCAAGGCTTCTACGGCGACAATCTTGCCGGTCTTGATAGAGGTTTTTGGTTGGTAAAGAAGCGTAAACTCCTCTGGATTTTTGATGGCATATCGTAAAGCTTCGATAATGTCTAATCGCTCTTTAGTTTTTTGCAAAAGCTCAGCACTATAAAAACTAGCTTGATTCCCCCCTTTTGCTTTAGAGGCATACATTGCCAAATCCGCATTTTTTATGAGCGTATCATCATCCTCTCCATGCTCTGGATAAAGGGCAACTCCAATACTCACAGTCGCATGGATCTCAAAATCATTACATGTAAAGGCCTCTTCAAACAGTTTTAAAAGTGCGCTGGCTTGCTCTTCAACACTAAGGGTATCTTTACAATCTTCAATAAACAGCTCAAACTCATCGCCGCCCATTCTTGCTATGATCCCTTTATTTCCAAGAAAAGAGGAGACTCTTTTAGCAACTTCCACCAAAAGCATATCTCCGACTTTGTGACTTAAGGTGTCATTGACCTGCTTAAATCCATCAAGATCAAACAAAAGCATAGCGATTTGCGTATTATTTTTTTTGGCTTGAAGCAGTGCGGCACTGAAGTATCTCTTAAAAGCTCTTCTGTTGTAAAGGTTGGTAAGATCATCGTGGTCCGATAAAAACTTTAACTCATTTTTTGCTTCTAGGAGCTTAGTTTCTCTTGTGTTGACTGCTTCTTGAAGAGTTTGTATACTCCAAGATATCTCTTCAAACTCATCACCGGTTGAAATAATCTCTACATGAGAATAATCACCATTCCCAATACGCACAATATTTTGCATCAACTGAGCAAGCGGTCTACTCAGTACCCTTTCAAAAAGCAGATACAAAAAGCCCAATGTAAAAAAGAGAATCACAAAAAGATAAATCATCATATCTTCTCTATTTTCCTTTAATGCTTTATTGAGACTTGATTTATCAAGCGAGATCACAATCCCTAGATTTGCATTTTTTGCGCTTACATGTAAGAGGGTAAAATAATCCGACTTGGACTCAAATATCTCACTTTTATTTTTTGTGTCTATTGAGGAGATATCTTTTGTAAAATAGCAATGAATATCAAAATTTTTAGCAACATTTGTGAGATATTGGTTGTCAATTTTATTGGACATCTCAATATGTGCCAAGGTTACATTGCCATCAAAAATAGATTTGTGAGCGACGACATAAAGGGCGTTATCTTCTAAAAAGTGACGAGTGATTGGAATAGAAGTAACCAGCTCTGGCTGGGTGTAGTAGCTGAGATGTTTGAGTGAAATATATCTTACTTTGTTTGAAAGTGGAGTTTTTGCATAACTCTCTTGGGACTCAGTTTTTGAGTATAAAACCATCTTGTTATTTTCATAAGAGATGAAATTGAGCCTGTACCCTTTTGCCTCTTTGTTCACAAATACAGTTAAAACACCATCTTTGTCATAAAGAGCGATGGCGTTATTAAAGGAGATTTTTACTTGTTTGAGGAGCATTTGCGCTAAATTTTTCTTCTCTTCATCAAGTAAAATACTGTTGTAGTTGTGCGTATCTTGGTATGTGTTTATCAAAGAGATAGATGCAAGGAACATCGCATCATTATCAAGCAGATTGAGTCCGTCTTTTAAAGAGGACTCATTTGTTTTAAAATCTAAATTTATCTTCTCTTTTACATCTTGAAGATGGACAGAAGCATCCGCAATCGCTTTTGCTTTTAAAAATCTATCAAAATAAACCCCAAGCAACCCCGCACTCACAATAATAGAGAGAACAACAATAAAAGAGATTTTTGTTTTAAGTTTATACTTCATCCTCAAAATATCGGCTCCACTTGCATAACATTTTCTTTAGAGATAAGTTTGACGGGGATAACGATATGTTTTGGAACCTCTTCTTTGGCAAATATCTTTTGAGCTATCTCTACTGCCTTGGTGCCACCAAGAGGAAAAAGAACTGACGCAGTTTGTGAACCATTTTTTATAGCCTCTCGTGCTTCGCTTGTGTAATCACACCCAACCATAATGAGCTTAGAGGGATCACTTTTTTGTTTGTAAAACACACTCCTCACACCACTGAGCATGCTATCGCTCTCAGAAAAAATCGCATCGACATGTACGCCCTTTTCAAAGAGTTTTTCCGTCTCTATTATGGCATCTTTTCGCAGATAATTTCCCGTTCTTTTGATTACTTTTATCCCCTTGTGTTTTGCCATCTCATCCAAAAAACCCTTGCTTCTAAGCTGAGTAACATCTGCCGTTTGCAAGCCCTCAAAAAGTAAAACAGTTCCCGAATTGTTTAGTTTTTTTGCGATAAAAGAGGCTCCAAGTGCGCCTATTTTTAGATTGTCTGAATTGATAAATGTGGTGTACTCTTTAGAGTTGATACCCCTATCTAAAATAATCACAGCAATTCCACTATGATACGCTTTGCTCACCACAGGTACAACAGCCGAGGCATCATTGGTACCTACAATAATAAGATCAACTTTTTGTTTAATGAAATTCTCGATTTGATAGATAAGTAAAGCAGTGTTACCTTTGGCATCAGAGCTTATGAATCGTAAATTTTTATTTTTTAAGGCTTGGCTTTGCGCCTCAAGCACTTGCGCTTTTCGAAAATCATTTGCCATATTATCTTGAGCAAAAGCGATAGTTTTGATCTCATCTGCCTCAACTATCACACCAAAAAAAGAGAATAAGAGAAGAAAAATAGCTCTGTACAAATAATAACTCCAAGCAAAAAAGGGGTTTGAATCGTGTAAAAGATTATATCACAACATTAAATTGTTTAATAAAGAATCAGAGCGAAAGGTTCCCCCGTTCAGGAGGAAAATTATAC
>NZ_JAEMQA010000040.1:26674-43365 GCF_022759005.1 Sulfuricurvum sp. | reverse complement strand
CAAAACTTTTAAATTTCGAATTGACGATCACATCGGTTTTTGGGTCAACTTCCCAGTACAAACGTACCGCATCCCCACAACTCTCCGCGCCGAAATCGGCTACAATCAGTTTGTGCCCCGCGGCTGCCGCTTCTTCTTCCGTAATTTCCCCCTGATGCTGAGGGTTATTCATTAATGTCGTTACTTTGTTCGAGTACTGATCCCAAAGAGATCCGCCCAATAAATCATTTTTTGCCATAGTTGAATCCTTTAGTGATGAATTGCGCACTCGGCAGCTTCACCGCCGGGCGTAGGTTTAACTTTTGCGTATGAGCTTGAAATTGCACGCAGACGTGCAACCGCTTTTTTAAAATGCTCGATTACATAATCGATCTCTTCATCGGTCGTAAAACGGCTGAGACTCAACCGAATCCCCGTATGCGCCAATTCATGATCAGCTCCGATGGCGAGCATGACGGTATTGGCTTCGAGATCTTCCGAGGCACATGCCGATCCGGTAGAGGCACCGATAAGTGCGTTGTTCAAATCCCAAAGCATCCCCTCCCCCTCTACTCCGCGAATCGAGATCAAAATCGTATTCGGCGTACGGTTATCGCGATTGCCGACCACCACTACATCGGTAAGTTCTGCTAAAAGAGCATCTTCGAGACGATCCCGTTTGGCACGGATCGATGCCATTTTGGCTTCGATATTCTCCGTCGCAAGCTCAATCGCTTTTCCCATTCCTACGATATAAGGAACATTGAGTGTACCGGAGCGGCGTCCCCCCATGTGTTCACCGCCGTGAAGAAGCGGGGTTAGCGCTTCAGAGTTGCGGATATAGAGCGCTCCGATCCCTTTTGGACCGTGGAATTTATGCGCCGACATCGACATAAAATCGACATGTACGTCTTGAACGTCTACAGGGATTTTCCCTACTGCTTGAACCGCATCGGTGTGAAACAATACGCCCCGCTCTTTACAGATTTGTCCGATCTCTTTGATCGGGAAAATCATCCCTGTCTCATTGTTCGCCCACATCACCGAGACGAGCGCCGTTTTGTCAGTGATAAAACTGCGAAGCGTGTGCGCTTCGACGATCCCCTGATCGTTCACAGGCAAATAGGTCACTTTGACCCCCTGCTCTTCTAAAAATTTGCAAGTAGAAAGTACCGATGGGTGTTCTACTTCCGTCGTGACGATATGGTTTTTATCGCCGTTAAGGATTTTGTCCACCCACACCGATTTGAGTACCCAGTTGTTTGACTCGGTTGCGCATGAGGTAAAAATAATATCATCATTGTCACTTGCGTTAATCCCTTTATACATTTGATTAATCGCTTTGGTAATCGCGGGATGAGATGCCGTCCCGTAACGGTGAATCGAACTGGGGTTACCGTATATCTCGCTGAAAAACGGGATCATCGCTTCGGTAACGGCAGGGTCGACCATCGTCGTCGCATTGTTGTCCAAATAGACCTGCATGAAATTCTCCAAAAGAGGTGTTGTAATAAAAGACTAAATTAGTCTCTTTTAGCTTTTGGGATAATAGTGCAAACGATGTTATAGTAACCTTAAGGGTTTTTTATGTTTAGGAGAGTTTAAGAATTCAATCAATTAGTGCATTAGTTCTATCAACTGATCAATCGTCTCTTGAAACCCCGAAATACTCATCGCCTCTTGTGAGAGAAACGCTTCCATCTTCTCTTTTTTGCTGATCGCCTCATCCAGCTCTTTGTCCGTGCCACGTACGTACGCCCCGATACGAATGAGCATCTCATTTTCTTTGAGGAGGGTATAGAGTCGACGAAACCGTCTTACGGCGGCAAGATGTTCAGGGGTGATGATGTCGTTCATAACCCGTGAAGCGGAATTGAGAATATGGATCGGCGGATAAATCCCAAAATCGGTCAATTCACGAGAGAGGACAATATGACCGTCCAAAATCGACCTAGACTGATCGGCGATCGGATCGCTCAGATCATCCCCCTCGACCAAAACAGTGAAAAAAGCGGTGATTGAACCGCTCCCTTCCTCTTTTCCCGCACGCTCCATCAGTTGCGGCAGAAGAGTCAATGACGAAGGAGGGTATCCTTTGGAGGTGGGCGGTTCACCGAGAGCCAGTCCGATCTCGCGCTGTGCCATCGCAAAACGGGTTACCGAATCCATCATAAAGAGAACATCGTGCCCTTGCGCTTTGAAATACTCCGCGACACTCATCGCACTAAAGGCTCCGTATTTACGCATCAGAGGAGAATCATCACTCGTAGCAACCACCAAAACGGTATTTTCCAAATTGCCGCCAAGGCTTTTTTCGATAAATTCGGGAACCTCACGCCCTCTCTCTCCGATGAGGGCGACGACCTTGATGGGAGTATCAGCCCCACGGACGATCATCCCCATAAGGGTCGATTTTCCGACCCCGCTCCCTGCAAAAATCCCCAATTTTTGCCCTTTGCCGCAGGTAAGCAATCCATCGATCGTTTTGACTCCGACACCAAAAGGCTCATCAATCATCCCCCGCTTCATCGCCGCAATCGGGGCCTTGATGATTGATTCCAGCGCCGATACGCCGATAGGTCCCTTGCCGTCAATCGGGTTCATAAACGGATCGACCACCCGTCCCAAAAGCCCATCCCCCACTTCGATCATCATCCCGCTTTGGTTCGGATAGACTTTATCTCCGGCTCGAAACCCTTCAACAAAACGAAAAGGGGTGATAAAAAAGCGGTTACGCTCCACTTCGCTCACCATTCCCAGCGCTTCGGCACCACTCGTTTCCGATACCATCAGCACTGTATCACCGATACTCACATGAAGCCCTTCGGCAATGATGACGGTAGGGCTTATTTTGCTCACGGTACCGAATGCGGTAGTCAGCTTTTCAGTCCCCAAACGGCTACGAAGCGATTTTAACGGCATAGCTTAGTAACGGTTCCCGCTAGAAGAGTTAATGAGGCTAAAAAATTCCATGCGGGTCTTTTCATCTTTTTTAAACAATCCTCGCAATGCGCTGGATGTCGTGGTGGAACTGATCTTCTCAACCCCGCGCATCTCCATACACATGTGGCGCGCCTGAATGACAACCGCAACCCCTTTAGGACTGATCGCCTCCATCAGTGCATCGGCGATCTGCTCGGTGAGCTGTTCTTGGATTTGCATCCGACGGGAAAAGACATCGACGACGCGGGGAATTTTGGAAAGCCCTACTACCTTTCCATCAGGGATGTATGCCACATGCGCCCGCCCGATAATCGGTAGTAGATGGTGCTCACATGTCGAATAAAACTCGATATCTTTGATCAACACCATCTCATCGTTGGAGCTTTGAAACATCGCCGAATTTAAAATTGCTTGCGGATCTTCTTTGTAACCGCCAAACATAAACTCATACGCTTTTAAAACACGTTCGGGGGTTTTGAGCAACCCTTCACGTTCCACATCTTCGCCGACGTGGCTGATCATCGTTTTTACTGCATTGATAAAGTTCTCGTTTGTATTCACGCTCATAGTTACTCGCCCTATTAAATATTAGTATTACTCTATCACGACTTTGCTTTTATTTTAATTCAGCGTACAATTAACCCTTTTTGGATATTATTGCCGCTATTTACTCTAATAAGAGATGCTACAAAAGGGATTCAATGCAAATTACAACCAATAAAATCGACTCAGCTAACGCGAAAATTACTGCAGCTATCACACACGGCACGATCGATGCGAACATCGAAAAAATCGCTAACCAACTCTCAAAAGAGGCAAAAATTGCCGGTTTCCGCAAAGGAAAAGTACCGGTAAGCGTCGTTAAAAAACAATACGGCGATCGCTTGGTACAAGATGCGGAAGCACAAGCGTTGCGTGATCTTTTGAGCGCAGGTCTCAAAGAGATGGAAATCGCGGCAGATGCACTGATCGGTGAACCGCAAATCGCAAAGTTTGAGAAAAACGATAGCGGCATCGACGTTGAAGTCATCATCGCAACCCGTCCGGCAATCGAACTCGGTGATTACGCGGCCATGGTTCCAGCGGTTGAAAAACCGGCAATTGATGATGCTGCGGTTATGGCACGTATCGAAGAACTCGCATCTGCACAAGCACCGCTTGTGAATGTTGATGAAGACCGCGCATTGGTAAGCGGCGATACGGCACTTATCGATTTCGAAGGTTTCGTAGACGGTGAAGCGTTTGAGGGCGGAAAAGCGGAAGGTTTCAGCCTACGCCTGGGAAGCGGACAATTTATCCCCGGATTTGAAGATCAAGTGATCGGCATGAAAAAAGATGAAGAGAAAACCATCGCGGTAACTTTCCCTGAAAACTACGGCGGTGCGAAACTGGCAGGCAAACCGGCTGAATTCAAAGTAAAAGTTCGCGCAATCCAAGCCAAAGAAGCGGTAAATGTTGATGATGAATTGGCGAAAAAGATGCTTCCGGGCTATGAAGACGCAAGCGTCGATATGCTCAAAGAAAAAGTGAAAGAGCAACTCGAAACCGAAGCGATGAGCGTTAAATACAATGATGAACTCAAGCCGGCATTGATGGAGACATTCGTCAGTGCATTTACGATCGATCTTCCGGAATTCATCGTAGAACAAGAGATGGATATGGCGCTCAACAAAAAAGCACGCGAAATGAGCGAAGCGGAACTCGAAGAGCTCCGTAACGATGCGGAAAAAGTAAAAGCACTGCGTGAAACATTCCGCGATGATGCGTGCCGTGCCGTCAAAGCGACCTTTATCGTCGATGCGCTGGCAAAAGCAGAAAACATTTCGGTCAGTGAACAAGAGTTGATGCAAACGATCTACTATGAAGCGCTTCAAATGGGTCAAGACCCGATGGCGATCTACAAACATTACCAAGAATCAGGATACCTCCCTGCAATTCAGATGGCGATGATCGAAGATCGTGTTCTTAGCAAATTGCTTAACGATAAAATCAAGTAATCACAATGAGTTATATCCCATACGTCATAGAAAAAACGGGGCGCGGTGAGAGATCATACGATATCTACTCCCGTCTTTTAAAAGACCGTATCATCATGCTCAGCGGAGAAGTGAACGATGCCGTCGCCTCTTCCATCGTAGCGCAACTGCTCTTTTTGGAAGCGGAAGATCCGCAAAAAGACATCTATTTTTACATCAACTCTCCGGGGGGTGTAATCACTTCGGGGATGGCGATTTATGACACCATGAACTATATCCGTCCCGACGTCTGTACAATCTGTATCGGACAAGCGGCATCCATGGGGGCATTTTTGCTCAGTTCGGGAACAAAAGGGAAACGTTATGCCCTTCCGCACGCGCGCATCATGATCCACCAACCGCTCGGCGGAGCTCAAGGTCAAGCAACCGACATCGAGATCCAAGCCAAAGAGATTTTGCGCATGAAAGCCGAACTCAACGAAATTCTTGCTAAAAACTGTAGGCAAACGGTCAAAAAACTCGAAAAAGATACCGATCGCGACAATTTCATGTCAGCTGCAGAAGCAGTGGAATATGGTATCATTGACGAGGTATTGGTTCAAAAAGAAAAAGAAGAGAAATAAGGGGTAAGCAATGGCAACTCTTAGTAATCTCAAGCAGACGCAACGGACGGTTGCACCAAAAAGCGAGGAGGGTTCTTTCATCAGCACTGCTCCCCTCGGTGACCCAACCAGCGACCTTGAGATTTTTGCAAAAGAGGTGCTAAATACCCTTATCTCCGATAATCTTCCCCCTACCCCAAACAATTTCGGTCTTTATTTTGATCGAATTTTGGAAGACAAAAGCGAAAGTCTTCGTCGTCAAATCGGTTCAATTTTAGAGCTTGAAGAGGACAATCACGAAGAATCTAGCATTGAACTCGAAAAAATCCTCAAGCGAGGATTTTCATCGGTCAAAAGTATCTTGCAGCTCAGTGCAACACTGTATAAAAACATCTCTCTGATGGAGAAAATTTTAGAAAAGCGCCAATCAGAGCTAAAAGATATCTCTTCAATCAACGGTGCCAATGAAATCATGGCTTCTTTGGGCGATGATGTGGGCAAGCTCAGCACTATCCTCAAAAAACAAGTCTCCCATATGAAAACGATTTACGATGAGACTGCAACCATTGTCAAGCAAGTCGAAAATGAGACAATCTTCGATAACCAGTTCGGTGTCTACAATAAACGTTTTCTCCTCACCAAACTCGAACAAGAACTTCACTTGATCGATGAGTTCAAGCACAAAAGTTCTATTATCACCGTTCGACTCACCAAATCGACCGGAGAACTTGTTCAAAGCGAAAAAGAGCAACACCTTATGGTTAGAACCGTTGCCCGTCTCTTATTAAAAACTTCGCGCCGCAGCGATACGGTTGCCCATTACGGCGGAGGTGTTTTTGTCATGATGCTAAAACACACCGATATCGAAAGTGCCAAACGAGCATCAGAGCGTCTTTTTGATCTTGTATCCTCAAGCAACTTCTTTATCTCGGAGAATGAAATTCAGCTCAGCATCGCCATCGGTGTTGCTGAACTCTCTTCTGCACGCAGCGTTGATCAAACACTCGTCTGCACTCTTGAAGCGAT
Source organism: Sulfuricurvum sp. (assembly GCF_022759005.1). GTDB lineage: Bacteria > Campylobacterota > Campylobacteria > Campylobacterales > Sulfurimonadaceae > Sulfuricurvum. Next base: position 36,839 of record NZ_JAEMQA010000040.1, on the reverse strand, counting down.
GGAAGCAGCGGAGAACAACCCTAAACTGCGCTATATGGTTTGCAACTAAGGTGTTCTTATGATTCTCCCGATTATCACGTATCCCAACAAACAACTCAAAGTTCGTTCATCGGAAGTGACGAGTTTTAACGAGTCTCTCCATTGCTTTTTGGACGATATGTTTGAAACCATGATAAGTTCCAACGGAATCGGATTAGCTGCTATACAAGTTGCCAATCCTATCCGCGCGCTCATCTTGTGCATTCCCGATGATGAGGGAAATCAGACCAAAGAAAATCTTTTGGAGATTATCAACCCCTCCATTCACAATCCAAAAGGGAGCACCCTCTATCAAGAAGGGTGTTTAAGCGTACCGGGATTTTACGAAGACGTTGAACGCTACGAAAGCCTTACCCTTCACTACCAAAATCGGCACGGCGACCCCTGCGTTCTAGAAGCCAGCGAACTTCTCGCCATTGCTATTCAGCATGAAATCGACCATCTCGACGGAAAGCTTTTTATCGAGAAGCTTACCTATAATCGCCGAAAGAAATTTGAAAAAGAGTACAAAAAAGCTCAAAAAGAGAAAAAGTAACCCGCACCAAAAATATTGCAAATCGCCATATTTTCTTTCTATAAAAGTCATTTTGATACCATAAGTGTTAAATTTTATGTCAGGTTTGTGTCATGAAACAGTTACTCTGCGCGACATTCGAAGGGATCGATGCTTCGAGCGTCGAAGTACAATTTACCGCAACCAAAGGGCTCCCTGCTTTTAGTATTGTAGGGATGGCCAATACAGCCATTACAGAGAGCAAGGAACGGGTTAAATCAGCCCTTCTCAGCAACGATTTTACGTTTCCTCCGAAGCGGCTCACCATCAATCTCGCCCCCAGTGACCTGCGTAAAGAGGGGAGTCATTTCGATCTTCCTATCGCCGCCCTTATCGCATTGGGCAATTATGAGGGGAACGTAAGTGATTGGTACGTATTTGGAGAACTGGGGCTAGATGGCAGTGTCACCGAAAACACACTCCTCTATCCCATAATCCTCTCTTTAGCCAACCAAGGAACTATTACAAAAGCGATAGTCCCAAAAGTGAGTCTTCCGAAGCTCTCCAAAATACCCAATGTCACTTTTTTCGGTGTCGAATCCCTGCAAGAGACGCTCACACTGCTTCGCTCCGATATTCTCCCTGAATCCAAAGCACATACCAGCACCTTCGATTTCGATCATCTGATCCATAATGACAAAAGCTATTATTTTCATGAACGCTATCCTCTCGATTTCATTGATATTAAGGGGCAAGAGCATGCTAAACGCTCGGCACTGATCGCTGCGGCTGGGATGCACAATCTGTTGTTAGAGGGTTCACCGGGAAGCGGAAAATCGATGATCGCCAAACGTCTTGTTCATATTATGCCCCCGCTTCACAACAACGAAATCCTCGAATGTGCCAAACTTGAAATCTTAGAAGGGAAAGAGCCCTCTTTTATCCCTCAACGCCCTTTTCGATCACCGCATCACTCGTCCACAAGCGCAAGTATATTTGGAGGCGGTACTCATAAAGCGCAGATCGGAGAAGTCGGTTTGGCAAACAACGGAATCCTCTTTTTCGATGAATTGCCCCACTTCTCGAAAACGGTTCTCGAAGCACTCCGCGAACCTCTCGAAGATCGGCACATCCGCATATCACGGGTTAATGCCAAAGTTACGTATGATGCCAATTTCCTCTTTGTCGGCGCAATGAACCCCTGCCCTTGCGGTAATCTCTTTAGTACGACTACCGCATGCCGATGCAGCGACATCGAGATAACACGCTACAAATCACGTCTCTCCGATCCGTTCTTGGATCGGATCGATCTGTATGTACAGATGCACGCCGTGAGTGCAGAGGACAAACCGAGCGTCTCTTCGCACGAACTACATAAAAAAGTACGGGAAGCATTCTTACGTCAAAAAGAGCGGGGACAACGCGCTTTGAACGGCGCATTGAACGATGCGGAGATTGCGCAATATTGTCCGCTGGGTCCCGAATCACAACAGGTAATCGATCAGGCGATAGGGAGATTTGGATTATCGTTTCGGGCGGTGAGCCGCATCCTTAAAGTAGCACGGACGATTGCAGATATTGAGGGGTCAAGCGATATAGAAAAAGCTCATCTGCTCGAAGCGTTGAGCTATCGGAAGAGATAAGGGTGGATTTTGAGGTCGCAATTTGCGACCTCAAGTTGGGGAAGAGGTAGAATTTAAAACGTCGCCACAACCCATTGGGTGATGACGAATCCGCCGACAACGAGCCAAATAAACATAGAACCTGCCGCATAGATTGGAGCCAATCCAAGCCCTTTGAACTTCGCAAAACGGGTTCCCATACCCAAAGCGGTCATCGCCATGGTGAGCAAGAACGTATCGACGATATTGATGTTCGCAATCACCGATTGGATCGTCGTCGCAATCGCTTCGGTTGCATGCGCATTCGTATAGTTAAGAAGCAATGAGTTGACCCCTGCCATACCGACGAAATAGACCGCAAACCATGGGATAACGAGCTTAACGCCGCCACCCGTCGTTCCGCTTTTCTTTGCGGCGTATGAGAGGTAGATCCCCAACACGATCAACATCGGAGCAATCATAATAACCCGTGTCATTTTAACGATAACAGCGGTATTCGCCATATCGACACTCGCTCCCGGAATCGATGCCGGAACCGCTACAACCTGAGCTACCTCATGTATCGTTCCACCGACATACATCCCGAACGTTGTCGGTTCCATGTGCAAAAATCCGGTTGCGGGCTCAATAATCGCCGCATACAACACGGGGTAGAGAAACATCGAAATCGTTCCGAACAAAACGACCATCGACACGGCGATAGCGGTTTTATACTCTTCACTTTTGAGTACCGGTTCGGTCGCCAAAACAGCCGCCGCACCGCACACCGACGCACCAGCAGCGGTCAGCATAGAGGTATCACGATCGAGTTTAAAAAACTTTTGCGCCAAAAACGTTCCGAGGATAAACGTACTGGAGAGCATGATCAACGAGACCATAAACCCCTCAATCCCTACTTGTTCAATCTGTTGAAACGTAATGCGAAATCCGTAAAATACGATGGCAAAACGGAGAATTTTTTTACCCGAAAAGGTAATCCCCCCCTCCCAAACGGATGGGATACGGTTGTGCATGGTGTTTGCAAAAAATATCCCCAGTACGATCCCCACAACAAGCGGGGAAATTCCAAGATGTTTAACCACGGACAGATTGGCAATCATTGTCGCTGCTGATGCAAATATTGCGACAAAAAGGATACCGCTAAGGGTATCTTTTCGCTTTGCGGGTGAAAACGGCATGAATTCTCCTATCAAATTAAAAATGACATTATAAGATGAATCACAAAAATGTCAAAATTTTACGGAGTCACTATCTCCAATTTGGCAGGGATAGCTTCGGGTTTTGCATCTTTTGTAACATCAGGTGTTTTCAATTCTACCCTTTTATCAAGCCCCGCTTTGATGAAATAATTCCGGATGCTTTCTCCCCGTTGAATCCCTAAAAGCTGCAATTCAGAGGGACTAAGCGGTTGCAATGGAATCAATTTTTCAACCAACACTACAGAGTAATTGTGTATAAATGTCGCTTCTTCGGGATATTTCTCTTTGTACGCGGCTTTTAGTTCGCTGAGCTCTTTTTTATCCAATGAATCTGCGGCAATCGATTCGAGCATCTCAACGCTCATCGCCTGTATCGAATCGATTTTGAGATTTTTATTCCGTTTGAGTGCCGACTGCACTAATTTTGCCTCTTTGAGCGCATATGCATCAAAGGTATCATCATACGCGCCGGTTACACTCAGCATCAGTTTCGGTCGTTTCGCAAGCATACTCGTCACCCGATCGAGTTTTTCAATCTGAGGCGGTGTCAATGCTGAAGAGCCGGGCTCAAAATCGATACTTAAAAGAGTATCCGTCTCAATGCCCATCATCGAGCCGAGCAGTTTGAACGGCGAGGTAACCGCTTTGGTAAACAAATTGCCGATTACCTGCCACACCACTTTGCCGTATTTAAAATCGGGGCTATTCACATCCCCCTCAATCGGAAGATCAATATCGATAATGCCGTCGCTGTCTTCCAATAACGCCACTACCAGACGCAACGGCCACGGCGATCCCCCTATTTTCTCTTCCCCGACTTCGATTTGTTTGATCACAACACGATTAGCCCCGTTGAGCTTGCCGTGATCGATTTTGTATCCCAAATCTAAAAAGAGTTTCCCACCTGCGATCTTGTACCCCAAAAATTCAAGAGAATACGGTGTATACCCTTTTAGATCCAAATTCTCGAAAGCAACTTTCAAATCGGTCGATTTTTTCGGGTCTTTGGTATTGAGAGAGCCCTCAATTTTGGCCGCTCCGTACTGATCCACCCCACCTCGGAGTTTTACAAACGTTGTGACGTCTTTGGTTGTTGAAATCCCTAAAACCGATCCTTCCAAATCATGGATATAGGTTTTAAAAGGCAGAGGCAAAGACATATCACTGAAATTCGCGCTACTGTCTCTCAAAACCAATTTAACGATATCGATCCCAAAAGGGTTCCCTGCGGATTTTGTCGTATTGGCATCACTTGCACTTTTTTTACTCAAGGTGGAGTAGTTCAGAACTTTTTTCGCATCGATCATTGCATTGGTATAAAATCCATCTATTGCGAGCTGGTTGATTTTCAGTCGGTTTTCGGGATACGCATAGACAAACGGCGTCACCCCGATTTTACTCCACCCCAAAAGTACGGAGTTATCACGTGAATCATTGACAACCCAGTCATCCAATGCCACTTTCCCCTTTAGCTCCGTTTTAGAGCCACTATAGACATACTCGGCCGATACCGATAGGTTTCCGCGTTGAAGCGATGCGTAGGTACTCGGTTCGATATAAGGGTCAATCACCGAAATATCCAAGCCGTTTAGCTCGATCGTCCCCCGACTGCTCAACGGCGATCGGATCAGATCGCTTTTCAACGCAACTGTCCCTTTTTGGTTGAGGCGTGCAAAGAGTGCTATATCGTTCAACGCCGAAGGATCGTTTTGAAACCCTTTGATCGATCCGTTCACCTGATCGAGTGCAAATGCCACTTTTTTGGAAGGGACCTCATCCACAAAACCGATCGCATTGTTACTGAGGGCAATCTCTCCGATGCTGTAATTCCACGGCGCAGAGGTCTCGTTTGTCTCTTTTGTTGGGAATGCTTTTTTGGTTTTATCGATGTACTCCATCCAATCGATTTTTCCATCACGATAACGCTGTACCGAGAGGTTCAATCCATCAATTGTGAGGGATCGGGCGTTAAAACTCTTTTGCATCGGTTTGATGCTCCCTTCACTCAGGCGCAATGAACCCAAACTCATGAGATTTCGTTGCTCTCCTTTGGGAATAATGCGCAGCTTCTCGATTTTAAAATAGAGGTTCGAGAGCTCCGTTGCGTTGAGATCATTGCTGTTAAAGCGATAATCAAATCCCAATCCCGCACTTCCATCCGCCACCTCAATCGCCATTTTGTCTTTGAAATAACTCCACGGAGTATAGAGTTTGCCGGTATTGAGCGCTACGCTTCCTCCGATCGACAGCGGAGAGAGGGCATCGATTTTCCCTTTGAGATCGACAAATCCTCCATCATTGATTGCGGCATAGAGGCGCATTTTTCCGTTTTCACTCGAAAAATCTCTCAAATCGATATTGTCCAGATTAAATCCGATCGGTCCGACATCGAGCACATAGGGCTTGCCGTCTGCATAATCGCTGTAACCCAGTACCCCGTTTGTAAGGGTAAAATGGTTGATAATGAGTCCCATCGATTCGGTTTTTTTATCCTCTTTGGGTTTATCGTCTCCCAATTCGGTAAGCCATTTGAAATTGAAATCGCCGTTCTTATCCCGTTTGATCGTTACTTTGGGATCAACAAGGGCAAGGTCTTTGATGAGTACCCCACGCTTCCACAAATACGTCGTCGGATCAACATTGATCGTCAATTTTTTAAATGCGATAAAATCGGTATTTTGGGGTGTTTTAAAGGCGACATCGGCAAGCTTCAGATGAAACGTGAATGGGTTAAATGCAGCTTTTTCTACCGAAAACCGCCCCCCATTCGTCGCTTCGAAAACTTTTCCAGGGACGATGTTTTTAATGAGATACGGGACTCCGAAGAAACCGGCAATAGCGTATATAAAGACCGCCGCCGCCAGCGATCTTATGATCACCTTTTTATTCATTCCATCACCCTTTTAAAAAACTCTTTTCATTTTATCATACTTAAAACTATATTTGGACATAATCATCTACTTTATCTGCACACAGGGATAGCCGAAATGAAGCGTAAACAAATTTACAATCCAACCTCAAACGAACATGTAAACGACCGCCAGATTTTCGGCGGCAATCCAACGGGAATTTTTGAACTCAATAATATCAAGTACCAATGGGCGTACAACCTCTGGGAGATGATGCTCAACAATACATGGTTCCCTAAAGAGGTCGATATGACGCGTGATGCCGTCGACTACAAATTCCTCACCGAGATAGAGAAAACAGCGTACGACAAAGCCCTCTCCCAGCTTATTTTTATGGATTCATTGCAAACCAATAACCTGATGGACAACGTAAATCCATACGTTACAGCTCCGGAAATCAACCTCATCTTGGTTCGCCAGAGCTTTGAAGAGGCGCTCCACTCCCAAAGCTACGCCGTTATGGTCGATTCGATCAGCCAAAACAGCGAGGAGATTTACGATCTCTGGCGCAAAGACATGATGCTCAAAACGAAAAATGACTCGATTGCCGCTCGCTACGATGAACTCGCCAACGATCCGAGCGAGAGCGCGTTTGTTAAAGCGTGTTTCGCAAACCAAATCCTAGAGGGGATCTATTTTTACAGCGGATTTACCTACATCTACACCCTCGCCCGCTCCGGTAAAATGCTAGGGAGTGCGCAGATGATCCGCTTTATTCAACGTGACGAAGTAACCCACCTCGTATTGTTCCAAAACATCATCAACACCCTTCGCCGTGAACGTCCCGATCTCTTTACCGAACAACTCATCGAAGAGGTCTACGATATGTTCCGCAAAGCGGTCGAACTCGAAACCGCATGGGGCAAATACATCACCCAAGGGCAGATTTTGGGTCTCACCAACGAAATCGTGGAACAATACATCCAATACCTCGCCGATCAACGCCTCAGCGCGGTAGGGTTGAAACCGCTCTATAACGTTACCCACCCGATCAAATGGGTCGATGATTTCTCCAAATTCAACGACCAAAAAACGAACTTCTTCGAAGGCACCGTCACCAACTACTCCAAAGGAAGCCTCAGTTTTGACGACTTCTAAAACCCGTTCCATCGCCTCTTTGTGTTTCGAGACTGATCCCGATTTTACAAGAAATCTTGATCGTCTCGTCACCCTTATCAACCAAACTCCTGAAGATGCCATCATTGTCGCCCATGAAGTGTGCTTGAGCGGTTTTGCCTACGATCGTTTCGCCGAAGCAGCAGCATTTACGGAACACGCCCTTGAGACTCTGTTAGTGCACGTCAACGATCGCCTCTTGATCTTTACCGCAATCACCCAAAAAGAGGGGTTGTTTTATAACATCGCCTACGCTCTCCATCAGGGAAAAATCCTCCATACCCAGTCCAAAGCCAAACTCTTTGCCCTCGGAGCGGAACACGAACACTTCACCGCAGGCGACGAAGCCAATATCACCCCTTTTGTATTCGAGGGGATCAAAATCGGTATCCTCATCTGCTTCGAGCTTCGATTTAAAAGCCTATGGCAGCAGCTGGAAGGATGCGACATCATCGCGGTTCCCGCACAATGGGGAAAACTACGAGCGGAGCACTTCGTCACCCTCACCAACGCTCTTGGCGTGATAAACCAGTGCTATGTGATCGCTTCCGACGCGGCAAATGATGACACGAGCGGTATGAGCGGCATTATTACCCCTTTCGGCGGTGAAATCCGCAACAGCGGAGCAGAGGTGTTAGCCTCCCATTACGAAGCACGGACGGTAGAGTCCATGCGCCGATACCTGAACGTAGGAATAGCATGAGCATCGATAAAATAACGATCATCAAAACCACCCGTATGGCCGATGAAATCGCCAAAAAATTTCCCCTCAAACCGATCGTCAAAAACGCGATCATCCATACAAACCGTGAAGCGTTTGTCCCTCTGGCAATGCGCCACAACGCCTATCGCCTTGATGCCCTCCCGATCGGTGCGCAGCAGTACATCTCCTCACCGCTTACCGTAGCAAAAATGACCCAGTACCTCAGCCCTGAGGGGTGTGACAGTGTTTTGGAAATCGGATGTGGCAGCGGCTATCAGGCGGCGGTTCTCTCCAAAATCTTCCGCCGCGTTTTCACCATCGAGCGGATCGAGTCGCTTCTGCTGGAAGCCAAAGAGCGTTTTCGCCATCTCCATCTGGGCAATATCCATACCCGCACGGATGATGGTCAAAACGGCTGGGAACAATACGCGCCGTTCGATCGTATTTTGTTCTCCGCATCGGCACGCACCATCCCACAAAAACTCTTCGATCAGCTCAGAGAGGGGGGAATATTGCTCGCACCAATGGAGAAAGGGCGGGAACAGATCATTACCCGCTTTACCAAACAAGGGGGAATGATCCACGAAGATGCTCTCGAAGTGTGCGATTTTGTCCCTGTACTCGATGGAGTAGTTCGATGAGCGATCAACGCGAATTTTGGAATGAGCGCTTTGCCAAAGAGGGGTATTTTTACGGGACAACTCCAAACCTCTACATCGCTTCCCACATCGATCGCCTAAAGCCTTCCTCCTCGATCCTTTTTTTGGGTGAAGGGGAAGGGCGCAACGCCGCGTATGCCGCAAAACTCGGTCATTGTGTCAGCGCTTTGGATGCTTCAGAAGTCGGTCTGGAAAAAGCCCGAGCTCTTTCCCGCTCGTTTGGGCATGAGATCACGACGATTCACACCGATCTTGAGCTTTGGGAACCTACGGAACGCTATGATGCGGTACTGTGTTCATTCCTTCATCTCCCTGAACCCCTACGCAGTGATGTTTTTGCCAAAGTTATTCACATACTGAACACCGGCGGAGTTTTTGCGGGAGAATTTTTCTCGATCCATCAGCTTCCCAAAACAACGGGCGGTCCAAAGGACACTACGCTTCTCTATACCGCCGAAGCACTCGAAAAAATCCTCACTCCGCTTCCATGCACCGTCCAAGAGCTCCATGAAATCGATATCGAATTAAATGAGGGAAGAGGGCACATCGGTATCGCTTCGGTTGTCCGTATGGCGGTGAAAGTATGACGACGACACTCCCCGCACCTTTCGTCGAGCGCTTGGAGCAAATTGTTCCGCAGGAGCGATTCGAATCGATACTGCGCACGTTCGATGCACCTAAACAAGTCACTTTTCGGCTCAATACCCTCAAATCCTCAGCCACAGAACTCGAAAATGCCCTTCATGAAGCTGAGATAGCATTTGAGCGGGTAGGGTGGACCGAGGGGTTGATTGAGGGGGTATATCGTATTGCCCCCGAAGACAAACTCCGCCTCACCCAAATCGAACCATTCTACCAAGGGCACTTTTATATCCAAAATCTCGCCTCTATGCTCGCCCCGATTTTTCTCTCACCGAAGCCCGAAGAGACGGTACTCGATCTCGCCGCAGCACCGGGGGGCAAAACGCTGATGCTGGCAGGAATGATGAAAAATACGGGATGGCTCTCCGCCGTAGAACCTTCGCGCGAACGTTTTTTCCGGCTGTGTGACAACCTCAAATCCCAAGGGGTCACCAACGCCCATACCTACATGACCGACGGTCGCAGTGTGGGGAAAAAATGCCCGCTGATGTTTGATCGCATTTTGCTCGATGCGCCGTGTTCTTCCGAAGCACGTTTCAAAACCCATGAACCCAAAAGTATGAGCTATTGGAGCGTTCACAAAGTCAAAGAGACCTCCAAACTCCAGCGCCGTTTGCTCCTCTCGGCATTCGATGCGCTCAAACCGGGAGGCAAATTGCTCTACAGTACCTGCTCATTTTCTCCCGAAGAGAACGAAAGCCCTCTTCAGCACCTTTTAGAGCGCCATGGAGAGCATTTAAAGACCTTACCCCTGATCATGCCCTTCGACAACGTTCAAAAGCC
>NZ_JAEMQA010000040.1:0-26574 GCF_022759005.1 Sulfuricurvum sp. | reverse complement strand
GAGAGCATTTAAAGACCTTACCCCTGATCATGCCCTTCGACAACGTTCAAAAGCCGCTACAGCACTGGGGAAAAGAGATTTATGATGAGCGTATCCAAAATGCCGTACGCATCCTGCCGACCGATACGATTGATGGTTTTTTTATCTGCTTATTGGAGAAAACAATTTAGCGACGCAATGGATTGGTGATTCTCTCATAGATGCTATTAGGAAACGTTTCGACCGACTTAAACTCTTCGTTCTCTTTGATATTTCCTTGTCCTAAAACCGCCAATATTTTCCCAAGTTTATCCTCGGAATCACGGGTAAAAAACATCTCTATAAATTTCACATAGCTCACTCGGATATTGCCGAATAAGGGAAAAATTATAGCTGTGTTACAATTTTATACGTTTTATAGTATTTAACTTAGATTTAAATTATGCTTTAATTCATCTTAAAAGCAATATTTAGTAATACTAAAGTACTTATAAATGGTATAATTTTAGTATTACTCTCCTAAAGGAGCAACCATGCATACCCTTACCCTAAAAACCGATGACACCTTTTATGAAATGATCGGTGATATGGTCAAGAAGCTGGGAATCACCAAAAGTGAACTGATCCGTCGGTCACTCATTCATTACCGTGAAAGCTTAGCGGAAGAGCAGCTCAAAGAGCGAATGAAAATCGCATCGGCAAAAGTGCGTCTTCACTCGTTGGAAATCAATCGTGAACTTGACGATACTTTAAGCGACGGTCTTTCATGAAACGGGGCGATATCGTTTTAGCCAATCTCAACCCTAAAAAAGGTTCCGAGATGGGTAAAGTTCGTCCCGTCCTCGTCTTGCAAAGCAATCTTCTCAACACCATTTCCCACCCTACCACAATTATTATCCCTCTTTCTACGCACCTCATCGACGATGCTTATCCTTTGCGCTATCGTATCCGTGCACGGACACTGCTCCAATACGATTCGGATGCGGTGATTGATCAAATACGTGCCGTCGATAACGTTCGTATTACCTCCGATATCCTTGCCACGCTCAGTACTGAAGAGATGGCGGATATAGATGCGATGGTCAAACTGGTATTGGGACTCAAATGAAATCAATTCTTTTCGTCTGTCTAGGAAATATCTGCCGCTCTCCGATTGCCGAGGGGGTAGCACGATCTTTGATAGAGCAGGGGGGTCATTCCCTCGCTGTCGATTCGGCGGGAACGGGGAGCTGGCATGTAGGCGAACCTCCCTGCAAACACTCCGTAGCGGTGGCCAAAAACCACGGTGTTGATATCTCCCACCTTCGCGCCCGTCAGGTCAAAAAAGCCGACTTTGAATCTTTTGATCTCATTGTAGCGCTCGATCAGAGCAATTATCGCGATCTCAAGTCGATGGGGTGCAAAAATCTGGTGAAATTGGGCGATTACGGTCACGGGGGAGCAGATGTCCCCGATCCGTACTTTTTTGACGGATTTGAGGGATTTGAGAACGTTTACGCGATGATCGAATCGTGTGTAAGTAGATTATTAAATTCCGTTCGCCCTGAGCTTGTCGAAGGGTAAATGTTCATGGTTCGACATACCCAAAAGGCACGTGAGCTCACCACGAACGCTAGTGATTACCTGTTAAAAGGGGAGCTCTTCGTATCCGATAGAAGCTCCAACGATATAAAACGGCGACTCAACACAGCGTCCGCTGTATCTCCCTATCGCTAACGCAGCGCTGTTAGGTGTTAGTTCCACCGTGATCCCCTCCGACATATCCAAAGAACGTAGAACATTATCACTCACCAGCTTTGCATCGCTCACGCCGTCAATGCGAAACGCCACATCGATCCAGTCATAGCCGCGTGCGACATCCTGAACACTGAAACGAATTTCGATAGAAGTAGGGGATAGGGGAGTGAGAGAGCGGATTTCACCTTGAGCGGCATTATCAATGCGCTCCATGAGTTTTTTGAGTGTTGAAGCGCTTAGGGGCTTTACTGGCACCCTTCACACTCCATCGAACGATCCGCCGTATCTTGTTTCGCTTCCGGCGATTGTGAGCGGAGATAGTAGGTCGATTTGAGCCCCAGTCTCCATGCGAGCATATAGATATCGTTGAGATATTTTCCGCTTGCTTTATCAAGAGTGATAAAGATATTGAGACTTTGCCCCTGATCAATCCATTTTTGGCGGATTGCCGCCGCTTTGACGAGGATCGTTTGATCGAGATCGTACGCAGGAGTATAGTAGCCCCACGTCTCAGGACTCAGTTTCGGTGCACACACCGGGATAAGTCCCGAGAGGTTCTCTTCGAACCATTTGCGTTTGTAAATCGGCTCAATCGTCTGTGTTGTCCCTGTGAGAATCGAGATGGATGACGTCGGTGCGATCGCCATCAGATAGCCGTTACGCATCCCTTGGCGCTTGATTGTTTCACGAAGTTCATCCCACTCGTAATTCGGTGCGAACAATCCTCCGCGATCGATCAAATTTTGCACCTCTGCGGTTGCATGATCCATCGGAAGAATTCCGCGGCTCCATTTGGAACCTTCGTATTCGGCATATTTACCTTTTTCTACCGCAAGATTTGAAGAGGCGAGGATAGCGTTATAACTCACCGCCTCCATCACTTCGTCCACTTTGTCGAAATGCTCTTGGCTTCCCCACACGATTTTTTGCTCTGCAAGCATTTGCGCTTCACCCATAACACCCAAACCGATTGCACGGCTACGCATGTTGGTACGTTTTACTTTCTCCAACGGGTAGAAATTCAAATCGATAACGTTGTCGAGTGCACGGATCGCAACCGGAACGATGCGATCGATCTCCTCTTTGGAATTCACGCGAGAGAGATTGACCGACGCGAGGTTACATACCGCCGTTGCACCGTCTACTTTCTCTTTTTCGACGATATAGATCGGGCGTCCATTCAATGAATCGAGCGCCGTAATTTTGTTCGCCGGTTTTTCGATCCCGCTGTCGACACGGACGATTTCATCTTCTTCGAACGTGACAAACGACCCGTCTTCGTATTTGATTTTGATCAAATAGTGGTTCGGCTGTGTATTTTGGAAAATTTCGGTACACAAGTTTGAGCTGCGGATGATTCCGTAGTGATCATTCGGGTTGGCACGGTTTGCACTGTCTTTGAAGCACAGGAACGGACTTCCTGTCTCAAAATACGACGTGAGGATCTTTTTCCACAAATCTTTGGCTTTGGTGTGCTCTTTCACAACGCTCGCATCTTGTTCGAGTTCAAGGTAGCGTTTTTCAAACGCCTCTCCGTAAAGCTCGCTAAGCTCTTTGACGTCGAACGGATCGAACATCGTCCAGATACCGTCTTCGATCACCCGTTTCATGAACATATCGTTGATCCATAGTGCAGGGAACAAATCATGCGCACGACGACGCTCTTCCCCTGAGTTTTTCTTCACATCGAGGAAATCTTTGACATCCATGTGCCACGGTTCCAAGTAAACGGCAATTGCCCCTTTGCGGGTTCCGAGCTGATCGACGGCAATCGCAATGTCGTTGGTGATTTTGAGAAAAGGAACCGTACCGCCCGCCGCATTTTTGTGACCGTCGATGAATGATCCCATCGCACGAACCTGCGTCCAATCCCAACCGATACCGCCGCCGAATTTGGAAAGCAGTGCCATCTCTTTGTACGCATCGAAAATACCTTCGATATTGTCCGGAGCCGAACCGATATAGCATGAGCTGAGCTGATGGCGGGTCGTGCGGGCGTTAGAGAGGGTAGGGGTTGCCATCATTACTTCGAATTTAGACATCATGTCGTAAAACTTTTTCGCCCACGTTTGACGATCCGATTCATTCTGAGCCAAGAACATTGCCACTGCCATAAACATATGTTGTGGAAGCTCGATCGGATTACCTTGTCGATCTTTGATCAAATAACGATCATAGAGTGTTTTCACACCGAGATAATTGAATTCCAAGTCACGTTCAGGGACGATATAGGCGTCCAAATCATCCAAATCGTATTTGTCGCGTAAGCCGAGCAATATACGTCCCTCAGCTTCACCCCGTTCAAAATAAGTTTTAAGGCTACCATACCCCGTAAATCCGTTTACGCGGTGATAAAGATCGTATAAGAAAAGGCGTGCTGCTACGAATGTCCAGTTTGGTGTATCGATATCGATTTTATCTACCGCTGTTTTGATCAACGTTTGCTGAATTTCATTGCTGTGAATACCGTCACGAAACTGTATCTGTGCATCAACTTCCAATTCGCTTTGCGATACGTTGGCTAATCCTTTGACAGCAGCGGAGGTATATTTTTGAATTTTGGTGATATCCAGCGGTTCTCGACGACCGTTTCGTTTAACAATAGTTAACATTTAGCAGCTTCCTTGATGTTCATAAGAGGGGTATTATACCCTCAAAATTTAGAAATTTTCTATCTTATTGCTCTCTATTTTATACAACTGTACAAAAGCAAATTTTGAACCAATTATTTAAATACCCGTGCAAAAATTTTATCAACGTTTTTGGTGTAATAATCATAATTGAAACATTCGCGAATCGCCTCTTCACTCAAACTTTGGCGTAGCTCTTCATCGTCTAACAAATATTGGAGATACAGGCTCTCTCCTTTGTCATTGATCGCGCTTTTACCTTGTTGCAATCCTTCCCATACTTTCATCGCATTGCGTTGAACGATACGGTACGCATCTTCGCGGCTTACCCCTTTTAGAGGAAGCTCAAGTAAAACACGTTGTGAGAAAACTAACCCTCCGGTTAGGTTGAGATTACGCATCATGTTTTCCGGATAAACAACGAGGTTAGCAATAACACTGTTAAAACGGTGCAGCATAAAATCGGCAGTGATGAAACTGTCCGGCAACCAGAAACGTTCAGTCGAGCTGTGTGAAATATCACGCTCATGCCAGAGTGCTACGTTTTCCATCGCTGGGATAACATACGCACGAACCATACGAGCCAAACCTGTAATATTTTCGGTCAAGATAGGGTTACGTTTGTGCGGCATAGCCGATGAGCCTTTTTGCCCTTTTGCAAAAAACTCTTCACACTCATACACTTCGGTACGTTGCCAGTGACGAACTTGAACCGCAAATTTTTCGATCGAACTTGCCATCAATGCTAACGCCGAAGCGAGACGGGCATAACGGTCTCGTTGGATAACTTGGTTAGATGCAGGAGCCGGTTTGAGCCCCAATGCTTCACACGTATACTCTTCGAGTTCTAACGGAGCATGAGCGAAGTTACCCATCGCACCTGATACTTGACCGACAGAGATCACTTCCATCGTTTGTTCCAAGTTTTCCAAATGGCGTGCCATCTCGTCATACCAAACCGCTAACACCAAACCAAACGTAATCGGCTCACCGTGAATACCGTGGCTGCGTCCGACGAGCAAAGTCATCTTGTGCTCAATTGCCCGTTTTTTGATTGACTCCATTACCATTTTCACATCATCGATAATGAGCGCCAACGAATCGCGCATTTGAAGAGCGACAGCGGTATCAACCGTATCCGAAGAGGTCATCCCGTAGTGAAACCAGCGGCTCTCTTCTCCGAGGGTTTCAGATACCGATGTTGTAAATGCAATCAAGTCATGACGCGTGATCGCTTCGATCTCATCAATACGCTCAACCGAAAACCCTGCATTCTCCACAATTTTTTTTGCGTCTTCATCAGGGATGAGCCCCAATTTATTCCATGCCACAACTACCGCTTTTTCAACATCGAGCCACGCTTGATATTTTGCTTGTATGCTCCATTTGGATTTCATCTCTTCTCTGGCGTAACGTTCGACCATAATCTGCTTCCTTAACTATGCTAAAATTGCGCATCTTATTTATATAAATAGAGTTTATCCAACCCTCCCTAAAAAGGAATTAAATTGCCCTTCATTACCAAACGGCTTCACTCTCCGACTCGTCAAAAAGCATTTCGTTTTTTAATGCAGGAGTTAGGTATCACCCAAAGCGAAGCACAACGTCTAATCGCAAAAGGGCGGTTGAGTCAAGAGGGTGAAGTGATGGCAAACAACGCAGGATTCATAGAAGAGGGGGAGTGTGATTTCATCTGTTTTGAACCTTTGACATTAGGATTGGAACCGACATTTATCGAAGAGGAGTTTGCCGTCTATGATAAACCCAGCGGTCTTCTCGTCCATCCCCAAAACAGACATACCCCCTATTCGCTCAACGATGAGATCAAACACCGTTTCGGACATGATGCCAATATCACACACCGCATTGATCAAGAGACAAGCGGTTTGGTTTTAGCGGCACGCAATAAAATCTCTGAGCGTATTTTAAAAATGATGTTTGAAGAACGGCAAATCACCAAGCGTTATCTGGCTATGGTCAAAGGTCATCTCAAAGAGTCTTTGGATATTCAAGAACCTCTTTTGCGTCGTGAAGATGAATGCTCTATCGTCCGTATGATCGTCAAAGTTCATCCGGAGGGTAAACCTTCCCGTACTTTTATAAAACCGCTGGAGTATTTTCCCTATACCGATACGACTCTCGTCGAAGCTTCTCCTTATACCGGTCGTCAACATCAGATACGGGTTCATTTGTTCCACGTGGAACATCCGATTGTCGGTGACCCGATCTACGGACAAGATGTGAATAATGCCGTCCGCTTTTTGGATCGCGAGATGAGTGCCGAAGAGCGCTTAAATAATACGGGCGCTTCCCGTTTACTCCTTCATGCCCATTCTCTTGAATTCAGCTACAACCAAATCGACTACCGTATTATCTCCAAAGAAGATTTCATCACACAGTGTTTTGATGCCATGAAAGCTAAATAGACTATGCCGTTCGTTTCCAAAAAATTATTTTCTCCCGTTCGACAAATGGGGATCACCCTTTTAATGAATGAGTTGGGGCTCTCTCGAAGCGATGCACAGCGATACATCGTTAGAGGTCGATTGAGTCAAAACGGCGTTATACTGGATGAACAATTCGGTATGGTAGAGGGAGAATGTGATGTGGTTTGTTTTATCCCTGAACCTCAAGGAATCAAACCGCTGTTTGTCACTAACGACTTTGCTATTTATGACAAACCCAGCGGTTTGAGAGTCCATCCAAACAACCTTGATGGTTGCTATACGCTGAACGATGAGATCAAACATACGTTTGGAATGGATGCTAACGCTGCCCATCGTATTGATCAAGAGACGAGCGGTCTTGTTTTAGTCTCTCGTCACAAAGGATCCGAAGGGGTTATAAAACAGTTATTCGCTAACCGCTCTATCTCAAAATACTATTTAGCGATGGTTAGAGGCAATCTAAAAGAGCCCATGGAGATTCATGCCCCTTTGTTTCGAAACGATCACCCCAACCTCAAAATCTCTATGGTTGTCAAAGTGGATTCAAAAGGCAAACCCTCTCATACTTCTATCATTCCGCTGAAATATTTTCCTGATATCCATATGACTCTGGTAAAGGCTGTTCCTCATACGGGTCGTACCCATCAGATACGGGTTCACTTGTTCCACGTGGAACATCCGATTGTCGGTGATCCAATCTACGGACAGAGCATCGAAGATATACACCGCTACATTGACAAAGAGATAAAAGGGATTGAGAGGATCAATAATACAGGAGCAAGCAGGCTTTTACTCCATGCTCAATCGCTTGAATTTGAGTATGGGAATGAAGTGTATAGGATAGAGTCGGAGAAAGATTTTGTGCGAGAATGCTTTGAAGCTATGAAGATATAAATGCACTGTACTTTTCTCTTTAGTGAGAAAAGTACCAAAAGAACATACCATGATCCAAGAACGCTCGTTCCTCTCGGCACTACTGCCTTCGGAACGGCTCTATGGTTTGGATCATGAAAATTTAAAAAGAATACGTTACGCAGCGTTATTTATATACCGCTGCCGTTTTGCCTCTTTGATTTTGCGAATATCAACCAAAATATATCCATCAATACAGTTGTTAAAATCGGTATCGATACCGAAATCCATAAACGTCACACCGCCCTCTTCGCAGAGTTCGCTGTATTGTTTATAAAGGGTAGGAACCGATACGTCCAACGCTTTTAGATAGTCTTTTAGGAGACGAAAATCCTCATTATAATTGTCTCCGCTGAACAAATTTTTAAACTCATTTTGAACGTATTCCGAAAGACGGAAAGGCGATTTTGCCTTTACCGTTCCATCGGAATTTCCAAAATAATGGGTATAAAAATAGACCAAAGCTTCCTGTGCGTGTTTCGGAAAACTCCCCGAAATGCTTACCGGTCCCATCATATATTTGATATGTGGATTGTGACTCAGATAGGCACCGATCCCCTGCCAGAGATAATCAAGAGCACGACTCCCCCAGTATTTCGGTTGAACAAAACTCCGCCCCAATTCGATTGCATTATCGAGAATCGGATCAAAACGATCGCTCATCGTACACAAATCGGACATATATAATCCCTCTTTTCCAAGCCATGATAATATCCATTCGCACTCGCCGATACGATACGCACCGGCAATCTCTAGAGCCTCATCATCCCATAAAATCAAATGATGATAATAACGATCGTACTGATCAATATCGCGTGCATGACCGCTCCCTTCTCCCACTTTTCGAAAGGAATATTCTCTAAGTCGACCGATTTCATTGATAATATTTGGCGAATTTTCATGCTCGATCAAATAGATCTCTTTACCATCATTCGTCAAGCCCAATCGTTCGCCGCGCCGTAATTCGTTTCTTAGCTCCTGCCGAGAAACCGGATGAGCAATAGAGCATTCTGTAGGATAAATCCCTTTTTTTCCTTGAGCGATTCGAAAGAGATGTTTACGGAATAATTTGGCGTGACGCTTTTCACTAAAGTTAAAATCGTTAAGGACTTTTTCACTTACCATCTCTCCGATAGTAAAATCAAACACCCGATTTCGTGCTGCAAATAATTCATGACTCAAAAGCAATGCACCCAAAGGTTTATAGATCCATGATGCGGCATAAAACAATAAACTATTTTTCCCTTTTATGTGGATTGGGAGAATTGGTGTTGCATTGCGTTTTGCAAATTTTATAAATCCCCCTTTCCATATCCCCTCTTTTACTCCCAAAATTCCTGCACGGGAAACTTCACCGGAGGGGAAAAAGATAACTGCTTCTTCAGCCTGTAATGCATTATCAATCTGTCGCAACGCAGATTTGGAAACACGTTCGTTGATATTGTCTACACCGATCAAAAACTCTTTGAGCTGAGTGATCTCTCCCAACATACGATTGGCAACAATCTTAACCTTTTTATCTTGGCGAACCGAACACACCATCTGAATCAAACAAAGGGCATCCAAAGCACCCAAAGGGTGATTGGCAACAATAATCACTTTTCCCATTGAGGGGATATTCTCTATTTGCTTGTGTATTGTCTTGTACGAAACATTGAGATTTTCCAAAACGGCATCAACAAATTCCAAACCGATTTTTTCCTGATGATTTTCCATAAACCGATTGATCGATTTTTCATGAACGAGTAACCGTAAAAGCGAAACAACCGTTTTATGAACCAATGAGGGGTAATGGAAAATTTTTGGATGTTCTTTTCGTAAAATTGTCTCTGTATTGATCATGACTATCCCTTTTTTTCTTAACAGCTATATGATTTTCACATTTACGCTATAAAAAGGTAAATCATGTTAATTTCAGATTGATTACATTTTTATTACGACTGTATTACTCTCCAAAAAGCAAATTTTTCAATGAAGAATGTGAATAACTTTTTATAACATGACCTTAATGATTTATTAAAAGATAAAAATTCTTTGAAACCCCGATAAATAGGGATTTAAGCGTGTTTAAAGGTAGTGATTTTCAGTCTAGTTTTAGATAAAAAATTTCTGAAGATTTTGTTTTTTTGCGGACATTATGAGCAAAATTCGAGACTTTTTATTCACAATGAAGTCACAGTGTGAATATTACACATTTTGTTGAATTTGGAAAAAAATTTGTGAATTTCAGAAATCTTTTAGTGCCATAACAGAGATTAACACTTAAGCATCTCATCAATCTCAAAATATTAAGGTTCTCTAAGCCTCTTTGGATAAACTTCTGATTCTGCGGTCTCCCTGGTGTGTTGACCGCACCTCCTACTTATTTTTTATTTTTCTCCAATTTCACCCTTTGGGCGTGAGTGATCGCTACTGCCATCGCATCGGTTATATCGAGCGGCTTAATCTCTTTTGTTATCCCCAATATCTGTTTTACCATAAAAGCAACTTGTTCTTTTGCCGCTTTTGCTTTTCCCGTCAACGCTTTTTTCACCTGCAAGGGTGTGTATTCGGCAAACATTCCGTATTCTTGTAAAAGCTTCAAAGTAATAGCACCTCGAAACTGTGCGAGTTTTAATACCGTTTTAGGGTTATGAGCATAAAAAATATCTTCCATCGCCACTTCGTCGATGGTATGTGCATGAAACAGCTGCTCAATCGCTTCGCACACTTGAGGAATTTGATATTGCAGCGCCTCACTCTTCATTTTAATGAGTCCCGCTTCGACAAGGCGGATTTTTTGCCCTTCGATTTTAACAATGGCATAACCGCAATTACGGGTTCCAGGATCGATCCCCAATATATTCATAATTTTCCTTATTCACATAGGTGAAATACAACTATTCACATTTTGTTTGAGCCTAATTATAGGGAAATATCGGTATGATTTAGTAATTTATTCACAGGGGTTGAAAAAAAGATGAATTCGATCGGCAAACAGGTTTTAAATGCTCTCAAAGGGGAAATCAATGAAATTGATTACCAACGCTACATTAAACAGCTGACCTATGATGAGAGTGAATCCAAAAGCAACCTTGCCGTCTATCGTGCCCCAAATGCACTCATCGCCAACTGGGTGCGAACCAAGTTTGCCGATAAAATTGCCCATCTGTTCGAAATTAAAACCAATATCAAACCGACTGTCTCTATTTTGATCCAATCCGCTCAGTCAACCACTACCGCACAAAGCCAAGCCATTTCATCGACACCGACGGAACGTCCAAGCGGATCTTTGCTCAATCCGTCCTATACGTTTCAAAACTTTGTTGTCGGAGATTCGAACAATTTTGCCTTTATCGCCGCAAAAAACGTCAGTGAAAAACCAGGTGTCGTCTACAATCCCCTCTTTATCTACGGCGGAGTGGGGCTGGGAAAAACCCACTTGATGCAATCGGTGGGAAATGTAATGCTCTCTCAGGGGAAAACGGTCATCTACACCTCGGTAGAGCAGTTTCTCAACGATTTTACCCGACATCTCAGTAACCGTACGATGGATCGATTCAAAGACAAATACCGCAAATGTGATTTGCTCCTGATTGATGATATTCAATTTTTAAGTAACAAAAACCAAATCCAAGAAGAGTTCTTCCACACCTTTGATGCATTGCGCAACGAAAACAAGCAGATCATCATCACCTCCGATAAACCTCCTAAAAAAATCGGAGGTCTCGAAGAGCGTCTAAAAAGCCGATTCGAATCGGGACTGGTTGCCGACATTCAACCCCCTGAACTTGAAACCAAAATTGAGATCATCAAGAAAAAATGTGAAATAAACCGTGTCAAACTCGATCGTGAAGTAATCAACTACGTCGCAACGATAATCGAAAACAACACCCGTGAAATCGAGGGGATTCTCTCCAAACTCAATGCCTATTCACAGCTCATGGGTGTTGACATCACCATCGAATTTGCCCGAAACGTCCTCAAAGAGCAAATGGCGGAAAAACGGAGCAACATTACAACCGATCTGATCATGGATACGGTTGCCAAAGAGCTTAATATCAAACCGAGCGAAATACGATCTAAAAGCCGTAACAGCAACATCGTCTATGCACGCCGCATTGCAATCTATCTCGCCCGTTCACTCACCCCCAATTCAATGCCTCAACTGGCTCAATATTTCGGAATGAAAGATCACACTGCCGTCAGTCATACGATGAAAAAAATCCAAGAATTGATGAAAAACGATGAAGATTTTAGAATGAAAATCGAAGAACTCTCTAATAAAGTTTCAATTGCCACCCCTGAATAACATTTTAGGTTTGTAAAGGGGTATTAAAAAAGATATAATTCCCATTACGTGAATAGATGTGAATGAAAAGATGGTTGTTCATCACATAGAGAAATAAAGGTGACACGGGGGTTTTTGAGGTGTTTTCACCCATTCACACCCCCTTATTACTAACTACTACAATTAATGCTTTATATAATAAAAGGAGTCTTTTATGAAAATCACCGTTGATAAGTCGGTTTTGGAGAATATCCTTCTGCATCTACAACCTTTTTTAGAAAAAAAAGACACATCCCAAATTACCTCTCATATTTTTCTCTCAACGGATGGAAGAACGTTATACGCAAAAGCAACCGATTATGAAATCGGACTCATGATTCAAACTAACTCTATCAGTGTTGAAGAACCGGGATCACTTACCGCTAACGGTAAAAAGCTTTTGGATATTATCCGTATTCTCAAAGATGAAGAGGTAGAACTCTCTTTGGAAAAAGAGACCTTGATTATTCGCCAAAAAAGATCAAATTTTAAACTCCCAACCTATAAAAGTTCAGAATTTCCATCATTTCCTACAACAGAGAACAAACCGAACATTGTTATCAACTCACATCTTTTGATCGAGTCGTTGAAAAAAATCACTCCTGCAGCCGATACAAACAACCCCAAGTTTGAGCTCAACGGTGCTTTAATCGATATCAAAAGCAATCAGATCAATTTTGTATCTACCGATACCCGTCGTCTTGCATTGGTACAAATCGACAGTCAAAATGATGCAGAACTCTCAATTATTGTTCCGAAAAAAGCGATTATCGAGATTCAAAAAATTTTCAACGACAACATTGAAATTTATTACGACAATACCCATCTCATCATCAAATCGGAAGATTCACTTTTCTATACCAAACTGATCAACGGTAAATTTCCTGATTACAACCGTATCATCCCAAGAGAAGCTCACCGCGTTCTAACATTGCCTAAAAGTGTAATCGTTACCGCAATCAAACAGATCACGACCATCTCAAATGATTTGAAACTTACCTTCCAAAGTGACTCAATTTTGTTTGAGAGTTTGAGTGATGACAATATCGAAGCAAAAACAACCGTTGAAATTGAAAATGGTTTTGAATCACCGTTTATCCTTGCGATCAACAGCCGCTATATTTTGGACTTTTTGTCTCAAGTTAATAGCACTGAATTTACACTCGAAGCAAATGAATCAAATCAACCTTTCGTCCTCAAAGACCAAAATTTCAAAACCATTGTAATGCCGATCGTAATTTAATCTCATTTCTCCGTTCGTGGTGAGCTCACGTGCCCTTTGGGTATGTCGAACCATGAACTCACACTTCGACAAGCTCAGGACGAACAAAAAAATATCCTTCATTTTTTCTAATTCTTTATAAAACTTTCTTTTTAGTTTCATTACGGTAAAATGAAGCACTATAACACGCAAAATCGCGGGAGCAATCATGGAACAAAACTACGGTGCCAGTAACATTAAAGTCCTAAAAGGTCTCGAAGCCGTTCGAAAACGACCGGGCATGTATATCGGAGACACAGGACATCGCGGACTTCACCACTTGATTTATGAAGTTGTCGATAACTCAATCGACGAAGCGATGGCAGGGTATTGTGATACCATCACGGTAACATTGACCAAAAACGGAACGGCAATCGTCACCGATAACGGGCGGGGTATTCCGACCGATATGCATCCGACAGAAGGGATTTCTGCTGCAACCGTCGTTCTAACCGTATTGCATGCCGGTGGAAAATTTGACAAAGATACCTATAAAGTTTCAGGCGGTTTGCACGGGGTAGGGGTTTCGGTTGTAAATGCTCTCTCCTCTGACTTAAAAATGACAATTCACCGTGAAGGTCAAATCTATCAACAAAACTTTAAATGCGGTATTCCTCAAGAACCGTTAGCCGTTACTGGGACAACACGTAAACGGGGAACAACGATCGAATTTTTCCCGGATCCAAGTATCTTTACCGAAACCATCATTTTCGACTACGACTATTTGGCAAAACGGTTCCGTGAACTGGCATACCTCAATCCGAAAATTACCATCATCTTCAAAGATGAGCGCAACGGTGCGGAAAATACCTACCATTATGAGGGGGGTATTAGCCAATTCGTTACCGATGTGAATAAAAAAGCGGTTGTTGCAACCCCTTTTGCATTCAGTGAAAAAATCGAAGATATCGAAATGGATATCGCATTGATGTATAACGAAAGTTATGATGATAAAACATTTACCTTCGTCAATAACATCAATACCCCTAACGGAGGTACACATGAAGCGGGTTTCCGTGCGGGACTTACCCGTGTTATCTCTAACTACAACAAACAAAACGGTAATGCAAAGGAAAAAGACGTTCCTCTAACGGGTGAAGACGTATCTGAAGGGCTTATCTGTGTCGTATCGGTACGTGTACCGGAACCTCAGTTTGAAGGACAAACCAAAGGGAAACTCGGAAATACGTATGTTCGTCCGTTGGTACAAAAAGTTACCTACGAAAAATTGACCAAGTATTTCGAAGAAAACCCGATTCAAGCCAAAGCAATCGTTCAAAAAGCCCTTATGGCGGCACGCGGACGTGAAGCGGCGAAAAAAGCGCGTGAATTGACCCGTCGTAAAGATGCGATGACGGTAGGAACTTTGCCGGGTAAATTGGCCGATTGCCAAAGCAAAGATCCATCAATCAGCGAACTGTATCTGGTGGAAGGGGACTCTGCGGGCGGTTCGGCGAAGCAAGGGCGTGACCGTGTTTTCCAAGCAATTTTGCCGCTTAAAGGTAAAATTCTCAACGTTGAAAAAGCCCGTTTGGACAAAATCCTCAAAAGCGATGAAATCACCAACATGATTACCGCTCTTGGGTGCGGAATCGGCGATGAATTTAACGAAGAAAAACTCCGTTACCACAAAATCATTATCATGACCGACGCCGACGTCGACGGTAGCCACATTCAAACATTGTTATTGACGTTTTTCTTCCGTTATTTGCCGAAAATCGTCGAAAACGGATATCTCTATTTGGCACAACCTCCGTTGTACCGCTACCAAAAAGGGAAAAAAGAGATTTATTTCAAAGATGATCGCGTTATGAATGCGTTCTTGATCGAAAACGGTATCGGAGCTCTCGAAGTTGAGAACATCGGTGCCAACGATTTGGTCAGTTTTTTCAAAATGGTTGACCACTATCGCTCAACACTCGATGCTCTTGAACGACGTTATGCGTTAGTCGATTTGATCCGTTATTTCATTGAAAACCCTGATATTGTCGGATTGCCGATCCAAGAGATGTATACGAAAGTCGAAGCGTTTTTGAGTTCTAGAAACAACAATATTTTGAGTAAAAGTGTCAATGACGAACAAATGCACCTGTTTGTTCAAACCGAAAGCGGGTTGGAAGAGTTGATCATCAACGACGAACTTTTCACTTCACCGCATTTTGCCGAGGCAAACTATATCTATCAAAAAATCCAAGAGTGGAATTTGCCGCTTGAGGGTGATTTGCTCGAACTTTTAACCAAAATTACCGATTTCGCGAAAAAGGGATCGTATATCCAACGTTACAAAGGTTTGGGGGAAATGAATCCTGAACAGCTTTGGGAAACAACAATGACACCGGAAAATCGCGTCTTGCTCCGAATTACGATTGATGATGCGGAAGCGGCGAGCGAAGCGTTTAATCTCTTTATGGGAGATGACGTAGAACCGCGTCGTAACTATATCGAAACACATGCAAAAGATGTTAAACATTTGGATATTTAACCCTTTATGACCTACCCTGAAAAAAAAGAGAGAGAACACCGGTTTGCATTAGCTTTGCGGATGGGATTACCGATCTTTTTTTTAAGTGTGGTCTCTCTTTTTGCACTCCTCTCACAGCGGTACACAACCTACTCATCACTGATTGTCCTCTCTATAACGATTTTGGGAGTGATGGTCTATTTTATTTTTTATCTTATTTACCAAAGCAACCGAGAAAATATCACCGATTCGATCATCCATACGTTTACATCCGAGTATTTTTTTCAATTGGCATTAAAAGCTTTTAGAAAAAAAACCCATACGATCGTGATGATCAGTGTGGAGAATCTAGGGTTGATCAATGAGCGATACGGTTTCAAAAACGGCGATGAAGCTTTATTGACAACAGTACGGAAAATAGACCGTTTTTTTCGTGAAAAAGGGATCGAAAAGCTTCCGATCGGACGAAACAAAGGGGGAGATTTTCTCCTCTTGCTGCCGGGGGAAAAACAACAATATATTCCGCTGATTGAATTGTTTTTGAGTAAATATCAAAATTTTGTCCATCGTGAAATTGAGATACATCTCGAAGCGGTCGCCGTCGACTCCCGACTTTCGCAAGAGATCGAGTTATTAATAAGTCGTTTGTATGAGCTGTACAGTGATCGGATCAGAAGTGAAAAAGAGGAACTCTACACGATTAACGAACTCGAATCAGAGATCATCAGTGCGTTGGAAGAGAAACGGTTTTCAATCGGATTTTGGCCGGTATGCTGTGATGAATACGATGTGTATGACACAACCGTAAAATTGGTTGATTCGCGTGGAGAATTCATCCACCAAAGTCGCTATGTACCGACTCTCAATCGACTTAATAAAATGCGTTTGCTGGAGAGTGACGTGATTGAACACTTAGGCTCATTATGCGATGAGCGAAAAAGAGATTTTGTGGTAAACATTTCATCGGTAACGCTACGAAATCCCCATTTTTTCGAGCACGCTTTGACACTTTTTGAACGCTATCCGAAAGCCCGTTATAAAATAACGCTGTTATTTGAAGAAAAAGAGTATTGTCACCAGCTTGACCGGTTCGCTCAGCAGATTGCCCACTATCGAAAAGCGGGGTATAAAATAGCGCTTGATCGCTTGGGCGGGTATCATACAACACTTTTGTACCTCAAAGAGCTCGAAATTGATTTGGTTCGATTCGATACCCTTTACAGCCGAAGCATCAAAAAAGAGGGTCACCAAAATATTTTGCAAGGGCTTAATCTCAGCGCCCACCTCTGCGGCGCAAAAACATGGATATCCATGATAGAAGATGAGGGATCGGATCAGATTGCCCGATCATTAAAAATCAATTACCGTCAGGGCAATTATCTGGGTAAAATTTTAAGTGAAGAACAATTACAAGGAAAAGAATGAAATACGGTGAACAAATCGTTGAAAATTTTGATGTAGAAAAAGATTTTGAAATTTGGCCCAATGAGCATGAACGCGATTACGTCATCAAAGTGACATTGCCGGAATTCACCTGTTTGTGTCCGCGCAGTGGATATCCCGATTTTGCGACGATTTATGTTGAATATACACCGGATAAATGGGTAGCGGAACTCAAAGCGATCAAGTTATACATTAATTCGTTCAGAAACCGCTATATTTCTCACGAAAACAGTGCAAACGAGATTTACTCTACCTTCGAGAAAAAAATCGCTCCTAAGCGCTTAAAAGTAGTTGCGGATTATTATCCGAGAGGGAATGTTCATACGGTAGTGGAGATTGATAGTGAAAAGATGGTGAAAGAGAAGTAAGAGGGTATAAAAGGCAAAAGCCTTTATATCACCCGAATTTACCCGTAATATACTCTTGGGTCAATTTCTCTTTCGGGGTGACGAAGAGCTCTTCGGTATGCCCCAGCTCAATCAAATCTCCTAAATACATAAATCCGGTGTAATCGCTTACGCGCGCAGCTTGCTGCATATTGTGGGTGACGATGATGATACTGACACGCTCTTTAAGCTCGATAACAAGTCTCTCAATCCCCTGTGTAGAGATAGGGTCAAGTGCAGAAGTCGGTTCATCAAAGAGGAGAACCTCAGGCTCAACCGCAATCGCCCGTGCGATACACAAACGCTGCTGTTGACCTCCGGAGAGACCGTTAGCATCGTGTTTAAGACGATCTTTTACCTCTTTCCAAATAGCCGCATCTTGGAGCGCTTTTTCGACACGCCCTTCCAGCTCAGTTTTGTTTTTAATCCCTTGAAGGCGCATACCGTATGCGACATTATCGAAAATCGACATCGGAAACGCGGTCGGTTTTTGGAAGATCATCCCGATTTTGGTGCGAAGATGGATTAAATCTTCTTTGGGATCAAGGATGTTACGCCCCTCAAACTCGATCTCCCCTTCGTATTTGTTTCCCGGATAGAGATCGTGCATACGGTTGAACGAACGAAGCAATGTTGTCTTCCCGCACCCTGATGGCCCGATCAATGCTGTAACAGAGTGTTTGGCGATCGGCATGGTCACTTTTTTCAAACTCGGTGCGCTCGCACCTTTGTAGGTAAAACTAAAATCACGGACGTGAAGTGAACATTCATCTTTGATATCGATAATACTTGCCATAATTATTTCCTTTTTCCGGCTAATAAAATAAGTCGTCCCACAATATTGAGACCTAAAATAAACATCGAGAGGATGAAAGCGGCTGCCCATCCGAGTTGTTGCCAGTCATCGTAGGGACTGATCGCATAGTTGAACATTGTTACCGTCAGCGAAGGCATCGCTTCGTTTAGATCGGTAGTAAAAAAGTTGTCGTTAAACGAGGTAAAGAGTAGTGGTGCGGTCTCTCCGCCGACCCGTGCGATACCGAGCAACACACCGGTCAAAATTCCCGCTTTGGCACCGCGGTAAACGACATTCATGATCACTTTGTATTTTGGAGCACCCAGAGCGAATGCCGCTTCGCGCAACGTTCCCGGTACGAGTTGAAGCATATCATCCGTGGTACGCAAAATGATTGGGATCATGATGATCGCCAGAGCAATCGCTCCCGCCCATGCACTGAAATGTCCCATCGGCATAACGACTATGGCGTACACAAACGCTCCGATAACGATCGAGGGAGCCGACATCATAATGTCGCTGATATCTCGAATCGTATGAGCGAGTTTTGAATTTTTACCGTATTCGCTGAGATAAGTCCCTGCCATAATCCCCAGCGGAACACCGATGAGTGTTGCCAAACCAACAAGGATCAGTTGTCCTACAAGAGCGTGTTTAAGTCCGCTTTCTTCGTAGCCTGGAGGAGATCCTTCGAACACAAAGATATTCCAGCTGATCGAGTGGATCCCTTTCATCACTAAAACCCCGAGAATCCAAAACAAAAAGGCGAGGGCGATGATAGCACTCAGCGTCGAAAATCCAAGCGCGATGCGATTAATAATGATCCGTTTTTGGGTTGCGGTCATTGTTCTTTCCTCCCTTTACGTAAAAAGTAAAATTTTGCCACGGCGATTACCACAAAACTCATTATGAGTAACGTGAGCGCAAGACCGAACAAACTCGAAAAATAGAGCGACGAATCGGCTTCGGTAAATTCATTAGCTAATGTGACCGGAATCGAGGTGGTCGGATCCATAATGGAGCTTGGGGTATGGTGGACATTCCCCATCACAAACGTTACCGCCATCGTCTCACCGATTGCACGACCCAGAGCAAGGATGAGCGAGCCGATAATACCCGCTTTCGCGTAAGGGATGATAACGTCTTTGATAACGTCCCATTGGGTACCGCCCAGAGCGTAGGCAGACTCTTTGAGGATGTCAGGAGTGGTGTTCATCGCATCACGGGTAACTGCCGCCATAAACGGGAGAATCATGATCGCCAATACGATCCCTGCGGCCAACAAACCGATCCCCATTCCTCCGAAAATATCGCGTAAAATGGGAACGAAGAAAAACAGCCCCCACATCCCGTAGATGACAGAGGGGATTGCGGCGAGTAGCTCGACGCTCACTCCAAAGAACCCTTTGATTCTATCGTGAGCGATTTCGCTGAGAAAAATCGCAACCCCGATTGCAACCGGAATGGCCAACAGCATCGCCAAAAACGTCGAAGCGACAGAACCGAAGATCGCTGCATAGGCACCGAATTTTTCGAGATTCGGCGCCCATTCGTCTTTGGTGATAAAATCAAAGCCGAATGTCTGCATCGCCTCGGTCGAGTGATTAAAGAGAACCACAAATATCCATGCAACGATGAAAAGAATCAGCAAAGCGCTGGTTCGGGTCATATTTAGGAAGATTTTATCAATCATGCCAAGCCCTTGAGCAAAAAATTAGGGCAATTTTATTGCATAATGATTACAGTTGAGTTACGAGCCACTTACGAGCCTCTTCGTGAGTGGCAAATTTTTGATGGAGTTGTGCACGATAAGCCCGCTCTAAAATCGCTTTAAACTCGGTTGAGGGTGTTAACCCAAGCTCTATCAAATCGCGTCCCATAATCAGAGGCTTAGGAGGCTCATACAAAACATTGAGTGCCGAGGCTCTCTCATAAAGCCAATCCCCCGCGTCAAAAGTTTCAGGAGTCGATCCCTCGAACAAGCGTCCGAAGAAATCGGCTTTGGCAACACGGATAAGATCGTTGATGCACACTTGGGTACTTAAACGCAAAATATCACTGTCACCGGCATGGGAACGGTAGAATTTTCGCGGTGCGCCGTGATAACGTATAAGGGGGAGTATCCGTTCGATGAGATCTTTATCGTCGGTAATTAAGGCCAACCAGTTGCGGGCGATTTCAACACCCTCTTCGGCGTGTTTCGGAGCATTAAATTGATTGTTTTCAATAACCGTCGTGAAAGGTTTTCCGATATCATGCAACAGCATTGTGAGCATCAGTACCATGTCATCACGCCACTCTCCGCTTCGAAATGTTGCCATTGTATCAAGGGCCATCAGGGTATGGTTCCAAACCGACCCTTCAGGATGAGAAGCTTTTTCCTGCGGTGTTGTTTCGAGTTGATCCAAAGGGGAGAAAAATCTCAATCCTCCCATCTCACGTAATAAACGCAGTCCGATCGAGGGAGAGGCACTTCGCAACAAAAGCTTTTTAAACTCTTCGAAAATCCGCTCCTTCGGCAATTCGGCGAGTGCACCCTCATCGATCATTTCACGGCATAGTGCCAATAACGTATCATCACATGTGAGTTCAAAACGGGCGGCAAACTGCATCGCGCGCAATACTCTCAGAGGATCATCCACAAACGTTTCGGGGTCAACACAGCGGAGGATTTTTTTCTCCAAATCCTCCATCCCGCCAAACGGATCGAGAAGTTTTTTCTCTATCGGATCATATCCTATGGCGTTGATGGTGAAATCTCTACGGCGTGCGGCGGCGGAAAAATCTAGATGGGTGTGCCATACCGTTTCGAACCCTTTGTGTCCAAATCCCATTTTGGATTCGGTGCGCGGCGGGGAAAAATCGATATCATATCCCTCATAGGAGAGTTTGATAACCCCGAAGCTTTTTCCGTAAAGCCCGATTTTTCCGAATGGTTTTAGGAGTGTTTCGAGTATTTCGAGAGAGGGTACACCGTAGAGTTCGATATCCAGATCATGGGTGATGTGAGCGGTGAAATGGTCTCGAACGAATCCTCCGACGATGAGAGGTTTGATCCCATGGTGCGAGAGATGTTCTACCAGTCGAACCAGAGGGGGAGGGATGGGGATCATTTTTTGGACTTGCCCTTTTTGTCGATCATTGAGACAAGCGAGAAGCCAAAGGTTGATCCGACCCCTTGGATACTCTCTATCGTGAGGGCTGAATCGTGGAGTTTGAGAATGTAGCTGACAATCGAGAGACCCAATCCCATCGAATTATCCCATCGATTTTTTTGGACGCGGTAGAATTTGGAGGTGATTTTATCAAGTTCGTTTGGGGCGATTCCGATCCCTTTATCGGCAATACGGACGGCATCTTCGGTGAGGATCACGCTCACCTCTTCTTCGGAATACTTCAGTGCATTATCGATCAGATTGGTGATGACTAGCTCCAGCATGGTTTTGTCGGCAAATATCTCTTTCGACGAGCCTTCAAAGCGGATGGAGCGTTCCGGATATTTTACCTGTAAAATTGAAATCGAGTCCAAACAGATATTAGCGATATCAAAAGTAGTCGGTTTGATCGAGAGGTCGTTATTTTCCAATTTTACGGAAAGGGCCAAACGGTCTAACATCAATGCCACACGGTGAGTATTGGTGAGAATTTTATCCAAAAACTTTTGGCGGATTTTCGGATCGATATTGATATCGTCATGAAGCGTTTCGGCGTATCCCATGATAGCGGCGATCGGATTTTTAAATTCGTGGCTGATTGCCGAGAGGATATCGTTTTGCTGTTTGTTGATCAATCTTAGTTTGGCGGTGTGTTTACGCTTTTGTTTGTCTCGGTTGTGGAGCTTTTTGACCAGATTTTTGAGCAATATCGAGATTTGCAAAAACTCCCGAAAATATTTGGGTTTTATAATAGCACGGTAATTTTTAGCCGAAACTTCATCCAGATAGCGGGTAATCTGGAGAATATCATAACGGGCTTTTTTGGAGATGTTATAGGCGATTATCAAAGCGATGACAATCAATACGCTAAAAGCCCCAACGAGTTGAATCCATAGAGCATAAAAGTGTTTCATTACCCCATCAAGACTCATAGCAAGACGGATATAAAATGTTCGTTCAGGGGTAATGATTTTATGAGCGACGTAGATAAAATCAGTTTTGACCGTTTTGGAATATCGGACAGATACCCCAAAAGGCTCCGTCATAGCGTGCATCACTTCAACACGCCCTAAATGGCTTTCCATCGTCGTCTTATCAGCATCGCTTTCGGCTATTACGGTTCCGTTTTCATCGATAATGGTGACCCGTAAGAAGGTTTTTCCTGAGGCTTGGGCGACAAAACGGTCGAAATCATTGGTAGAAGTTAGAAGGGGCTCTAAAAGGTTGATATTTTCAATCAGACGCTCTTCCCCCTCATGAATGATCATCGATTTAAGGGAAAAGTAGCTGATTAGCGAGGCAACAAACAGTGCGGCAACAAACAGCCCCAACACATTAAGAAAGAAGAGCTGATGGATCCTTAGCACAATGTGTATCCGACTCCCCGTACCGTTTTGATGTAGTCTTTGGTTTTTTCGGGATCAATTTTCTCTTTGAGTCGGTTGATCGCGACATTGACGGTACGATCTTGGTATACCTCATCACCTTCCCATACGTGTTCGAGGAGATAGTTGCGATCGAGGACGACGTTTTCATTCACAATCAATGCGTGCAAAAGATCGAATTCCAGTTTTGTCAGCTCGACCGATTTTCCCTCGATCAGCACGGTGCGGGCAGCGAGATTTAGGGTGATGTCACGATAGGTGATGTCTCCGTCGCTGGAGAGTTTTTTAGTACGACGCAATACCGCTTTTACCCGGAGTACCAGCTCTTTCATGCTGAACGGTTTGGCGATGTAATCATCGCCTCCCCGCTCGAACCCTTGCTCAATCTCTTCATCTTTATGCTTGGCACTCACAAAAATAACAGGCGTTTGAATCCCTTTTTTTCGCAACGATTGAACAAACTCAGATCCTTCCGCACCCGGAAGGTTGCGATCCATTAAAATGAGATCAATCTGTTCTTCTTCGAGTGCGGTAAGTACATGTTTGGTGTTCAGAAAACCGATGGTTTCAAACCCCTCTTTAGAGAGGTGATACTCCATCAATTCCAAAATATCCTGTTCATCTTCGACAATCAGTATCAGTGCTTCCACTGCAAACCTCTTTGGGATAGATTTTGAATAAATACGCATGTGATGAAATTAGTTGTGGAGATTTAATTCTCCCCCTTTTTGGGCGAAAAGCATCAAAGACGCGATATTGACGGTACGATCGCCGATACGCTCTAATTTACGTAGCGTTCCCAATACTCTGACGTATTCTACCGCCAGATCATCGGCATCGATGATGAGGTTTAAGAGCTCTTTTTCCATAATAGAGAAAAGATCGTCGTTTTTAGACTCTTCGACCATCACTTTGCGATAAACATCTTCCGCGTCACATGATTCAATAGCGTCCAAACATTCAATAATGTATTGTAACGCATTAATCGTCGTTTTGTGCAATTGAATGATCGCATTGGTTAAAACCGACATATCGCATCCTCCGACACAGTGGTCATGGAGACGTTTGCTGTATTTTTTGAGCCCGTCACCGATACGGTCGATTTCATTGGTCATTTTCAGATACGCAACGAGCAGACGCAGTTCGTCTGCTTCGGGACCAAACAGTGCAAATGTTTTGATGATTTCGTTATCGATTTTATTCGCATCGATCTGGAGATTTTTGATATGAGCACGTGACGTTTCGTACATCTCCATATTTCCTGTTTCAAAAGCGTTGAGTGTCTCTTCGCTCGATTGAATAATTTGGGAGAGGATCGCAGAAATCATTGTACGGATTTCATTGAGCTTGTTTTCATAGCGTGGTAGCATAGATGCGCCTTTGTATATAATTGTGTGCGCGATTGTAACGATGGTTTATAACAGTGTGATTACAAAAACCGAAGTGTTTGTAACCGTTTCGTTATCAGCTGTTTTTAAAATAGCGTCATCAAAATTCCAAAAGGATTTCCAATGTTCAAAAAAGTAACACAAGGTTTAGTGATTGCTGCTATCGCGGCGACATCAATGATTGCAGCAGATAAACTCAACGGCGCAGGTGCTACGTTTCCGGCTCCATGTTATTATGACTGGGCATACAACTACGAGAAAGCGACCCATATTCGTGTGAATTACCAATCCATCGGTTCAGGTGGCGGTATTAAACAAATCACTGAGCGTGTAGTGCAGTTTGGTGCAACGGATGCTCCTTTGACTCCTAAAGAGTTGGATGCGGCAAAATTGTATCAATTCCCTGCGGTATTTGGTTCAGAAGTTGTTGCTTACAACATCCCTGGTGTTAAAGATGGAGCGTTGAAACTTAAAAACAGCGTTGTTGCTGAAATTTTTGCAGGAACCATCACGATGTGGAACGATCCTAAAATCGTAGCCGATAATGCAGGGCTTAACCTTCCGGCACAAAAAATTGTTGTTGCTCACCGTTCAGACGGATCAGGAACAACATACGTATTTACCGACTATTTGAGCCATGTTTCTCCTATGTGGAAAAGCAAATTCGGAACCGGTAAAGCGATTGGTTGGGCAACCGGTGTCGGCGGAAAAGGGAATGAGGGTGTAACCAACATCATCAAACAAACTCCTTACTCTATCGGATATATCGAAACCGCATACAAAGATAAAAACCATCTCGCTGCTGCGACACTTCAAACGGCTAGCGGCAAATGGGTAGAAGCGAAAACAGCCAATGTACAAAATGCGATTAAGCAAGCGTCATGGTCTAAAAAAGACCACTTCTACGGTTCGATCGTCGCGGAAAAAGGGGACTCTACCTATCCTATCGTAGCGGCAACCTATATCTTGATGCCACGTGAAACACGAGATATTAACAAACAAACCATCGCATTTTTTGATTACTCATTCCGTAATGGAGACAAAGCGGCAGAAAAATTGGGTTATATCCCACTTCCTGTTGAAACAACAAACCTTATTCGTGAATACTGGAACGAAAACGTAAAATAAGTTTTCTTCTCATTCTGTTTACCCGATGCCGTTCGTGGTGAGCCTGTCGAACCATGAACACCCTTCGACAGGCTCAGGGTGAACGGATAAAAAATTACAATTTTAAGCCACCTCTAAACATATTTGAGTATGTTTAAAGGTGTCTTTATAGACCCACGTTTCTTTCTCCTTCTTCAATTCCTTAAGTTTTGCTTGCCCCTCCTTGCGTATGCGTTCGGGTGAGCGTTTTTTCTACAAACTCCTCTGTTTTATATTCATTTTCCTTATTGTAATCATTTTGTAATGTAACATTAACGTAATCTACTTTTTCTACAATGACACCATTAAAAAACAGGAGTGAATCTTATGAAAAAAGTAGCGTTATCTGCCCTTGCTGCGGCAATGATGAGTGGTGCGGTTTATGCCGATACATTAACACTTTATACGGATGCTAAAACAGGTCAAGTTTTTACAACACCAGGTGAAGGCCGTACAGAAATGGGTGATTTTATCGATGCGAAAAGCGTTGATATGGCAAATCGTGAGCAAGCATCTTCATTGAGTGAATATCAAGATTCAATGAAAAAATACGTTAATGTAAAATCAAAAGCAAAAACGCTTGATTTTAGCGGAGAGCATTATTTTGGATTTACTAGCAACACGTATGGTGCTAAAAGCGCTAATGGTAATGACCGTTCTGCCGGCTTCGAAGCTCGCCGTAACTATGTTCAAGTAAAAGCTTTTTTCAATGACAAAGATTATTTCCGTGTAACTATGGATGCAACAAAAGAATTGGAAGCGACAAATTCGTTGCAAACACTAGATACTAAAGGCGATGGCCCAGCCAATGTTATCATTAAATATGCTTATTTGTATCTTGATAAAGTTCTCCCATACACAGGTGTAGAAATTGGTATCGCACACCGTCCATGGATCGATTACGAAGAGCATAATGCATGGAACTATCGTTCAATCAACAAAGTTATTTTAGAAGACAAAATCGGTACTACAGGTGTTGATACTATGAACTCGGCGGACTTGGGTGTGAATTTCCAAACAAAAACACCGTATTTCTCTAGTGAACTCGGTTTATTCAATGGTGAAGGCTATCACTCGACAACCAATCAAAAGCTTAACACCGGTATGTCTGCTGAATGGCGTTTGACAGGTCACGTAAT
>NZ_JAEMQA010000011.1 GCF_022759005.1 Sulfuricurvum sp. | reverse complement strand
TATGAAAAATGACGGTCAAAGAGATCTACACCTATTTAGATGCCCTCTCTCCGTTTGCGATGCAAGAGGGGTGGGATAACTCCGGATTGTTGGTCGGCGATTTTGCCCAAAAGATCACCCATGTGGTCCTCAGCATCGACATCGACGAAGAGCTGATCGCATCAATCCCTGAAAACGCGTTGCTGATTACCCATCATCCGGTGATTTTCGGCGGGCTGAAACAATTGCAGTTCAACCAATATCCCGCAAAAATCGTAGCACCGATGATCCGAAAAAATATCACCAATATCGCAATGCACACCAATTTCGACCAAACGCACCTAAATGATTATGTTGCGAGTGAAGTTTTGGGGTACCCCATCATCGCCAAAGAGGGGTTTGTCGCCTATCTGGGGATAGATGAGCCCTACGATACCTTTGCCGCAAAGATCAAAATGGCATTAGGATTACCGCATACCCGAGGGGTGAAATGTCATGAGCATATCCGAACGTGCGCATTGGTCACCGGATCGGGGGCATCGCTGATGCGCAATATCGAAGCCGATTGTTTTTTGACGGGTGACATCAAATACCATGATGCTATGGAAGCGCAGGTGCTTGGATTGTCGATGATTGATATCGGTCACTATGAGAGCGAACGCTATTTTGGCGAGGTTTTAGAGAGACATTTGGAAAAATTAGGATTGAGTGTTATAATTTCACCATCAAAAAACCCCTTCACCTATCTTTAAGTGTAAAAGGGCATCTTAAATGCCCTGTATTAGGTAATTGTGTAACTCCAAAAGGAACCGTATGAACAAACACCTTGAACAACTGATCGAACTCTCACAAGTAGACAAAGAGATCGACGCGTTTGAACCGCAAATCGAAGAAGCCAATCTTCAATACGAAGCGTTGATGGCGACAAAAAACGGCATTGCCAATGAAATCAACACATTGAAGCAAGAGATCAAAGACGAACAGATCAAAAAACACAAAAATGAGCTTCATCTTGCAGAACTCTCTTCAAAATTAGAAGAGAACGCTAAAAAAAGCGGTGAAGTTAAAACTGAACGTGAAATGAAATCGCTTCAACTCGAAGAAGAGATCGCAAAAGAGCAAGTGAGCTTCGCGAACGAAGAGATTGAACGTTTGGAAAAATTGATCGATCACAAACAAAGCAAAATCGACGAGCTTGAAGCGAAAGCAGCTGAAATCGATAGCACGCTCTCTACGGTTAAAGCCGATGTCGATGTTAAATTGGCACGTATTGACGAAGAGCGCAAAGAGGTATTTGCTCGAAAAGAAGCATTGGTCGGCACTATGAACCAAAAAGGGTTGTCGTTCTACCAAAAAATTCGCCGCTGGGCAAAAAATACCACTGCCGTACCGGTTCGTAATCAAGCATGTATGGGATGTTATATGGCAGTTAGCGATAAAGTCTATTCCGATGTTATCAAAGGCGAAGAGATCACCATGTGTCCTCACTGTGGTCGTATTTTATTTTTAGAGCCTTCTGACGCTATCGGTGCGTAACGTAGCGTTCGATCTTTTTTATACTTTGGTTGCGGCGGTTTTTTACGCCGTAGCTTTCCCCTTATTGCTCCTCTTTTCGTTCAAGAAAAAATATCGAGACTCGATTCCGGCACGATTTTTTGGCATCAAAAACCCTCCTTTTCAACCGCATGACATTTGGTTTCATGTGTGTTCTTTGGGGGAAGCAAAAGCAATCGCTCCTATAGTGGAGAAATTGGGTAATAAAAAGATTGCTATCAGTGTCATAACCCACACGGGGTATGAAGCCGCGTCTAAATACGTTGCACAGGTGCGCTACCTCCCCTATGAAATATGGCTATGGTTTTGGATTGAACGTCCTAAAACTGTTGTCGTCTTGGAAGCGGAGTTTTGGTATTTGTTGTTTCGTTTGGCCCATACGCGCGGCGCGCGGGTTGTTGCGCTCAATGCCCGCATCAGCGATCGCAGTTTTCCGAAGTATTATCGTATGCGGTGGTTTTATCGGATTTTATTGTCACAGTGTGACCGTGTCTTTTGCCAAAGTGCAGAGGACATGGCCCGTTTTATCGCTTTAGGGGCTGCGAATGTCGAAGTGGTCGGGAATATCAAACTCTCCCAAAAGATCGAAGCGACAAAGCATTATGAGAAGCCGACGGGGACGGTGATTGTCGCCGCCAGTACCCATGAGGGGGAAGAGGAGGGGATACTCCGAGGTTTTATCGCCTATCGCGAGCATAACCCCTCCGCCAGATTGTTAGTGGTTCCTCGCCATCCTGAGCGGTTTGCCAAAGTGGGAGAGTTGATTGAGAAAAGTGTGCCTCAGATGAGTGTTGAGCGCTGGAGCCAATCGCAATCGTTGGAGAGTGATATTGTCCTCATCGATGCGATGGGGGAGTTGAATAACCTCTATGCCATCAGCGATGTAGCTATCTTAGGGGGAGCATTCGCACCGATCGGAGGGCATAACCCGCTTGAGCCGGCAACGTTCGGATGCAAGATTATCACGGGCGAGCAGATGTTTTTACAGCGGGAGCTGTTTAAATACGTCTCTCATGTGCAGTTTACCTCACTGGAGGGGATCGCAGATGCGTTGAAAAATGCGGAAACGATGCCCCCTTCGCAGATCAACGGAAGCGTCGATCTGCAAAAAGTACTCAATTATTTAACGGAGAATGAAAATGGAAAAACCAAAAGCGTATAAGCTCTTAGCGGAGCAAGAGGGAATATCCAACTCTGAGGCCAAATCACTGATCGATCGCGGTTTGGTTTATGTCGGAAATCACAAAGTGATGATCGCACGGGGTGAAATCAGTCCCAAAACGGTCTTTATCGTCCAAAAAGTGGAAAAAGTGCGTCCGATATTTGAAGACGATAATCTTATTGTTGTCGATAAACCGGCATTCGTCAACTCCGATGAGATCGAACGTCAGTTCAAAGGCTCACAGTTGCTCCATCGACTTGACCGCGAAACGAGCGGTGTGCTGATGCTGGTGAAAAACGAAGAGTTCCGTTTAAAAGCGATCAGCGAGTTTAAAAAAGACCGTGTCTACAAAGAGTATGTCGCATGGGTAGAGGGATTGGTAACCGAGCCGATGGTGATCGATCAACCTCTCATTACCGAAAAAAAAGGGAACAAAGCCCATACGAAAGTGGCAAAAAAGGGTAAACCCGCTATTACTGAAGTGACCCCGCTCGAAGTGTCGGGGAAAAAGACCAAAGTGCAGTTGATCATCCATCACGGACGAACTCACCAAATCCGTGCCCACATGAAATACGCGCAACACCCGATCATCGGGGATGAATCATACGGCGGACGACAATCCAAACGTGTAATGCTCCATGCCAAAAAAGTGACGTTGCTCGGACAAACATTTGAAGCACCGGAGCCGAAAGTATTTGGGCATTTCGGGAGTTAAATAAGTTTCGTCGTTGTTGACAACTCTCTTTATTGAATGTATAATTGTCCATATAAATAGAGGTGCATAATGGGCAAATATGTTAATGTAACAAAAATGAGTATTACTTTAGACAATGATGTAGTGACGGAGCTTAATGCAATTGCCAAAGAACTCAATGAAAAGAAAAGTCATCTTATTGAGAATGCATTGATGATTTATTTTGATATGCTAGATGAAAAGCTAGCGGATAAGCGTTTACGTGAACTTGAATCAGGAACAGTTAAGGCAATACCGGCTAAAGATGTGTGGAAAGAGCTTGGACTGTAGTCGATGTACGCTATAGAGTTTTTGCCCTCTGCCAAAAAAGAGCTTTCAAGCTTGGATTTTGCTATTCAAAAACAGCTTAAAGAAAAAATTATCCTTCTAGCAACCGACCCCTCACAGCTTAAAAATAATATCAAAGCACTCAAAGGGGAGTACGCAGGAAAATTTCGTCTGCGTGTTCGAGATTATCGGATTATATTTCGTATCAAAGAAGAAAAAGTTCTTATTATGATTGTTCGTATCGGACATCGTAAAGAAGTCTATTGACATTTAACGCCTGACCTGTATTTTGACCTGTATTTTGTATTTTGATGGAAAAGCTGGATTCCCGCCTTCGCGGGAATGACGGCAAAGCATAGTTGAAGAAAAAATTAAGTATAATTTGAAACTTTTTAAACCCTGTAACCAAAGCATTTAGGAGCTGAAGTGTTTGATACACTAACCGAATCGTTTACCTCCGCCATTCGCAAAATTCGTTTTCACGACGATGAAAAGGCGCTGACTAAGGCATTGGGCGAGCTGAAAAAAGCACTCCTCAAAGCCGATGTAAATCATAAAGTTGTAAAAGAGTTGATCGACTCCGTCGAGATCAAAACCAAACAAAGCGGCATCGGTAAAGATCAGTTCTTGGATGCGTTGCGTACCTCTTTGTATGCACTTTTGGATGTCAAAGGCAAATCAGGGTTTGTCTACGCTCCGGTATCCCCAACCGTTATTTTGATGAGCGGTTTGCAAGGTTCGGGTAAAACAACGACAACGGGGAAACTCGCAAATTGGCTCAAAGTGCGCCAAAAGAAAAAAGTTCTCGTCGTAGCGGCAGACTTGCAGCGTCTTGCGGCGGTTGAGCAGCTTCGCCAAGTGTGCGCAAGCATTGATGTTGAACTTTATGCCGATGACGCAACAAAAAATCCGGTCGAAGTCGTCAAAGCGGCACTCGATCATGCTAAAAAAGTGCTTGTCGATGTCGTATTGATCGATACCGCAGGACGTTTGGCGATTGATGATGAGTTGA
Organism: Sulfuricurvum sp.; assembly: GCF_022759005.1. Lineage (GTDB taxonomy): Bacteria > Campylobacterota > Campylobacteria > Campylobacterales > Sulfurimonadaceae > Sulfuricurvum. The sequence continues at coordinate 45,309 of NZ_JAEMQA010000011.1, read as the reverse complement.
TGGGTGAATTGGCGGAAGTCAAAGCGGCTGCCAACCCGCATGAGATTTTCTACGTCGCCGACTCCCTCTCGGGTCAAGACGCGGTTCGTACCGCCGCGACGTTTAACGAGAAAATCGGGATTGACGGGGTTATCCTCACCAAATACGACGGGGACTCCAAAGGGGGCGTTGCTCTTGGGATCGCTTCTCAAATTCAAGTCCCGCTTCGCTTTATCGGTGCGGGCGAAAAAATGGAAGATCTCGAAATCTTCTTGCCGGATCGTATCGTCAACCGTCTTATGGGGCTCGGTGATATCGAAGGGCTTGCGGAGCGTACCGCTTCGGTTATTGATGAGAAAAAAGCAAAACAGCTCAGCAAAAAGATCAAAAAGGGTGAATTTAACTTTAATGACTTTTTAGAGCAAATGGAGAGTCTCAAAAAGATGGGAAGTATGAAATCAATTCTCGGTATGATTCCGGGAATGGGGAACATGGCTTCCGCGCTCAAAGATTTCGATTTGGAAAACTCCAGCCAGCTCAAACAGATCAAAGCACTGGTCTCTTCAATGACGGTCAAAGAGCGCGAAGATCCCGAATTGTTGAACAACAGTCGAAAAGCCCGTTTGGCAAAAGGGTGTGGGCTGGACATTATCGAGGTGAACCGTATTTTGAAACAGTTTAAAAATGCCTCGAAAATGGCGAAAAAATTCTCAGGCAAGCAGGGGATGAAGGAACTTCAAAGCATGATGGGACAGATGCAGGGGATGCGTTTACCGCGCTAACCCGTGCAAAGAACGCTAAGATAGCCGCTTTTCGAAGCGTTTATCTCAGCGTTCAAGCGATTTTGCGGTTTTTCTTTTGCTTTTGTGGGCAAAACACTCTGCAAAGTTTCTTTAACGCGAAACAATATAACATAAGGAACACACCATGGCAACAGTCATCCGTCTTACCCGTATGGGACGTAAAAAACAACCTTTCTACCGTATCGCAGTAACCGATAGTCGCAAACGCCGCGACGGCGGTTGGATCGAATTGATCGGTTACTACAATCCGATGACAGACCCTATCACTACAAAAGTAGATGAAGAGCGTCTAAACTACTGGTTGAGCGTCGGTGCTCAAATGTCAGACCGCGTTAAAAAAATTACCGGTAAATAATCATGGTTGCGGACTTCGTCGCAGGTTTTGCTAAATTAATAGCGTCTTATCCCGAAGAGATTCGGGTAGAATCGTTTGATGGCGACGAAGTGACCGAAATCATTTTGTATGCCAATCAAGCCGATGTAGGCAAGCTGATCGGAAAAGAGGGAAAAATGATCGGAGCGATCAAAACCGTCATTTCCGGATGCAAAGCCAAAGACGGAAAAAGTTACCGAATCAATGTCGAACCGCTTTCGTAATTCAGCTTCGGCAGATCTTCTTCATGTTGCCACTTTGGGTCGCACCGTCGGCTTAAAAGGGGACATGAAATTGAACCTCTTCACCGATTTTCCCGAACAATTCATCCCGAATGCTACGTTTAGCCTTGAAAACGGCAAAGAGGTGATTCTCTCCTCCTATAACCCTGAGCGGGAACTCGTTCATCTCAAAGGGATCGATACTCCAGAAGCGGCAAAAGCTCTCACAAACGCAAAATTATTCACAACGTACGAAGCGACGCGCGAGCGCTGCAATTTGAACGATAATGAGTTTTTTTGGTTTGATTTATTGGGTGCCAGTGTTGTTGAGGGGGAAATCCGTTTAGGTTCCGTGCAGGAGATTGAACGGATCGGTGCACAGGATTACCTTTTGGTCAAAACGGATGAAGCATTGGTATCCAAAGGACTTCCTTCCACCTTTTTAATTCCGTATATTGATCATTTCGTGATCAAAACGGATGCTGTCGCAAAATTGATTAGTGTAACGGGCGGGTTAGATCTGTTAGAGGCGTCTTGATGCGCTTTACCTACGTCACTATTTTCTCCAACTTGATCGAGGGCTATTTTCAAGATTCTATCCTCAAACGGGGGATAGAATCAGGAAAATTTTCGGTCGATTTTCTCAATCCCAGAGATTTCAGCGCATCCAAACATCACAAAGTTGACGATACTGCCGCAGGCGGCGGTGCGGGAATGGTGATGACACCGCAACCGCTGTTTGATGCGCTGAATTCATTGCCGAAAAATGCCCATATGATTTTCGTCGCTCCGGTAGGAAAACAATTTACCCAAAACGATGCAAAACGCCTCTCCAAAAAGGAGCATATCGTATTCGTCAGCGGACGGTATGAGGGGATCGATGAGAGGGTGATAGAACGTTTCGCCGATGAAGTATTCAGCATCGGCGATTACGTCCTCACCGGTGGAGAACTTCCCTCTTTGGTGATGACCGACGCGATCGTTCGAAATATCGACGGAGTGCTCGGAAATAGCGAGTCTTTGGAGTATGAGAGTTTCGAATCTCCACTCTTGGAAGCTCCGACGTTTGGAAAACCCCCGATCTATGAGAATATGAGTGTTCCATCAGAATACTTAAAGGGAAATCATAGTAAAATCCGTGCACTAAAATCGTCTCTGTCTGAATGCAAAACTGCATACTTCAGGCCGGAGCAGCTTCAAAAGCATAAACTAAGGACATCTTATGAAAAATAAGTATATTGCAAGCTTCGAACAAGCGCAAATCGCTAGTAAAAACATCCCTGAGTTCCGCGCAGGTGACACTCTTCGTTTGGCAGTAACCATTACAGAAGGTGATAAATCACGCGTTCAAAACTATGAAGGTATCTGTATCTCTATCCGTGGAGAAGGTACTGGTAAAACTATTACTGTACGTAAAATCGGTGCTAACGGTGTTGGTATCGAGCGTGTATTCCCAATCTACAGTGACAGCCTCGAGAAAATCGAAGTTCTTCGCCGTGGTCGTGTACGTCGTGCGAAATTGTTCTACCTTCGCGACCTTGCCGGTAAAGCAGCGCGTATTAAAGAAATCCGCCGCAAATAATCTCCCTGCCGCTTTTCGAAGCGGTACTTTTCTTTTCACTTTGGCCTTTTATTATTCCATTTTGTAAAAATAACAAACTGACTTTGTTTCTTATCATGATAATAAATGGTGTTTTCTGAAACGATAAATCCGTAGGAGTAGATTTTGGATTTTTTCCCGATCTGTTTGGGAAGATGGAGAATGAGTATGGAGTAATTATTAGACTTCTTGTATAGCCTCTAAAATGTATTTTTTACACCGTTCTCCCTGAGCCTGTCGAAGGGTGTTTTGTTCATGGTTCGACAAGCTCACCACGAATGGAAAGCTGGGTTATGCAATATTCTTCATACATTGAGGGGTGAAAGGGGGTTTTGTAGATCTTTGAGGTGAAGCTCGTCTATGTCTACCATGTTACTCCCCTTTGAGTGCCCGTTCAATATCGCGTTTGATGCTTTTTTCTTTTAGATCATCCCGTTTATCGTAAAGTTTTTTCCCCTTGGCGATAGCGACTTGCATTTTAGCGATATTTCGATCGTTGAAATAGATGCTGAGCGGTACGAGGGTAAATCCCTCTTTCTCTACCGCTTTGAACATTTTATCGATCTGTTTTTTGTGAAGGAGCAGTTTGCGGCTTCCCCGCTCTTCATGCGCATAAAAACGGTGGGTTGTATCAAGTACGCCGATATGTACGCCGAAAACGAACGCTTCGCCGCGAACAATTTTGATGAATCCGTCTTTGAGATTGACACGACCGGCACGGAGTGATTTGACTTCACTCCCTTTGAGTACTAATCCTGCTTCGAATTTTTCTTCGATGTAGTAGTCAAAAAAGGCTTTTTTATTGGTGGCGATATTTTCACCCAAAACGTTCTCCTTGAAATCCCGTTATATGGTGCAACGATAAATCTGGTCGCACATAGATATAGGATGATAGCGCATGTTCCCTTGTAGTTTCTACATAAGAATATAGCTTGAATTGATGATTTGCATAATCTTTAAAGCAAAACGAAATAAAATGAAACATAAATTATTTTAGGTCGCCAAAATCTACCGAAACTGCAAGTAAATAATTTTCGGCACATTGTGCCAAAATTCTATATTTTTTTAAAAAAACTGCTTCCGCTACCGGAGAAAAACCACCCCTCTTTTTCAGTAAGCTCAGCATAACATCCCAGTGCAGAAAGATACAGATCGTTTGCCTCTTTAGGGCTCATGGAAGCGAGTATATCGCGCGAAGAAGTTGATTCGAGGCGTATCGCCTCCTCGGGAGTGATCGGATTATAAAGGTGCTCTCGGTAATAACGGTAGACCGCAGGGGTACTGATCTGGATGTCGGGGGTGACGATCTCTAAGTCCAAAAGTGGTTCGTCATAGCGTTCGACAATCTCTCCGATGCCGCGTACATTAGCACTCTCATAGCCGTAGACGAAAAAAGGGACATCCGCACCGACGGATGAACCTATCTCTGCTAGCTCATCAACACTTAGCCCCAACTCAAGCTCTTTGTTACACATTCGCAAAAAAGTTGCCGCATCCGAACTTCCACCGCCCAAACCTGCGAAAGAGGGGATTTTTTTATCGACACAAACGGCATGTTCTTCGAAGAAAACGGACAGCTTATTGGAGCGTGTAGAGCTTTGGAGATATTTATAGGCTTTGTAGATGGTGTTGGAGTGAACTTCGCAATCAAAGTTACCCCGAATTTCAAATTCGGGTGTCGATTTTTTTTCAAACCATAGGGTATCAAAAAGAGAGTTAACGCGCATAAATCGGGAGGAGAGGGTGTGATAATCGCCTCTCATACCGGTAATTTTGAGGAAAATATTGACTTTTGCGTAGGCTTTATAACGGATCATAATTTGAATTTTTGGGCGAGTTGGTGCAGTAAAGATTCATCTTGATGGGTTGAAGCTTCTTTGTTGGAATCTTCTACCGCACGGATCAATTCGCTGCGTAGAACTCGTATATTGTGAGGCGCATCGATCCCGAGTTTTACGACCCCTTTTTCGATGGATACCACTTTGACCGTAATCGTATCGGCGATAATGATCGATTCTTCGGCTCTTCTGGAGAGAATCAGCATGCTTCAACCTTATTGAGAATATAACGGACACCATCAGGGGCTATCTCGATGATAGAGATAGTTTCACCGTTGTCGATCCAATACGTTCCATCATCTTGCAGATCAAAATCTTGACGTTGCAAGGGTTGCCCCAACAGAACGGTTTCTAATCTGCCATTATAGCGGTTTTTCGTGATTCCGAGAGAGGATTTGACGTCAAGTTCTTTCTCGTTTTCAAAAATGAACTCTCCTTCATTGAGGCGTTCCAGTGCCGTAAGGGCACCGTTTACTCCAAGCGCTTCGGCGATAATTTCACCCAGTGAGCGGATATAGCTCCCCTCTGATACGGTGGCTTCAAAGGTAATGAAAGGGTGGCAATAGTGAATGAGTGTGAGATCGTAGATGGTTGAGGTGATGGAGCGCATATCCACCTCTTTACCTTCACGTGCGAGTTCATAGGCCCGCTTACCGTCAATCTTTTTGGCACTGTATTTCGGCGGGAGATAGGTAAGTTCACCGATCAATGAAGCAAAAAGAGAACGGATTGTATCCTCAGATACGGGAGATACGTCATCGATCGTTTCAATTTTTTCAATATCGAGGGTCGGTGAGTAGGCTCCGAGCCACAATGTCGCGCGGTAGCGTTTGGGGGCTTTGTTCAAAAAACGAAACAATCGTCCGTGATTGCCGAATGCGACAATCAATACCCCTTTTGCAAAAGGATCTAGTGTTCCTGAATAGCCCGCTTTTTTGACACCGTAGCGCCGTTTTAGACGACCGAGGAGTTGATTCGAGCTGATTCCCGTAGGTTTATAGGCGACAAAGAGACGGTTCAATCAGAGTTTCTCCACGAATGAGGCGAGAATTTCCCGTTTGTTGCCCCCGAAGTTGATGCTGAGTTTAAATTCGCGTCCCGCTTTGCTCACCCCCTCAACCCGACCAGCACCGAAGATTTTATGGCGTACCAAATCCCCTTTTTTATAGGAGGTATTTTTTTCGAGGATCAAAGAGCCTTCGCACAATCCCGCTTCGTTGATAAAGCGGCTTTTTTGCAGTTCGGTACGGCGCCCTTTGTAAAAACGGCTGTTGACGCTGGAGAGGGTGAGGTTGGTTTTGGCACGGGTGAATGCGACATACCCAAGACGCCGTTCCTCTTCGAGATCGCTTCCGTCCCCGATCAGCGGCAAGAATCCCTCTTCCAAACCGATGACGAAAAGGTGTTCGAACTCCAGCCCCTTGGAGGCGTGGATACTCATGATGTAGATACTCTCCCCCTCGACCTGATCTTGTTCGCTTTGTAGGGTGATGTCGTTGAGGAACTCCGCGAGTGTCGCCTCGGGATTTTGTTTGACATAATCACGAAAAAGTCCGTAAAACTCATCAATATTGGCGATCTTTTCCGCTTCATCTGGGAGCCCTTTTAGGGTCTCTTTGATTTTGAAACGCTCTTCGAGCAGATCGATAAAACGGTAAATCGCCTCATCGGCCACGCGGCGAAGTTCAAGAATTTCAGCGACAAAATCACGCAACTCTCCGGCACTTTTTTTCCGCACCAATGCTTCGAGATCCACGTCGCTGATGGTCGAGATAAACTCGAACATCGATTTGCCCGCTTCGATCGAAGAGAGCTCTATTTTATCGATGGTGGCTTTACCCAGACCCCGTTTGGGTTTATTGATAATCCGTTTGAGGGAGAAGTTATCGTGGACATTGGTAATGACACGCAGGTAGCTGATGAGATCCTTGATCTCAGCACGATCATAGAATCGTAATCCCCCTACGAGTTTGTACGCAACTCCGGCGCGGTTTAGCCCCTCTTCGAGAGAGCGGCTGAGGGCGTTGATCCGATACAATACCGCTATTTCGTTGGGACGGACCCCTTGGTTAATCAACTCTTTGATCGCTTTGGCGATCTTTTGAGACTCTTCACTCTCATCGTTGGAGCTGATGGTTTTGACTTCATCTCCGCCGCTTTTGGTAGCGATAAGGGTTTTTCCGAGTCGTGAGCGGTTATGCTCAATAAGAGCATTGGCTACGGTGAGGATCGGTTGTGTCGAGCGGTAATTGTGCTCAAGTTTCACCACCATTGCATCTTCAAAATCTTGATCAAATTCGAGAATGTTGCGAACATGCGCACCGCGCCAGCCGTAGATGCTTTGATCGTCATCCCCTACGACGCAGAGATTGTTATGGGTGCTGCACAGTTTTTGAAGGAGTCGTAGTTGCAATTCATTGGTATCTTGATATTCATCGATCATGATGTAGCGGTATTTCTCCGAGGTTTGTTTACACAGATCGGGATGTTCATCGAGCAGTTTATAAGTGAGACACAGCAGATCGTCAAAATCGACAAGGTTGTTTTTAAGAAGATAGGCTTCGTACTCTTCATAAATTTTGGCGATGTGTTTGTAGTTGGTGAGTTCTGCCTGAGCATAGGCCTCTTGCGGATCAATCAAGGAGTTTTTATAGCGTGAAATCTCCGAAGCGACAAGGGCGGTAGGGAGATCGGCATTGATCTTTTTAATGATCTTTTTTTTATCGTCGGTATCGATGACGACGAAATTATTGGCACGGCCGAGCAGATGGATATGAAATTTTAAAAAGAGCAGACCAAATTTGTGAAATGTACAGAGTAAAGGGGGGTAGGAGTTTTGACTAATCAGATTCATTGCCCGCTCACGCATCTCTTTGGCGGCTTTATTCGTAAAAGTGAGTGTCAGCGTGTTGCTTGCCGGGATACCGACTTGATCGAGCAGATATGCCAAACGTGTTGTAATGGTTTTGGTTTTTCCGCTCCCCGCCCCCGCTAAAATGAGCAATGGACCGTCAATCTGCTCTACCGCACTGCGCTGCGCTTCGTTAAGGTCTGAGAGAATTTTATCCATGCCGCTGTTATCCTGCTTCGATGTATATAGTTAATTTATTATAGCCCAACTTTTCTGTTTTTAAAATTCCATGGCGAATTGTCAGAAAAAATGATAGTAAACTCTTGAATTGGTTATAATTATGAGTTATAATAGCACTATTCATTCAACTTATAGGAATTATTATGTTAAAAGATTTTGCCAAACTGATGACGTTTTTGACGGTAGTTCGGGAAAAAAGCTTTTCGAAAGCATCGGCGAAGCTCGGTATTTCTCAGCCTGCGGTAACACAACAGATCAAATTTATCGAGGATTATCTCGACACACGCGTAGTCGAGCGTAAAAAGAACGGGATTAAACTTACCAAAGAGGGGGAAGACCTTTATCGTATCGCCGCAAAACTCGAAAAAGCGATTCAGGTCTCCGAAAAAGAGGTTCTGAAGATCATCAATAAAGAGTTTACGTTTGTTGTCGGTGCGTCCTATGCGATCGGAAACTATGTGCTCCCATCCTATATCGCGCAGCTCAAAGAGAAAATCAATAACGAAGTTCACATCCGTGTAGCATTTTCCGAAGAGATCATCGATCAGCTTTTGGATAAAAAAATCGATATCGCATTGATTGAATCACCTATTTTCAGGGACGGTTTGATTTACCGCGAATGGGAAGAGGATGAATTGGTCATTTTCTCAAATCAGCCGATCCCAAAACAGCTTCGCAAAGAGGATATGTACAAATTCGACTGGATTTGCCGTGATGAAAATTCACACACCCGCAAATTGACGGCGGAAGTGTTCGAAGAGATCGGAGTAGAGTGTTCGGGATTCAACGTTATCGGGGTAGTTGCCAGCTCTACAGCGATCAAAGAGACGTTGATGCGCTCACCGAAAGATGCGGCACGCCCTGTCGTATCGGTTATCTCACGCCATGTCATCAAAGATGAAGTGGAAGAGGGGAAACTCTTCGAAGCGCGGATCAAAAATTTCAAAATCAAACGAAAATTTTATATCGCTTACAGTAAAGAGCGTAAACACGATGCCTTTATTGACAACGTTGTCACCTATCTATTAGGATTGAAATTATAAATTGATTCCGTTCGCCCTGAGCTCAAGGAAACATCGCGTCGCGAGCGGTACCCTTGTTTTGTCAAAGGGTGTTTTTGGTTCGACAAGTTTCACCATGAGCGGACTACTAAAATCACTTCTTTTTCAAAAACTTCTGATTTTCGGGATTCGAGAGTAGGGCGCTCATCGAGTTTTGAACCCCTTCGTGCTTTTCAATATTAATAGCTGGATGCTGCTCTTGGGGAAGTGCCAGATTGACAAATGCCGGTGTATCGTCGATGATGATTTGCACAATCGAGAGAAGCGGCACGGAGACAAAACTGCCGATGTTTTCATGACCGAACCCCGCTTCGAAAATGAGGGTATCGTTATCGATTCGAGCGCTTTCAAAGGTGTATCCGGCAAGAAAAAACAGTGTCATCGCGCGAAACTCGTCGTTGATGTGCTTCGGAAGGGGTGGATCAAACGTGACGTGTTCAATTTTGCACAAAATACCGAAATTTTGGTCATTTTCAAAAAGATAAATAAGCATATCGCGCACATGATTTTCCATCAAACGTGCGAATGAAGAGCTTTTGATAATATCGAATAACATGAGTTTTGACCTGTTTTTTTAGGTAATTATACCATTATCCACTTCAACGAATCCCACCATCGCATTCATGATGGCTACTTTGGTCGCTTTTGTACAATCTGAAGGGGTGAGATACGCCGTAGAAAGAGTACCGTTATCGATCAGTCGTGCACGGGTTGTCCCCTCTAAAATGGGTGTTGAGGGGGTTACCCATTTGCCCTGAATGTATAACGCGATGTTGGCAATAGTCGTGTCTGCGATGAGTCCATTTTTGATGATAAGGATGTCATCGCACCCGTCGCGTTTTTCATAGAGGAGATTTAATGCATCCCGATCGGCAAATTTAAGGGAATACTCCACTTCATCGCCTTGAACCAATCGCAATGAAGCAATTTTTTTAGGGACATAGGGGTGATATTCAATACGGTATCCGTTTTGATCGTAGAGAAAACGGCAGCGATAGAGTCCATTATCGGGGGGAGAAATAAGGGTTTGCAGCGGATAACTCGTATCGTATCCGAGAGTTTTGAGAGCGTTGTCCAGCCTTGCTTGATGATAGGGGAGGTGGTGTCCCTCTCCTGACTCACAGCGGATGGTTTCTAAGAGCATCAGGCGTCGAATAACGGGGTGCTGAGGTAGCGTTCGGCGGTATCGCAGAGGATGGTGACGATCGTCTTTCCTTTGTTCTCAGGACGTGCGGCGATCAGCGAAGCGGCATGGATGTTGGCTCCGGCAGAAATGCCCACCAGTAGTCCTTCAGTTTTCGCTAACGCTTTGGCTGCCGCGATCGCGTCGTCGTTGCTGACGGTGATAACCTCATTATAAAGGGTGGTATTGAGGACTTTGGGAACAAACCCCGCTCCGATCCCTTGAATTTTGTGCGGTCCGGGTTTTCCACCCGAGAGGACGGCAGAATCTTTCGGTTCAACGGCGATGATCTGAACGTTAGGGAGTGTTTCTCTGAGCGCTTCGCCTGTCCCTGTCAACGTTCCCCCCGTTCCGACGGCAGCAACGAAAATATCGACGGTATTATCGGTGTCGCGTAAAATCTCTTGTGCTGTAGTGACACGATGAATGGCGGGATTCGCGGGATTGGCAAATTGCTGCAAGACGATAGCGTTAGGGTGAGATGCGACGAGCTTATCTGCTTCGTCGATCGCCCCTTTCATCCCTAATGCGGCTGGGGTCAGTACCAGATTGGCTCCGAGCGCTTTGAGGAGATTGCGGCGCTCGATCGACATCGATTCGGGCATCGTGAGGGTGAGCTTGAGCCCCAATGCCGTACAGATAGCCGCGAGTGCGATACCGGTATTGCCGCTGGTCGGTTCGATGATAAGCGTTTCTTGATTGATCAATCCTGTATCCATTGCCGATTTGATCATGTTGAATCCGATACGGTCTTTGACGGAACTGGTCGGGTTCATGAATTCGCATTTACCCAAAACGGTAGCACCGCTCGTGTTGGAGAGAGTATTGAGACGCACCAAAGGGGTATTTCCGATAAGTTCAGTGATATTAGCCGCTATGTTCATTAGATATCCCCGTTTTTTTGACCCTAAGTATAATAAAGAATGCTAAAAAAACCAATAATTATCAGTGAAACGGTGGGAATAAACGAATCTCGCCGTTCAATCTCCTAGAGATAAGGTAAAAAGTTTTGCATTCACAGGAGAATTATCCTATAATTTCGTTTTTAAATCGGATATCGGGTATCAGAGTCTTTAATACTCAATGATGTTCAAATGAGGAATAAGTAGTGGAAACTAAAAAGATCAGCAAAGTATTGATTGCAAACCGTGGTGAGATCGCACTTCGTATTATTCGTGCTTGTAAAGAGCTGGGGATTAAAAGTGTTGTCGTGTTTTCAGAAGCAGACGTAAACGGCGTTTGGGTTCGTAAAGCTGATGAGTGCTATCCGATTATGGGTGACCCGATTGCCGCGTATCTTGAGTACGATAAAATCATCTCGTTGGCGAAAAAAGCCGATTGTGACGCGATCCATCCGGGGTACGGATTCCTATCTGAGAGTGCTGAGTTTGCGCAAGCGTGTGCGGATAACGGTATCATCTTCATCGGACCGAAACCGGAGCATATCGCACTGTTCGGGGATAAAATGGCTTCAAAAGTAGCGATGCGCGCTGTCGGTGTTCCGATGCTTCCGGGTACGGATGAGCCGATCGACAACATCGAAGATGCGGAAAAAATCGCAACCGGTATCGGATTCCCGATCATCATCAAAGCGGCATTCGGGGGCGGCGGACGCGGTATGCGTATCGTAGAACGTGCCGAAGATTTCAAAGAGATGTACGAATCTGCAACCAAAGAAGCACTCCGTTTCTTCAGCCGCGGTGAAGTGTTCATCGAAAAATACCTCAAAAACCCACGCCACATTGAGATCCAAATCGTTGCGGACAAATACGGTAACGTGGTTCACCTCGGAGACCGTGACTGTTCGATCCAACGCCGTCACCAAAAAGTGATCGAAATCGCTCCATCACCGCTCTTGAACGAAGCGACTCGCCGTGAGTTGTACCGTATCTCTACCAAAGCGATGTTCAAACTCGGCTACGAGAGTGTCGGGACCATCGAGTATCTGGTTGACCAAGACGACAACATCTATTTCATCGAAATGAACACCCGTGTTCAAGTAGAACATCCGGTTACTGAAGCGATCTCAGGGATCGACTTGATCCAACGTATGATCCAAATCGCTGAGGGTGATCCGTTGATCTTCATGCAAGAAGAGATCAAATTCCGTGGATACGCGATCGAGTTCCGTATCAATGCGGAAAACCCGAAGCTCGGTTTTGTACCCTCACCGGGTCTTATCACGAACTACCTTGCACCGGGCGGTCCGGGAGTGCGTTTGGACTCTATGGCGTATACCAATTACCAAATTCCTGCCAACTACGACTCAATGATCGGTAAATTGATCGTTACGGCGTTGACATGGGAAGATGCGGTTCGTAAAGCGCGACGTGCATTGGATGAGTTCTTGATCGAGGGTGTGCCGACCAATATCCCGCTTCACCGTCAAATCGTTCGTGATGAGCACTTCATCAAAGGTGAACTCGATACGGGATACCTTGATACGAAATTGCAACACTTTAACCTCGATGCGATCCACAACATGGATGACGAAGAGGCTAAAATGAAACATATCGCAGCGGTTATCGACGCTATTAAGAAAAACAACCTCAACGTTCGCCACTAAAAAAATCAAGCCCGAGGGCTTGATTCTCCATTTAATACACTATCCCAGTTCCTCCGCCGTTCGCCGAATGAAACACCATCGTATTATTTTGTCGGGCATAAAAACGGATTAATAGTTTTTGCAGTGTCGGTTCGATGGAGGGTTTGAACCATCCGTTATTACTGACCGCTATCATATAACGAACATTCGGAGTATAGAGCTCTTTGCGGGTTGCCTCGTAGCAGACGGCATTGCGGAACGTCACCCCTTTGATAGTGAAATCGGTCGGTTTTTTGGCGGTAACGAAATCGGATACTCCCCCGAAAATATGGCGATTAACCCACTCTTTTAAAAAACCGGGGAGAGGGATATATTCTCCAAAGGGTACCAATACTGTTTTTTTGGCGACGGTAATATTTCCACTATTAAACAAGTACGAAACATTGTAATTAAGACCGTGTTCTTTGTGCAGAGTACCCGTGAGGATTGTGATGTAAAAAGAACGTTTTTTAAGTGCTTCGGAAATTGCAGGATGTCTGTTCATAAAAAGGGGGAATGCTGCTTCGGGGAGGACAACAAGATCGTATCCTTGTTGAATCGCCTCATCGATAGCGATGAAATCATCGTCTATCGTTTGCGGTAATTGTTCACTTTGCCATTTGAAATTTTGCGAAATATCGGTTGAGACCAGTTTGATTTTTAACTCTGGCATCGGAGGAGGAGTATAAGAGGTTTGAATTGCCCCAAGGAGTAATAGTAGCGGGATCGGTTTTTTCCATCCTTTAAAATAGGCAGTTGAAGCAAGGGCAAAAAGGATCAGAGCAAACTGCCATTTGGAAAATCCGAGATAGCTCTCCACAAAGATAATTTCGGGTTGCATCCAGTTGAAATCCATCGGCCACACAAAGGTGAGACCGAACAAGATAAGCGCACGGAGCAGGGCATTGGCGGTGAGTGCCATTGTCCCGTAATAGAGGGCATAGACGAATCCAAATCCCAGCGCCACAAGCCATGTCGCCCATCCAAGACCGTAGTATTGGAAGCTAAAGCCGATCCAATAGCACCAGAGCCATCCGATCCAAAACCCGCTGATGACAACCACCCGTTTAGGTGCGTGCAGCAGGGCATAAATCGCCAAGACTCCCGAGAGGGTATTGAGCGCTTTTGAGGTGAGGGCAAAATGTTCCCAATAGATAAACGCGGAGAATAAAAGGGCGATAAGCAACGGAGCGATAATGAGTTCAATAATGGGGGTTGATCGATATTTCATGGGGGAATTATAGCGTTGTTAGCCACATTTGAGTATAATGCCCCAATTTCACATTACCCAAGGATATCCATGGAAATTCTTCAACAAATTCTCCCATTCGTCTTTTTGATCGCTATTATGTATTTCGTGATCATTCGTCCTCAAAATGAGCAGGCAAAAAAGCACAAAGCAATGCTTGAAGCCCTCACAAAAGGGGACAAAATCGTCACCAGCGGCGGACTAATCGTCGAAATTAAAAAAGTCGAAGAGAGCTATTTCTTGATCAAAATGAATAACGAAACCGAAGCACGCCTCGTCAAAGAAGCGGTTGCGAGAAAGTACGAGGATGAAGCTTAATTTCCGCGTCGTATTACTCATAGTCGCCGCTGTTTTCGGGATACTTTTCTCGATACCGTCTTTGACCCAAAGCCAACATGGTGCAAAAGTTACCCTAGGGCTTGATCTTCAGGGGGGATTGCATCTTCTTTTGGGGGTTAAAACCGAAGAAGCGGTCAACTCGCAACTCAAATCGGTCGCATCGGGGATCAAACATTTTACCGAGCAAAATGATATTCTGATCGACGGTTTGAGCGTCGAAGAGGGGACGGTGGTGTTCACCGCACTCGATGCCGAAGACAAAGCAAAAATCGACGAATATCTCAAAACGATTCAGGGTGCTGCGGTAAAAAACTCGGGCGAATCGTACAGTGTCTCGTTCAAACCTGAAGAGGTAGAGAAACTGAAAACCCAATCGGTCGATCAAGCTATCGAAACGATCCGTAACCGGCTTGACCAATTTGGATTGGCGGAGCCGGTTGTTGCGCGTCAGGGTGTCGATAAAATTTTGGTGGAGTTGCCAGGGATCAAAACGCAAGCCGAAGAGCAGCGTGCGCGTGAGTTGATCTCTCGTGCGGCCAAGCTCGAACTGATGGCGGTGGATGAAGACCGTGCGATGCGTGTTAATGATCTCAGTGACGCGGAAGCGGCAATGTATGGAGATAAAATTCTCGAAGATGCGTTGTTGCCAAAAACAAAACATTTGGTCAACGAGATCCCGATTTTGGATGGGACGATGCTCACCGATGCTCATGTCGGATACGATCAAAATAACCGTCCGGTAATCAACTTCTCGCTTAATTCTGCGGGTGCGCAGATTTTCGGAGATTTTACCGGTAAAAGCGTCGGTAAACGGCTCGCGATCGTATTGGACGGAAAAGTTTATTCCGCTCCGGTCATTAATGAGCGTATCGGCGGCGGAAGCGGACAAATCAGCGGAAACTACAGTGTTGCCGAAGCGAACGATTTGGCGATCGCTCTTCGTTCCGGTGCACTCTTGGCTCCGATTTATATGTTGGAAAAACGCTCTGTCGGACCGAGCCTTGGGGCAGATAGTATCAAAGCCTCTTCTTTGGCATTGGTGAGTGGATTCGTGCTAGTATTGGTTTTCATGATCATGTATTACGGCTTGGCGGGGATTATCGCAAATCTTGCCGTTGTGATCAATATCTTTATTATTTTGGCGATGATGGCGCTGCTGGGTGCGACGTTGACCTTGCCAGGGATGGCGGGGATCGTTCTGCATATCGGTTTGGCGGTCGATGCGAATATCATCATCAACGAACGTGTACGTGAACAGATCCGTTTGGGTATCGGATTGAAACGGGCACTCCAAGAGGGATACAGCAAAGCGATGCGGGCGATTTTGGATTCGAACATTACCCAAATCATCGCATGTACAATCCTCTATGTCTACGGAACGGGAGCGATCAAAGGGTTTGCCGTTACTCTTAGCATGGGGATTTTGGCATCTATGCTTACGGCGATTGTCGGGACGTACGGAATTTTCCAACTTTTCACCCCGCGCATCGAAAAATCGAAAAACTACAAACTGTGGTTTGGTATGACGAGAAAGGTTAACTAATCATGGAATTGTTTAAAGAAGATAAGGTCTATAACTTCCTCGGAAAAGGGAAAATCTTTTTCGTAGCCTCATTTCTCCTCTTTTTTGTGGCGATCGGGCTTATCGCAACCAAAGGGTTTTCTTTTGGCATCGATTTTACCGGCGGAACCGTTGTTCAGGTCAAATACCAAGGACCGGCTCCGATTAATAAAGTGCGTGAAGCGCTCGAAAAAGACGAGTTGTTCAAACATGCGGCGGTCAGTGAGTTCGGTTCACCCGAAGAGATTGTCATTAAAACTGCCGCGTCGACGGACGGTTTGAGCAAAGATATCGGTGACGTAACCCGTGAGGTTCTTAAAGGGACAGGAGAGTTCGAAATCCGTCGTGTCGATATGGTCGGACCGAAAGTCGGAGATGAGCTCCGTGTCAAAGGGCTTACTGCGTTTTTGTTGACACTGGGTGCAATCATGGCGATGGTAACATTTCGCTATGAGTGGCGTTTTGCATTGGCGGCAATTATCGCGATTGTCCATGACATCGTCATAACATTCGGGTTTGTCTCCTATTTTGAGATCGATTTTAATATCGAGAGTGTCGCGGCAATGCTGATGATTTTGGGGTATTCGATTCACGATACCATTATCGTCTATGACCGTATTCGCGAGCATATCCAAGAATCCAAAAGCAGTGATTTCGTCATGATCGTTAACGAAGCGGTCTCCCGCACTCAGTCGCGAACGACATTGACCTCTTTGACGGTCTTTTTTGTCGTCTTGACCTTGTTCTTGTTCGGTGGCGATATTATGCTCGGATTTAGTTTCCCAATGCTTGTCGGGGTTATTATCGGAACCTACAGTTCTATTTTCGTTGCGGCACAATTGGTTGTTTGGACTGGATTTAGCGTTGCACGCTACCGTGAAAAAATGGCTGAAAAACAAAAAATGCAAGCCGAAAAAGAGAAAATGCGCGCTCAGTTTGAGCAAGGCATAGTGTAAAAAGCAGTATTTTAGGAGTTTTGTTTGAATTATTCCCCAGCATCGATTGAAGCCAAATGGCAGCGCACTTGGAGTACGACAAAAGCGTACGAACCGTCTAACGATTTTAGCAAACCGAAAAAATATGTCCTCAGCATGTTCCCCTACCCATCAGGTCGTATCCATATGGGGCACGTTCGTAACTATACGATCGGTGATGCGTTTGCCCGCTATTACCGTCAACAAGGTTTTAATGTCCTCCACCCGATCGGTTGGGACAGTTTCGGTATGCCGGCAGAAAATGCGGCGATCAAACATGGTGTCCATCCGAAAAAATGGACCTATGAGAACATTGCGACAATGCGCGGCGAACTTGCCGGCTTGGGACTCTCATTTTCAGAAGATAGAGAGTTTGCCACCTCGAATCCTGAATACACGGCATTCGAGCAGGGCTTTATCATCGATATGTTCAATAAGGGTCTCTTATACCGTAAACAAGGGTTTTTGAACTGGTGTCCGCACGATTTGACCGTTTTGGCGAATGAACAAGTTGTCGATGGGGGATGCTGGAGATGCGGAACACCGATCGTTCAAAAAGAGATGTATCAATACTATCTCAAAATCAGCGATTATGCCGAAGAGCTTCTCGAATCGCTTAAAACACTAGAGGGGAAGTGGCCGAAACAGGTTTTGACGATGCAGGAAAACTGGATCGGGAAATCGTACGGACTTGAATTTAAATTCAAATTTGATGCAGAGAGTGAAGCGCGTTTGGGTGCGGTGTATGAGGGATTTGATGTTTTTACCACACGCCCTGATACCATTTATGGGGTAAGCTACGCGGCATTGGCACCGGAGCATGAGATCGTCCGTCATATGCTCTCTTTCGGTCTTCTCGATGAGGCGACGGCGGATGCGATCAAAGCGATGCAGCGCGTTAGCGCGCGCGACCGCGCGACCAGCCCGAAAGAGGGGGTTTCCTTGGGGATGAATGTCCTCCATCCTCTCACCGGCGCTGAAGTACCGGTGTGGGTGGCGAATTTCGTCCTCACCGATTACGGCTCGGGTGCGGTTATGGCGGTACCTGCGCACGATGATCGCGATTATGAATTCGCGACCAAATATAACCTTCCGATCAAAGCAGTGATTTTCCCGACGGAAGGTGAACTCCCAAGTGGATGCGCCTATACTGAAACGGGTACGCTTCATGAGAGCGGAGAGTTCAGCGGTTTGGATAACGTTGCCGCCAAAGCGGCTATTATGGACTATTTTGAAGCCAATAAGCTTGGAAAAAAAGTGATCAATTTCCGTCTCAAAGATTGGGGAATCAGCCGTCAGCGCTATTGGGGTGCTCCGATTCCTTTGATTCATTGTGACTCGTGCGGCATTGTCCCTGAGGATAAAGCTGCGCTTCCGGTTGCATTGCCCGAAGATGTAGTAATTAACGGTGAGGGGAACCCGCTTGAACACCACCCGACATGGAAACACTGTACCTGCCCGAAATGCGGCAAAGCGGCAATCCGTGAGACCGATACGATGGATACGTTCATTCAATCTTCATGGTATTTTCTCCGTTATACGGTCAAAAACGACTTCAAAGAGGCATTTGATAAACAATCACTCGATTACTGGATGGGTGTCGATCACTACATCGGCGGGATCGAGCATGCGATTTTGCACCTCCTGTATGCCCGTTTCTTTACGAAAATGTTGCGGGATTTGGGATACGTTAGCTCCGATGAGCCGTTTGAGCACCTTCTGACGCAGGGGATGGTTCTCAAAGACGGTGCGAAGATGTCAAAATCTAAAGGTAACACCGTCGATCCGGGAGCATTGGTTGAAAAATACGGTGCCGATACGGCGCGTCTTTTTATCCTTTTCGCGGCACCTCCGACCCAAGAGTTGGAGTGGAACGACAGTGCGGTCGAGGGGGCATTTCGCTTTTTAAAACGGTTCGCCGATCGTGCTTCGAATGTCAACGTTACCGAAGCGTTACCGACGATCGATCATGCTTCTTTGAGCAAAGAAGAAAAAGCGGCACGGAAAAAAGTGTACGAAGCGCTGAAACGTGCTCAAGAGGTGTACGGAGAGCGCCACACGTTCAATACGATGATTGCGGGTGTGATGGAAGCGATGAATGCACTGAATGAGCAGACAAACCGTGACGTATGGACGGAAGGGTACTGGATTTTGACCTCGATATTAGAGCCGATTGTCCCGCATATCTGCTGGGAACTCTCGGAGATGTTATTTAAAGGGAAAAACTTCGGGATTCAAAAAGTATGCGAAGAAGTTTTCGAAGTAGAAGCGCTTACTCTGGGTGTATCGGTCAATGGGAAAAACCGCGCAACCATTGAGGTAGGTGTCGGTGAAGACGAAGCAGCCATTATTGAGATGGCAAAAGCATCCGTAGGGAAATGGATCGAAGGCAAAGAGATCATCAAAGCGATCGTTATTCCGGGCAAGCTTGTGAATCTTGTCATAAAAGGGTAAGTGATGAAATACTGGATACTGAGTGCTCTCATTTTTTTTGCCGGTTGCGGGTATCAACCTGTTAGCCATTGCACGAAAAATGTGTTGGGTGAGAGTGTCAGTACCGAAGTGGTTGTTTCGATGGAAGATCCTCAAAATACGGCGATCATCAAAGACGCGGTCGATACGGCCG
Source organism: Sulfuricurvum sp. (assembly GCF_022759005.1). Taxonomy (GTDB): domain Bacteria; phylum Campylobacterota; class Campylobacteria; order Campylobacterales; family Sulfurimonadaceae; genus Sulfuricurvum. The sequence continues at coordinate 25,827 of NZ_JAEMQA010000011.1, read as the reverse complement.
TCATTACGAAATTCAGAACTTCTCTCGTCGCTAAAAATGAATCTAAAACCCATCTTAGAATCGCGATTGAATCGGTCGTATTCACTCCGCTTCGTTACGATACAAATGGTTATGTAGTAACGTACCGAACAACGGTAAATTTGTCGATTCAACAAACCAAAGAGGGGAAAAATACCAATTATTCTACCCATGGGATGTATGATTTTGACATTGAACCAAACGCAATCATCTCCGATCAAGCCCGTTTTGATGCAATTCGACAAGGAGCCCAAAAAGGGTTGGATGGATTTGTGGCTCAAATTGCCGCTTCGGGTGTGAATTCTCATTAAGGGGGAATAAAATGACTATCAATCAAATCGTTCGTAACACGGTTGAACGGCTCAAGGCCGAAGGGAAAGTATGGACTCCCGATGCGTATAGTGAAACGTTTTGTTCAGAAGCGAAAAAAGCGGGATTCGCTGTTGAGGATTGTAGCGGAATCGATCGCTTTGTTCCATTAATGGACAAAAAAACTCTCGATGAGATAAAACAATACCGAGTCCGTACAACAGCGGAATTGATCCGTTTTTTGATTTCCAAACTCAATCGGCTCAATCCGAGTGAAGCATCGATTCTTGTCGAAGCGTTTAGCGGATTGGCTAAAAAAATGGCCGAAAGCATCGATGTGCTTCACAATGCCGAAGCATCCGCTTTAGCGAAAAAAACCATTGCTACGCTTGATGAGAGGGGCGGTTCGACACAGATCGAATTACTCAAACAAGCGTGGACTAATTTTTTGAGTATTTACGATGATTCGTTTTTAATGAAGCTTTCGGGATTCGGTTCAGTCGATACCGCTAATCTGCGCAATACGATTGAGAATTTGAAATTTCAGGTTAATCCGGGAAGTGGTTCGGATCATTCGAAGATCGTACAGATGCTGATCTCTTCGTTGGTCCCCTCTATCGCCCCTAAAATGGACGATTCGATTACCGAACTTTCTAAAAAATTGAGTAATAATCCCTCATATATAGAAACGGAAGGATTCGAAAAAGAGCTGAAAACGGCTATCGCGATGAGGATAGCCCTGGATAAACAAAGTGTTGAAGATATGGTCAATACGCTGGACGCGTTGTTGGAAAAACTCTCTGTTCAACTGATTGAATTGATTGAGAGAAGCGAAAGTTCAAGCAGTGAAATCCGGGAAGTCAAGCGTGATTTAGAGGCTTTGGAGACCAATAGACCGACCGATTTTAAAACGGCACACAAGCGTCTTTATGCAATTGCCAGCACACTGGAAGAAAAAGTAGAAGTGTTGAGTAAAGATTTGAAAGTACATAACGAAACAGTGACCGATATGGGAAAAAAAATTGCGGCACTCGAATCGGAATTGGCTGCTGCGACGCAAGCTTCACGTGAAGACTTTTTGACCAAACTTTTCAACAAGCGGGCGATTGAGGAGTATTTGAACCTCAAAGAATCCGAATATGAGCGTCACACCCATCCCTATTGTATTGCGATGTTGGATTTGGATCATTTTAAATCGGTCAACGATACCTATGGACATGAAGCGGGCGATGCCGTTTTGATCGCATTCGCGAAAATCCTGAAGCTTGAAGCCCGAGCCACTGACATTGTAGGCCGTTTCGGCGGAGAGGAGTTTTTGGCTATTTTGGGAGATACCGATTTGGAAGGGGCAAAAGTTTTTTGTGAAAAAGTTCGCGCTCACGTCGAGGCTGCCCATTTTATGTATCAAGGCCAGCGCATTGCCGTGAGTGTCAGCATCGGCGTTGCTGAGCGGATGGCTTATCCATCGATGAAAGCGTTGTTGAACGGAGCGGATGAACGTCTTTATGACGCTAAGCGAAAAGGGCGAAACCGCGTCGAGCCTGCATGAATTTAGACGATTTCCTCGCTGCAAAGCCCCTCTTTTATGACGTGATCGATTATGAGCGCTTCCCTAAAACGTATCGAACGATTGCTGCATCCTTGCCAAATCCAAAAATACTCCATCTCGTCGGAACTAACGCAAAAGGCTCTACGGGGCGATTTCTTGCTACCGCGTTGTACCGAGCGGGAAAAAAGGTGGGACACTATACGTCGCCTCATATTCTTCGTTTTAATGAACGGATATGGATCGATGGTACGGATGTTAGAGATGAAGCATTGGAGATAGCGCATCAAAAGCTCCTTGCACTACTATCACACGAAGATGCAGAAGCTCTCAGTTATTTTGAATACACGACGTTACTTGCTATGGTTGTCTATGAGGGGTGTGAGTATGTTGTGATGGAGGCGGGTCTAGGGGGCGAATTTGACGCTACGGCCGTTTTCCCAAAAGTACTCAGTATCTTTACCCCGATCGATTTCGATCATGCCGCTTTTTTGGGGACGACGATTGATGCGATCGCTACGACAAAGCTTCGCAGTATGCAGCATGAGGCACTGCTTGGGACGCAAAAACATTCTGAAGTGGAACGGATCGCCAAAGAGATTGCCCATACAAAGGGATGCCGCCTTTATACAGTAGAAGAGTGCCTAAACCCACGACTCACAGGGATGGCATTGCATCTTGCCACAAAAAACGGTCTCAGTGAGTATTTGCGCGATAATCTCTTGTTGGCAATGGCAGCGTATGAGCTTTTGGGATACGAGGTGAGAGAAGAGCTCTTTGATCAACGCGCTCTGTTCGGTCGATTGAGTCCGATAGCGCCCAATATCACTCTCGATGTGGGGCATAACCCTTTGGCGGCACGGGAGATCGCCCGTTCTTATAAAGGGAAAAAAGTGGTACTGATCTATAACACCTATAGGGATAAAGATTACCGAGAGATACTGGGAATTTTAAAACCGATCATCGAGTCGGTCGAGATTATCGATGTCGATGAAGCCAGAATCACTCCAAGAGATCAACTCGAAAATGCGCTGAATGAACTTCAAATAGAGTTTCGATCGTTTGAGGCGATCGATCAGGATAAAGAGTATTTAGTCTTCGGCTCGTTCAGTGTTGCCGAGACATTTTTAAAGAGGATGAATGTCACAAGCACGATGGTATGAATACGCCAAAAACAACCCGAAAAATCTCCCTGAAATCCTTGTGTGCGAGGATGCCAAAGAAGCTACTGAGCTGAGCGATGTATCGGCATTTTTAGGGATTAAGCATATCATATTGCCCGATTTTCGTGCGGCGTATATGGATGATTTACGTCCGTTTGGAGAGGAACTTTTTGCCCTTTTTGCGGCATTGCGTTCTTACTACAATGCATCCAAAAAACCGCTCATCATCTCGCCGCTTAAAACACTTTTGTTTCCGATGCCGCGTGCGGAATTGCTTCAAAGCGAGACCATCGAGTTTGCTTCCCGTATCGATTTGAATGCGTTTAAAGAGAAACTGATCCATTGGGGCTATACGTTTGTCGATATGGTGGAGATGGAGGGGGAAGTATCCCATCGCGGGGACATTCTTGACATTTACGTCCCAAACCAAAGCAATCCGTACCGTATCAGCCTCTTTGACGATGAGGTTGAAGAGATTAAAGCGTTCGATGTCGAAACCCAGCGTACCGACAAAGAGGAGTTGGCCTCTGTTGAAATTACGAGCGCCTTTTTCTCTTTAGATTCGGAGCAATACCGCTATTTTGAAAAAGCGGTTGCCTCTTCCCAAAGCGATAGCTTTGTCAAAGACATCGCCTCGCTCGGGTTTTGGGTGTTGGGTGAATACGGCATCGATCTATGTGAGGGAAAAAGAGTTGCACGTATCCGTGAGATGAAAAGCGTCCTCGATGAAGCGTACGGACTCAATCAACCTGTGCTTCCGCGTGCAAGGCTCGAAGTCGAGATACTTCCCGAATCACAGCACTATATGCCGCTGGGCGGAGGGAATTTCGAGACGCTCCGAAGCATCCATAAAACGAAAAAATTTACCCTCATCGCCGCGAGCGATACCCAGCTCAAAGCCGCCGGTATCTTTGATCTCAAAGAGATCACTCTCAAAACCTCAGGGATTGTCCTCAATCTCATTAGTGAGAACGAGATTATCTTCTCTCTCAACCGCCATGAGAAAAAGCGCCGTCGCCGCCGAACGTCGATTCTCCTCGATGATCTGAAAGTGGGCGATTATGTTGTCCATGAAGAGTACGGAGTCGGGATATTTGTCGGGATCGAGCAAGCCGAAATCCTCGGAGGAGTCAAAGATCTTGTCGTGATCAAATACATGGGGGATGACAAACTCCTCCTGCCCGTCGAAAATCTCGATGCGATCGATCGCTATATCGCGACAGGATCTCTGCCGGTGCTGGATCGTCTGGGCAAAGGGAGCTTCGGCAAGCTCAAAGAGACGGTTAAAGCGCGATTGTTTGAAATCGCCTCCGAGATTGTCGGGATTGCGGCGAGCCGTGCACTGATCAAAGCCTCCGTGATAAGCGTGGACGCAGGAGAATTGCGTGCCTTCCAAGCCGCTGCGGGATTTGAGTACACTGCCGATCAAGCCAGTGCCATCAACTCCATTGTCCGTGATCTGGCATCGGGGCATATCATGGATCGGTTGTTGAGCGGGGATGTCGGTTTTGGAAAAACCGAGGTAGCGATGAATGCGATTTTCGCCGCCGCAAAAGGGGGGTTTCAATCGCTCCTCGTCGTTCCGACGACATTACTCAGCTCTCAGCATTTCCAATCGCTCAAAGCGCGTCTTGCACCGTTCGGGATTCGGGTGGCGAAGCTCGATCGCTTCGTCAGTACCAAAGAGAAAAATGCGACCCTGAGGGCGCTGGAAGCGGGGGAGCTCGATTGTGTCGTCGGAACCCACGCACTTTTCGGGGTAAATTGTGCGAAGCTGGGGCTGGTGATCATCGATGAAGAGCACAAATTCGGAGTGAAACAAAAAGAGAAACTCAAATCGCTCTATGAGAACGTTCATTTGCTCAGCATGAGCGCGACCCCGATCCCGCGAAGTCTCAATCAGGCGCTCAGTTCGATCAAAACCATGTCTGAACTTCTCACTCCGCCGTCTGAGCGCCTCGGGGTGCGGACGTTTGTGAAAAATTACGACGAGAAACTGATCAAAGAGGTGATTTTGCGGGAACTCCGTCGCGGGGGGCAGGTGTTTTATGTCCATAACTCGATCGATTCGATGGTAATCAAGTCGGGAGAACTCAAAGCGATCCTCCCTGATCTGCGTATCCTCATTCTCCACTCCCAAATCAGCGCGACCCAAACTGAAGAGGAGTTGGCAAAATTTGCCAATCGGGAGTACGATGTCCTTTTGGCGACCTCGATCATCGAATCGGGGATCCATATGCCGACGGTCAATACGATGATCATTGACGGAGCCGATCGGTTCGGTATGGCGGATCTCCACCAGCTTCGCGGACGGGTCGGACGGGGACATATCGAGGGGTACGCGTATTTTATCGTGGATGACAAAGATCACCTCACCGAAGAGGCGAAAAAACGGCTCGTCGCACTCGAATCCAACTCATTCCTCGGCAGCGGATCGATGCTCGCGTATCACGATCTCGAAATTCGCGGCGGTGGAAACCTCGTCGGCGATGCCCAAAGCGGACACATCAAAAATATCGGGTATGCATTGTATTTGCGGATGTTGGAGGATGCAATCAAACTTCTCACCAACCAAACGAGCAGCGTCCGTGCCAAAGTGGACATCAAACTCACCGTCAGTGCGTTCATCAGTGATGAGGTGGTGAGCGAAGATCGTTTGAGATTGGAGCTCTATCGCCGCCTCAGCCAATGCGAATCACCCAGCGAGATTTATGATATCGAAGAAGAGGTGAATGACCGCTTCGGCAAACCCGATACCCCGACGAAGCAGTTTTTCGAAATCATGGTGATCAAACTGCTGTGTATCGAGAAGAAGATCAAAATGGTGAGTAATTTCAACCAAAACATCACGATCGAATACCAAAGCGGAGTCAAAGAGACGCTGCAAAGCAAGAGCAAAGACGATGACGATCTGATCGGTGCCGTATTACAGTATTTACGGGGATTGAAAACCAAACAACCGTAGTTGTTTTTCAGGGTATAAATATAACTTTTTGTGTTATATTTATGATATTTGCTCGGTATAATTGTACTATTACATCAAAGGTGGATGACGTATTATGGACAAAACTATTACATTGCAGCATTTAAGCGATGCAAAAAAAAGCGCACGTTAAATGGGTACAAAGAGCGAAGCTGTTGATCGAAGGGCTTTCCGTTGATGAGAGTGCGATACCTTTGAGCTATACCGACTGTAAATTCGGCGAATGGTTTTACAGCGACGGTCAAAAACTCAATGCGTTGGGGAATATGACCTGTTTGGGAGAGATTGAAAAAGCCCATGTCACGTTGCATGATGAATACATGCATATTTTTAAAATCTTTTTTGTCAATACCGACCGATCATTTTTCTCCAAATTGTTTAACACGAAGAAAAAGATCACCGATGCGGAGCGAGAGATCGCCAAAGAGCATTTCATCAAACTCCAACCGGCTTCCGAGGAGATATTAGAGCATATCGGACGGCTTGAACGACGGTTGTATGCGATACCGCAAAGTTCGTTTGACGCCAGTATTACTGGGATATAAATAAAGGAAATTATGAGTTTTTGTTCTTACTTTGATGCCAATTTTTGTCACTCGTGCGGATGGATTGATTACCACTATGCCGAACAGCTAAAACTAAAAAGCGATCATCTTCACACACTACTAGATGCACACTCCCCAAGAGAGTGGCTTAAGCCTGCCACATCAACCCTCAAAGGATTTCGTAATAAGGCCAAAATGGTCGCTTCCCCTTCATGGGACGGTGTCGTACTCGGCATCGCCGAAGAGGTGAGTTTGATCGAATGTCCTCTGTATCCCGCATCCATGCAAAACGCACTTCATTTGATCCAAGAGTGGCTTCGCGGTTTGGGCGTCAAGGGGTATGATGTACGGTTGAGAAAAGGGGAACTGAAATATGTCCTCCTCACCCGTAGTCATTCCAGCGGGTCGATGATGCTCCGTTTTGTCCTTCGCTCTCACGGCATCATCGGACGGTTAAAAAACGGACTCGATGATTTAATGGAAAAAATCCCCGATCTACAAGTTGTTTCAGTCAATATCCAACCGGTACACATGGCGATTTTGGAAGGGGATGAGGAGATATTTCTTACCGAACAGGAGCGCATCGAAGAGCGGCTCAACAATGTCCCTCTCTTTATCCGTCCAAAAAGCTTTTTTCAAACCAATCCCGAAGTAGCCGAGAAACTTTACCGCACCGCAAGCGGATGGGTAAACGAGAGCAGCCCGAAATTGTTATGGGATCTGTTTTGCGGAGTAGGGGGGTTTGCTTTGCACTGTGCCACACCAGAGCGGTGTATTGTCGGGATCGAGATCGAGCGAGAGGCGATCGAATGTGCCCGTGATTCGGCCAAGATGCTGGAAATTGAGAGCATAGCGTTTGAGTCGCTCGATGCCGCAACCTTTAGCGCTACGTCGGGTGAGAAACCTGATTGTATTATCGTCAACCCTCCCCGTAGGGGATTGGGGGAACAGATTTGTAAATGGCTGGGGCGGATCGGCGCGGAGAGAATCCTCTATTCGAGCTGTAATGCGATGAGTTTAGCGAAAGATCTTGAGATGTTGGGCGGCTATGGGATCAACAGAGTTCAACTCTTCGATATGTTTCCGCATACCGCCCATTATGAAGTACTAGTGGAGTTGGTGCGAGAATAAAGTTCTCCGAATCGATCGAGGTAGGTGAGATAGAGCCGCACCTCGAATTCGAGCTGGACGTAGTCGTAGAGGGCTTTGTCGGTGCTCTGGTTATGGGTATCGGGATATTTGGCTAATAGACGCTCACCCAATCGATCGGCATCGATCAGTTCTTGAACCTGTTGACGTATCTCTTGGCTGTAATTGGCTAAGTATTTAAGCGATTGCATGCGTAATTGTAGTATAGTTTTACACTTTATCCAAAGGCCCATAATGGAACATCACAAGATTGACGAGCTTGTCGCCAAGATCAAAGCGCTCGAATCAGAGTTGGAAGTCGAATTGCATCAGGAATACGAAAAATTTACCTGTGAAATTACCAAAAAACGCGAAGAGCTTCTCGCTTCCTATCGACACGATCGCCAAGGGCTTATCTCTTATTTTGCGACCACTCCGATATTGCATCTGCTCAGCGCACCGGTGATTTGGGCGGTATTGATTCCGGCATTTGCTCTGGATCTGTTTGTCTGGGTGTATCAGGCGGTTTGCTTTCCCATCTATAAAATTGCCAAGGTTAAACGAAGCGAGTACATCATCATCGATCGCCATCAGCTCGGATACCTCAATGTTGTTGAGAAACTAAACTGCCTCTATTGCAGTTATTTCAACGGTTTGATGGGGTATATTTCAGAGATTGCCGCCCGTACTGAGCAGTATTGGTGTCCGATCCGTCATGCTTCGCGTGTCAAATCGATCCATTCACGCTATCAGCGGTTTTTTGAGTACGGAGACAGTACTCGATTCCGTCAGGAAGCGTCCGCATTACGACATGAACTCATAGAGGAGAACGAGTGAAAATAGCCTTTATCGGAGACATCGTCGGCCGTCCTGGACGGGTGATGATCAAAGAACACCTCATGAAACTCAGACGCGAACACGAGGTTGATTTCGTCGTTGCCAATTACGAAAACGCCTCTCACGGATTCGGGGTGACGATGAAAAACGCGCAGGAGCTTTTCGGCATGGGGATCGACTGCATGAGCGGCGGAAACCACACATGGGATAAAAAAGAGATCGAACCGTTGTTGGAATCACTGCCTCTTTTGCGCCCTCATAACTACCCTGAAGGGGTTAAGGGGACGGGATGCCGCGTATTTGAGGTAACGGGGGAGAAACTCGCCGTCCTCAATATCATGGGGCACTACGGGATGCCCTATGTCGACAACGCCTTTCGGTGCGCCCGCGATACGGTTGCACAGCTGAGAGAAGGGGGGATTGCGCATATTTTCCTCGATTTTCATGCCGAGGCGACCAGCGAAAAGCGCTCTATGCTGATGCTCCTCGCAGGAGAGGTAAGTGGGATCATCGGAACCCACACCCATGTGGGGAGTGATGATTTTCAGATTGTACGCGGGACGGCGTACATGAGCGATATCGGTCTCAGCGGATGCCGTGACAACGTCATCGGTATGGATTCAAAAGTACCGCTGGAACGCTTTATTACAGGGGTGTCTGGACGGTTCGAAGTGCCTGAAAAATGCCGCAAGATTCTCCAAATCGCGGTGATGAACCTCGAAGAGGGAAAATGCACCGAAGCCTTCAAGCTCAAAATCTTCGATGATGGACGCGTTTACAAAACCGATGCGTGGGTAGAGGAATAGTGGATGGAGTTGCAGGACTCTTGGGAACTTTTCAGCGCACTTGAAAAACTGAAACTTTTGGAGAACTCTCCGCCGTTGTGGTGGCCAGCGTATGGCACGTTTGAAGTCGTTGTTGGGGCGGTATTGACCCAAAACACGCAGTGGGAGCGGGTTCAAATCTCTCTGGACAATCTCCGAAACGCCGAGATTTTAGCCCCCGATCTCCTCGCTCAAGCCTATCCGGAAATTCTGATGGAGCTGATCCGCCCCAGCGGGCTGTTCAAAGCCAAAGCGTCCAATATCATCCGATTGTCTCACAATATGATCGAGGAGTTTGGCGATTTCGAAACTTTTGCTCTCTCGGTCGATCGCGACTGGCTGTTGCGCCAAAAAGGGGTTGGCCCTGAGACGGCGGATTCGATCCTCTGCTATGCGTGCGCCCGTCCCGCTATGGTCGTCGATGCCTATACGGCACGGCTTCTCAATGCGTTCGGATATGAGTTTGAGAGTTATGATGAGCTTCAGGAATGGTGTGAAGCGGGGATGAGAGGCTATTTCGACACGGTTCAGCTCCCTGCCGCATTTGCACGATTTCATGGGATGATATTGGAATATGTGAAGATGAATAGTCGGGGAAAAATAGTAAATGTCGAGATATTAGGATGAAAAATACTCTTCAAAAAATAGTATTTTACATAGCTTTTGGAGCAATCGAATACCTTGCCCTTACGTCCCGCCACATCGAAATCGTCGAGAGCTTTTGGGATAAACAAAACCATTTCATTGCGTTTTGTACTCTGTACGTCTTGCTGAGCTTGGCATACAGCCACTTTTCAACACGCCTCAAAATACTCCTCTTGCTTTTGGTCGGAATTCAAATCGAGATCACGCAGTATTTTATCCCCGCTCGGAGCTTTTCTGTGATGGATGTAGTCGCCGATAGTGTCGGGATCGTCATGGGGATTGGGATATACGCGTTGTATCAAAGATCACAACCGATTGTAAGCGAATGAGGCAAAGTGTGAACGACAGACACGCTATAATTTCGATGTTTTTAAGATATAGGAGAAACAATGATCCGTTTGGTTTTGGCAAGTATGATAGCAATGGTTATGTTGAACGGATGTACCGTGAAAGAGTTCAGTGACGGTGTGGGTGACGGAATCAACGATGTCAAACGTGTCGTTCGCGGGACCAATAACTGATCCCGTACCGCCCGCATCGATAATGAAGTTACGCATCGCGAAGGACGGAGATTCGTCAGGGGATAGAAGCATTTTCATGCTAACGCCGCGACCTGCTTTTTGGGGAGCTGCTTCGATGGTTTCGACCTGTTTGTGCAAAAACATAAGTACCTCGTATTTTCTAAATACAGGAGGGTAGCACAAAAAAATATAGGGGAGTTAAAAAGAGAGGCTCAGTCTCGGAGATTGAGCCAAGAGGGGGGATTGTCAAAGCAAAGTTCACTTTCGTGCCAATCGGTTTTTTCTCCGCTGCGTGCATGAAGCTGACCGCCGATAAGGGTGTATTGCAACCCTGTTACGTTACTGGTCAGTTTTTTCCCCTCTTTGAGTGCGTTTAAAACGGCTTCCTTGCTTTCCATGGTATATTCCTTTTAAATCGATTCGGAAAAACACCTAGTAGTGTCTTAGTAAAATGGATTCAATATGTGAATCTTCCGCATTTATGCGGAAAGCTTTAGGGGATTGCAAAGGACAAAATTGTCCTTGCCATCTAAATGGGCTTAGCTCATTTAGATGTGCAACACAAGTAGAAGTTACAGTGCGGTAACGTTTTCGGCTTGTGGGCCTTTTTCGCCTTGACCGACTTCATAAGTCACTTTTTGACCTTCTTCGAGGTTAACACGTCCGTAACCTGAACGATTTACTTGACGGAAGTGTACGAATACATCTTTGTCGCCGTTATCTTGTTGGATAAATCCAAACCCTTTTTCGCTGTTGAACCATTTTACGGTTCCATTTTGTAGTTCTGCCATGTGAGATCCTTTGGGTAGATATACACCCCGCAAGCGAGGTGGTCGAAAATATAAAGTGGAGCATTCTTATGGCAGATCGTACTGTTAACTAAAAGGTCTTCAATAAAGAGCAAACCAAAGATGAAACTCTAAATCATCTTTCTATGCAAGCAGTATAGCTGAAAAAAAGCTTAATAGCAAGGAAAAGGCTAAACTTTCGACTGCACGGTGATTTTAGTCGCTTCGAAAAGCGTCGCCGCTTTTTCAATCATCGGCTCTTTTAGAATATCGCTTCCGTCGAACTCTTTGACACTGCTCTCATCGCATTGGCTGACACAGCTTCCGATACCGATTTCCGCCTCTTCAATCATCGAATCGGGCACGATCTCGGCAAGAGGCTCATCGAGAGTGGGTTCTGAGGATTCCGAAGCGCTAAAGGGCTCTTCTGAAACACTCGGTGCAGGTTCCTCTTTGGGTGTTTTTGTGCATCCGTTGGATTTGATCTGGGTTGTAACCCCGTAAACGTCCCGAACGAACTGGCGGATGATGCCGAAACTGTTTTTGAGCAGCTCTTTGTCGTCCCCCTCGGCACAGCTCTCCCACGTGAGGGTATCGTTTTCGTAGGAAATAAAAGTGACATTGTTTCTAAAACACGCCCCCAGTTCGGCACTGCGGTCGCTGATCAGGACGCACAACTGCTCGTAAGGAGATTTGGTCGCAGGAGCGGCAGGGGTGACGTGGATGGTCGGAGCCTCATTTGCCGATACGCTTGTAGGAGGCGTTGGTGTTGATGAATGAAGAGTGACGCGGGATTCGAGCGACTCGATCATCTCGTCGATCTCTTTGATCTTGAGCGCTTCGATCATTTTAAACAGCGCAAGACTCACCACAAACCCGCCGTCGGCATTGATCGCAAAAAGGGTTTTCGCATCGCTGAGGATACGGAAAAAACGCTCAATAACCAATGGGCTGAACCGGTGATCCCCCTCATAAAGCCGCTCTTTGAGATAGGCGATCAGCTCATCGATCACCATCTCCGATTCATACGACTCGAGTTCTTGGAGCATTACCGTAAGCATTGAACGGTCTTTGGCAAAAACGGCGTCAAAAAGACGGCTGATATAATCGGGATCGAGAAGCCCCAACATATCGGCAACGGTTTTGACATCGACGAACCCTTTGGAATAGATGATCGCCTGATCGAGGAGGGTGAGGGTGTCGCGTAGACTTCCAGACCCGCTGCGTGCCAAAATATCGAGCGCTTCGGCTTGATACTCGATATTCTCCAAATGGAGGATATGGCTCAGATGGTGGACGATGTTGGGATGACTGATCCGTTTGAAACGAAAGTGCTGGGTACGGCTCAAAATCGTCGGAGGGAGTTTGAGCGGATCGGTCGTCGCGAGGATGAACTTGACGTATTCCGGCGGCTCTTCGAGGGTTTTGAGCAGTGCATTGTGCGCCTCTTTGGTGAGCATATGGACTTCGTCGATGATGAAGATTTTGACATTGGCGCTCGCAGGGCGGTATTTAGTATGTTCGATCAGATCGCGGATATCGTCGATCTTGCGGCTCGATGCGGCATCCATCTCGATGATGTCGATATGACGCCCTTCGTTTGCCATGACACAGTGGCTGCACACATCGCAAGGGGCGGAGGTAGGACCGTTTTCACAAATGAGCGATTTGGCAAAAATACGGGCGGTTGAGGTTTTCCCCGATCCGCGAAGACCTGAGAAGAGGTAGGCATGAGAGAGACGCTTGGAATCCAATGCGAGAGAGAGGGTTTGGGAGATACTCTCTTGTCCGATCAGCTCTTCGAAACGTCGAGGACGATATTTGAGTGCCAGTACTTCGGATGTGCTCACAGAATTTCCTTGAAATGTATTAGATAGAGTTTAACATGGTTACGCTAAATTTTTCGCCTAAGATTCTCTCAATCATCTCAGATTGAATATTTCCCGTAGCCAATATTTCGAGTGAAATGGAGCCTCGGTTGATATGTCCTTTTTGCTCCAGTAGAAAGAGGAGCCTTTTTGTGACCCCTTCGGCGCTGTCGACAAAGATGATCGGGTGTCCCATCACTTTTGCAATGCTCTCTTTGACTAAAGGATAGTGGGTGCATCCCAAAACAATCGTGTCGACGTTGGCGGAACGCATCGGTGAGAGCCATCCCTCCAGCATAGAGAGGGTCTCTTGCGTATCGGTTTTTCCTGCTTCGATTTGCTGGACGAGACCGGGGCAGGGCTGCTCAAAGACCTCTACATGGTAGTGGTTGCTCAGCATGGCGACGAGAGCTTTGTATTTTTCCCCCTCCAGCGTTGCAGGGGTGGCTAAGACGCCTACTTTTTTCGTCACGGAGTGGGAGATAGCCGGTTTGAGCCCCGGTTCGGTTCCGACGATGATAAGGTTCGGATATTTTTCCCGAAGTTCGGTAATCGCCGCAGAGGTGGCGGTATTGCACGCGACAACGAGGGCATCGATGCGGTGGTGTTCAACCAGATAGTCGGTGATGCGGATCGAATAGTCTAAAATTTGGTCTTTGGTTTTTTCGCCGTAAGGGGCATTTGCCGTATCGGCGATGTAGATGATCTGTGCTCCTCGCAGGAGTGAGCGCATAGTGGCGACGATTGTGAGACCTCCCAGTCCCGAATCGAATACGCCGATAGTCATTGGTGGTTAAATTTCTCCGGCACTTGTGCCGGTAGCTTCAGGGGGGGTGCAGAGGACATTCGTCCGGCCACTAAAATGGGTTTTGCTCATTTTGGTGTTGCCATTATTTGGAATCCGCGTTCATGCTCTCAAGAAATTCGATATTCGATTTTGATTTGAGCATCGTGTTGTAGAGGAAGCGGAGTGCTTCGACTTCATCCTCTTGTTTGTGAAGCATTGAACGAAGGACAAATACTTTTTGCAAGATTTCAGGGCCGATGAGAAGCTCCTCTTTACGGGTTCCCGATTTGAGAATATCGATCGCAGGGAAGATACGGCGATCGGAGATTTTACGGCTGAGGACGATCTCGGAGTTTCCGGTTCCTTTGAACTCTTCGAAAATGACTTCGTCCATACGGCTACCCGTCTCGACGAGAGCGGTTGCGATAATCGTCAAACTGCCTCCGTTTTCGATGTTACGCGCCGCACCGAAAAAGCGTTTCGGTTTGTGCAATGCGTTCGCATCGACCCCACCTGAGAGAACTTTTCCCGAACTTGGGGTGACGGTGTTGTACGCACGTGCTAGACGGGTGATCGAGTCGAGGAGGATGACAATGTCTTTGCCCAGCTCGACACGGCGTTTTGCCCGCTCGATGACCATTTCGGCCACTTTGACGTGATTTTTTGCCGGTTCGTCAAACGTGGAGCTGTAGACTTCTCCTTTAACAGAGCGCTCCATATCGGTAACCTCTTCAGGGCGCTCATCTACAAGGAGAACCATCAGCTCGATCTCGGGATGGTTGTTGGTGATACCATGCGCGATCTCTTTCATCAGTTCCGTTTTACCCGATCGGGGCGGTGCGACGATGAGACCGCGCTGCCCTTTACCGATCGGAGCGAAAAGATCCATCATACGACCGGTAAGTTTGGTCGGTTGGTACTCGAGTTTGATTTGCTCTAACGCATAAAGCGGTGTGAGGTTTTCGAAGAGAGGACGTTTTTTGGACTCTTCAGGAGGGAGGTAGTTGATCGCTTCGACTTTGAGGAGGGCGTAGTAGCGCTCTTGATCTTTTGGTGCGCGCACCTGTCCCGTGACGATATCCCCGTTACGGAGAGCAAAACGGCGGATTTGGGTGCTGGATACGTATGCGTCGTGCATCGAGTCGCTGAAGCTCTGATCGACGGCTCGGAGGAAGCCGTAACCGTCTTGCATGATCTCCAAAATACCGGTAAAGAGGATAAATCCCCCTTGCTGGACTTGTGTTTTGAGAATTTCAAAAATCAGATCTTGACGTTTGAGTTCGTTGGGGTCTTCGATATTGAGTGACGCAGCAATCTCGAGGAGATCTTCGAGCTTTTTGGTACGGAGGGCTTCAATCGTGAATCCGTCAACGGGGATATGGGTACGATTTTTCGAGTTATTGCGGGGAGTTTTTGAGTTTTCGCTCATGCGGTGAATGCCTTACTATAGAGTGTGGATTTTATCGGCGAGTTTTAGGTGAGATGTCATTGACAGGTCATTATTTTATGACGACATTATAAACTATAGCGAAGTGCCTTGTCAAGAAAAGAGGTGTTTCTAAAGTGTGAACGATTTTTGCTATATCATTGTCCAGAGATAAATAAACATATTTCAAAAGGTTCATCTTGTTCGATTTTTTAAAAAAGAAAAACAAAGCTGCTGAATCGGCGGAGACGGTAGAAACTCCCAGAGATTTTACCAATTCGATCGGTATGGAGTTTTTGTATATCGATGCCGGAGAGTTTATGATGGGGCGTAATCCCCAGTATAACGAAGGGGGAGAGGTTGAGTCCCCTGAACATCCTGTTAAGCTGGAGGGGTTTTGGATTTCGAAATACCCTGTGACGCAGGAGCAGTATTTTAAATTGACCCGTGTTAATCCCTCTTTTTTTAAAAATGACAAAGTAGAAGAAGAGAATTCCCGTCGCCATCCGGTAGAGCAAGTGAGCTGGTTTGATGCCAAAGCCTACGTGGAATTGATTAACCGTTATGAGGGAAAAACGCGCTTTTATGCGCTCCCTACCGAAGCGCAATGGGAATATGTCGCCAAAGCGGGGGGGAATACCCGATTTACTTTCGGAGACTCCGAAGCGCAGTTGGACGATTTCGCTATCTACGAATACACCGCAAATTCCCGTACGGCTGCTGTGGGATCGAAGCAGCCCAATCGGCTCGGGATTTATGATTTGCTCGGAAACGTATGGGAGTGGTGCGAGGATGATTTCTTTGCTAACTACAACGGCGCACCCACCGATGGAAGCCCTCGCATCGGCGGGGCGGAAGCCGAGTCGTTTAAGGTTCGGCGCGGAGGAAGTTATAAGACGGGTTATATGTGCCTTCGCAGTTCGTTTCGCGGATATTCCCGTCCCGATTATGCATCGAACGAAACGGGGTTTCGTTTGGTGATCAACGGAAATCCGTTTTAACCCTTACGATTCTTCACCAAAATCACCACTTTCATAAAGCCATTTTCCGTCTTCTTTGACGAAACGGCTTTTCTCTTTCATCGTATACTCTCCCAGCTTTGCTTCGAACGTGACGAACGCTTCATTCTCTCCGCCCGTAAATTCGAGGATTTTTAAACCGCTAAAATGGGTAGAACGGCAAAAAGAGAGGATACTCTCTTTCCATTCCGCGCTATTCGGGGAAAAGTCGGGATTGGCAGGGTGGGTGGTTTTCATAATGTATTCAGCCATTTCCAGAACGTAGGCACTGTAGCGTGAACGCATCAGTAACATCGCGTTGAAAGGGAGTATCCCTTTGTGGTAGGGTTGGCAGCACTGTTTGTATTTTTTGCCACTGTGGCAGGGGCAGGGAGTATTGGGAGATATCTTCATGCCGTATCTTACAAAATGACATCTTTTTAACCTCTTAGCCGCAATGGGCTATAATCTCTTCCATGATATACGAAATAACGACCATAATAGCCTTTGCCGCCGCCGGAACACTCGGATGGATGTGGAACCAATCCCGCCAACACTACGCGCTCCTCGAAACGCGCGCACTTCAACTCCAAGAGCTCTATGCGCAGGAGCAAACCCTCAAAGCAAGACTTCAAACTCAGCTTGATACCACTGAAAAAGAGTATCACGCGTTGGAACGCGATTACGCGGTACTCCATACCCGCCACGAGGAGTCCTCACGAAGTTTCGAAGAGAAAATTCGCCTTTTAGACGAAGCCAAAGGGCAGATGAAAGTGCAGTTTGAACAACTGGCGGCACAGATTTTCGAGCAAAAAGCAAAAACGTTTGATGAAGCGCATACCAAAGGGCTTGATTTGCTCCTCAAACCGTTTCGTGAACAGATTGCGCAGTTCGCGACCCAGAGCAAAGAGCAGTTTATCCACGATGCTAAAGAGCGCCAAAGCATCAAGGATGAAATCCTCCGTCTCAAAACCCTCAATGAACGGCTCAGCCAAGATGCGATTAATCTCACCCAAGCCCTGAAGGGGGAGAACAAAACCCAGGGGAGCTGGGGGGAAATCGTCCTAGAGCGTATCCTCGAAGAATCAGGATTGCGAGAGGGGCATGAGTATGAGATCCAAAGCACTCTGAGTGATGAGGAGGGAAAAAAATTCCGTCCCGATGTTATCGTTCATCTGCCGCAGAACAAAGACATCATTATCGATTCCAAAGTTTCTCTCGTTGCGTACGATGCATTTATCCGTGCCGAAAATGAAGAGGAGCGTTCTCACGCCCTCAAACAACACCTCTTCTCCATTCACTCTCATATCAAAGGGCTCAGTAATAAACGCTACGAACAGCTCAGCGGAATTCGAACGCTCGATTTTGTCCTCCTTTTTATGCCGATCGAGGGGGCATTTCTCCTCGCACTGGAGCAGGATAATACTTTCTTTAAAACAGCATACGAGCAAAACATTGTCGTCGTCTCTCCTTCCACACTTCTCGTGACTCTTCGCACCATCGAGCATATTTGGCGAAGCGAGTACCAAGAACGCAATGCCAAAGCGATTGCTGAATCGGCCGAAGCGTTGTATGAGAAACTGGTGGCGTTTGTCGAAGATATGGAAAAAATCGGCGAACAAATCGGACGGACGCAGAAAAGTTATGAGGGGGCGATGAACAAACTCTCCACCGGAAAAGGGAATTTGATTCGCCGTGTCGAGTCGATGCGAAAATTGGGATTGAAGCCGAAGAAGATGTTGCCCTCATCCCTCACGGAAGCAGACGAGGACGAAACACTGTTATAAGTGCGGAATTTTCACCTTTGAATTCAACAATGCACCGATGACAACCATCAAAATCATCACGGCATAAACTCCGATATAAGCTGATCCGAGCCACACGATCCACAAGAATATCGCTCCAAGGGGTGTCGGTACCCCTGTAAAAAACTTCGCTACTTCTCCCGCATCGGTGTTGATGTTGAACTGAATCAGACGGCGAAGCCCGCTGATGACGTAATAGATCGAAATCATTGATGCGACGATCAATAATACCCCTGAAAGCTGTGAGTAGACCCCTTGGAAAATAAAAAAGGTTGGTACGAGGACGAAGCTCAAGAAATCGGCGAAGGAGTCGAGCTGAACGCCGAATTCGTTAGAGAGATTGTATTTACGAGCAACTTTTCCGTCAAAAATATCGAATGCTCCCCCTGCCCACGCTAGTGCCGCAGCGATAACAAAATGATTTTGAGTAATACTGTAAGTAGCTAAAAGACCGCAGGTGATATTGGCCATCGTAATGAGATTAGCAAGGTTGAAGTGACTGGTAGAACGCCAGAGAAATTGCATAAAAGTCCTATTGGTGTATTATTTGGTTTGAAATTATAGCTAAAGCAGAAAAAATGACATAATTGAAAAGGGTTATCATTATTAAGAATAGTATAAGTTGATAATGAATATCATTCTGTAACATGTAAAGAGGGAAAACAATGAAAAAAGTAATAGTTCTGAGCATGGCTGCAGTTGTCGTATTGAGTGCAAGCGGTATTGACGATGCATTCAAGAGTGGAAAAGTGAGCGGACAACTTCGTGCGGCATATGTGGATCAAGACAATGCGGTCGATACCGATACTTATACGACATCATTGGGTGGTATTTTCAAATACGAAAGTGGCGATTGGAACGGGTTGAAAGTAGGAATCGGTTCTTATATTAGTCAAAAAATCGGATTTGCAACGGGGGATGGCGATAATGCAAATATGGACGTTTTGTCCAATAATGCAAAATCGTATGTATATGTCGGTGAAGCGTATATCGATTACAGTGGAAATGATTTCAGTTTACGTATCGGGCGGCAGTTGATCGACACCCCTTTAGCCAATACGGATGACATCCGTATGCATCCCAATACATTCGAAGCGGCCATCGCGACTTACAGCGGAATTGATAAAACGACATTGATCGGCGGTTGCATCAAACGTTGGGCCGGTTATGATTCTGGTGATGACATATCTGAATTTAAAAGACTCAACAGGGGAAACAGTAATGGATCATCGCTTTTTGGTGTGACTAATGAGAGTATTGAAAATCTGGCATTGCAAGATGGTATTACGAAATTGACAACATGACAAATGTTTTTTACGGAGATGCGACCTACTCTTTGGCTATCAATGAGGGAATGGGAGTCGAGTTCTCAGGACAATATGGCCGTTTTAACGAACTCTATGCAAGCAATATTGATGGCAATGTGTATGGAACAAATGTAAATCTCAGTATTGGAATGGTAACTTTCGGTGCTGCATACAACAAAGCAACCAATGACAGTGGAAAAGCGGTCTCTATCGGATTTGGGGGAGGGCCGTATTACACATCCATGGAAGAGATGACGATTAATGGTATGGAGGATGCACGAGCATATCAATTAAACGCATCGATTGATATGGCGGATGCAGGAATTGAAGGGGCTACTTTGAGCGTACGGTACGGAAATTTTAAAAGTGCACCGATGGATATTAAGGTTCGAGAGACCGATCTGATTGCAGCCTACGCTATCAATGAAGCACTCACCGCCAAAATGAGCTATGCCATGATTGATGATAAAAATAAAAATATCGCGAATACGTCACCGGATGGAAGCAACATCCCATACGATGGTGGATATGACCGCTTTTTGGTTCGTTTGAGCTATAACTTCTAAGGATTACTATGAAAACGATGACGCTTTTAAGTGCATGCACCAAGGGAGAGCATGCAACGGTTGCAAAGATCAATGCTACTGGCGCGTTAAAACAAAGGCTTATTTCGTTTGGATTGATGAAAGGTGCTGAGATTGTCATCCTCGAATGCGGTCTTACTAAAAGTACGTTTGAGATAAAAATCGGGAGTGTTAATATTGCTCTTCGCCGTGAAGAAGCAGAGCTAATCGAGGTGTGTGATGTCCGCTAACAAAAAAATAACCGTAGCCCTTGTCGGACAGCCGAACGTCGGAAAAAGTATGTTGATCAACTCGATCGGCAATGCGCGGCTGCATGTCGGAAATTTCACGGGGGTAACGGTTGAAAAAACCGTCGTGACGTTTGAATACGGCGGATACGAATTTAGTGTCGTCGATTTGCCCGGAACATATGCTTTTACCGATTATTCGATCGAAGAGCGGGTGACACACGATTATTTGTGTCATGAAGAGTATGATTTGATCATCAATGTCGTCGATTCAACGAATATGGAGAAAAACCTCCAATTGAGTGCAGAATTGATGACGATGAGCAAAAAAATGGTGATCGCACTCAATATGTCCGATGAAGCGGACAAAGAGGGGATCGAGATTAATGCTCCCTATCTATCGCAACTCTTGGGGATCCCGTGTATTCGGGTTTCTGCAGCGGCAAAAACTGGGTTGGATGAATTGATGCGCTCCGTGATAAATGTATATGAGACACCGTTCCAAGAACAAAAATTGGTGTTTAGTGAAGCACTCGAGGAGGAGATCAAGCTGATCAGCGAATATTTGGATCGCCATAAATTCAAAGCTTCGATCTCTAATCGTAACATCGCCATCAATTTGCTTCAGAAAGAGAAAAAAACGTATCGAGTATTGCATGATAACCCGATTTGGACCGAATTGCAGCCGATGTTGATCGAAGCGGATCGTCATGTTTTGCTCCATCACGATACCGATGATATGAAAGAGGCCTTGGCCGAAGAGTACCTCTCCTACAATCGGGGGATCATCGCCGAAGCGGTGAAAGTGAAGCCGAAAATGCTTCACGCGAAAACAACGACCGAAAAAATCGATAGCGTTCTGATCCATCCGATTGCAGGAATTCCTATTTTCTTGTTTTTAATGTGGGGATTATTTCAGCTCACTTTTGAGATCGGTTCGATTCCGATGGATTGGATCGATACCTTTTTCGGATGGTTCGGTGCGTTGGTTGGTTCAACGATTAGTAATGAAGAGATACGCTCTTTGGTCGTAGACGGGGTAATCAGCGGGGTCGGTGCGGTTGTCCTTTTTGTTCCGAACATTGTGATTTTGTTCGTCGGTATCGCGTTGCTTGAATCGACGGGGTATATGTCGCGCGTCGCGTTTTTATTGGATGGGTTTTTCCATAAATTCGGGCTTCACGGACAGTCGTTCATTCCGCTGGTAACCGGGTTCGGATGCTCTATCCCTGCCTACATGTCGGCACGTATTTTGAAAAATGACCGCGACCGTCTTTTGACATTGTTTGTCATAGGATTTATGAGCTGCGGGGCACGTCTTCCGGTCTATGTTCTTTTTACCGGGGCATTTTTCGGTCCCGAGATGGCGGGAAATGTGCTGTTTGGAATCTATATCCTCGGTGCAATGATCGGTTTGGTAGCGGCAAAAGTGTTGAAAATGACGGCATTTAAAGGTTCTGATGAGCCGTTTGTCATGGAGATGCCAAAATACCGTCTCCCTTCCGTCAAATTAATTTGGCACACGGTAGTGACCAAGACAATGATGTACCTCAAAAAAGCGGGGACATTTATCGCTGCCGCATCGTTGCTGGTATGGTTTCTCAGCACCTATCCAAAAGATGCGTCTTTAGACAAACTCTATGGAACGAAGATCGAAGCCGCAGCATCGGAAGATGCTAAAAAATCGCTTAAAAATCAATTGGCAGAAGCGCAGTTGGAGCAGAGCTTTTTAGGACATATCGGTCATGCGATCGAACCGGTTTTCGCACCGTTGGGCTTTGACTGGAAAATGGCGGTAGCGTTGCAGACGGGATTGGCAGCCAAAGAGGTTGTTGTTTCGACAATGGGGGTATTGTACTCACTCGGAAGTGATGCGACAGAGGAAGATCATTCACTGATCGCTACCATTAGCTCTCAGATACCGTTTGCCTCTGCAGTGGCGTTTGTGGTTGTCATCATGACCTATCTGCCGTGCTTGGCTGCTTCGGTTGTTTTTACCCGAGAAGCGGGCGGAATCAAATACTTCGGATATTTGTTCGTCTTTACTTCGATTGTGGCATATACATTGGCGTTTCTAGCGTATCATGCGGTATTGTGGATAGGTTAGGAAATCATTAACCCTCTGTGCGTTACAATAACGGCATGAATAAAATATTAATGATTGAAGATGATCTCGAGCTTGCCGAGATCCTCACCGAGTTTTTGGAACAGTACGAATTCAAAGTGACGACGGAAGACGATCCGTTCAAAGCGCTCAGTATCCTCAAACTTGAGCAGTTTGATGCGGTCATTTTGGATCTGACGCTACCGGGAATGGACGGTTTGGAAGTGTGTGAAGCGATTCGCGCGCGTCAGAATATCCCGATTATTATCTCATCAGCCCGTTCGGACGTGACTGACAAGATCAACGCTCTCGAACTCGGTGCCGATGATTATCTCCCAAAACCGTATGATCCGCGCGAACTGGTTTCTCGCATCCATTCGGTTCTACGCCGATACGATGCCGCTTCGATTGCCGCATCTGAGAGCGCATGCGATTTTAAACTCAACGAATCCGCGATGCAAATCAGCTACAAAAACCGTCCGTTGGAACTCACCAATGCCGAATACGGTATCTTGGCGCACATGATTAAAAAACAGGGGATGGTGGTTTCGCGAGAGGATCTCATCCATAACGTCTCCGCGATCAATGAAGATTCCTCAAATAAAAGCATCGATGTGATGATGGGGCGAATCCGTAATAAACTCGGAGATAAATCTCTCATTGAGTCAATTCGCGGTATCGGCTATAAACTCCTAAAATAATGGTAAAAAATAACGCAGTATTAGCAACGGTCATGTTTGCATTTGCGGTTTCGGTCGCGAGTGTGAGCTTCACGTTTTATCAGCTCTATGAGAATAACCGTACCAAGCATATTGACAGTATTTTTGCCAAGCACGCGCTGATCAGTCAGATTTATCACTCCTACATCAACAAACAAATTTCACAACCTGTGTTTGAAGCCAATTTGGCTTTTTACGATTTGGAAGAGATTAATCAAGAAGGTGCGTATACCAAGGTAATACGTCAAGGGAAAGTACTCAAAAGTGATGCAAGCGCCGAAGAAGCAGTCTCTCAGTACTCCCTTCCGGAAGCGTCGTTTGAGATGCATTCGCCGCAGCAGATTATTACGTCAATGATCGAATATCAAGATCATATCTATTTTTGGGTGGAATCTTCTCGTCGCACGATTTTGTTATTGGACCGCAATCTCGCTCCCTATCATCCGGTGAATTTGTTGTCTGCATATGCAACGCTCATCGGCATCTTGAGTATCGCCTTTGCGTTGATTATTTATCGGCTTCATCCGCTTCGCAGACTGCGTAAACAAATTGCCTGTTTCGGCGAAGGGGACATGGGGGTACGTTTCGGTATTGACGGCAATGATGAGATCGCTTTGATCGCCAACGAACTCGAATCGACCCAAAATAAAATCCGCTCGTTGATCGAATCTCGCACCCTCTTTTTGCGTAATATTATGCACGAGCTCAAAACTCCGATCGCTAAAGGGCGGATTGTCACGACCATGCTCAGCGATGAAAAGCAGCGGGGGCGCTTTGAGGGGATTTTTGAGCGGCTTGAATCGCTGATCGGCGAATTCGCTCTCATCGAAGAGATC
Source organism: Sulfuricurvum sp. (assembly GCF_022759005.1). Lineage (GTDB taxonomy): Bacteria > Campylobacterota > Campylobacteria > Campylobacterales > Sulfurimonadaceae > Sulfuricurvum. Next base: position 1,859 of record NZ_JAEMQA010000011.1, on the reverse strand, counting down.
ACCTCCGGCAATCAGTATCTTGAGAAAAAAGAGTACCGTCTTGTCGATATTATTGACGGTGCGATCGATATGGCTATGGTGGAATACGATGCGATCGAGCATTCGATCGATACGTCGGTCAAAATCGAGGTTGATTATCGGTTATTTGTGACGGCAGTTAAAAATTTGATCGATAATGCGATCAAATATTCTCCCGAAAAAAAGATGAAAATATGGATGGAAGGGGAAGAGATTATTTTTGCCAATGAGGGCGAACCTCTTAAAAAACCTTTGAACTTTTATATTGAACCTTTCACCAAAGAACATCCGACAAAAGACAGTTTTGGATTGGGACTTTACATAGTCGATGCGATTTTGAAAGCACATAATTATGTTTTGGCGTATGAGCGACGTGACAATATTAACTGTTTTATTTGTGTACCAGTCAAGTCCAAAAGGAAATAGATGAAAAAAATTTTGATTACAAACGATGATGGATACGAATCAGCCGGTTTGTTAGCACTCGTAGAAGCATTAGAAGGGTTGGGACAAATTACCGTTGTTGCCCCATCAACTGAAAAATCGGCGTGCGGACACTCGTTGACATTGACGCGACCGCTCAGTTTTATCAGTGTCGGAGACGATTTTTATAAACTCGATGACGGGACGCCGAGCGATTGTGTCTATTTGGCACTACATTCGATGTTTGAGGATTCTAAGCCTGACTTGCTCATTAGCGGGATCAACAAAGGTTCCAACATGGGTGAAGACATCACCTACTCAGGGACGGCGGCAGCGGCGATGGAAGCGGTATTGCACGGTGTCCCCGCTATCGCTATCTCTCAGGTGATGGATTTTACTCAGCCTATCGGTGATTTTACCTTGGCAAAGCGGGCGATTCGTCACCTTGCCGACAAAGTTTTGAATGGAAGTTTCCCTTTGAATGAGCGCGAATTTCTAAACGTCAATATCCCCCATGAGGTAGAAGAACTTGAATTTGAAGTGACCTATGCGGGACACCGGTTCTATGCGAACGATGCCCATCTGCACCGTAACCCTCGCGGTATGGAGTATTATTGGCTTGGATTGCATCCGTTGGAATACAAACCGCGCGATAACCGCAAGGCATTGTGCGATTTCGAAGCAATCGAAGCAGGGAAAGTCTCACTCACTCCGATCAAGCTCGATATGAGTGCCTATAAATCGATGCAAGCGTTGCGAGAGTGGCTTTGAGACACGTTCGTACCAAGCTTGTTTTCGGTGACGAGGCATTTGAAAAACTCCGAAGTGCGAAAATTCTCCTCCTCGGTGTCGGAGGAGTAGGGAGTTTTTGTCTCGATTGTCTCTATCGCAGCGGTGTTCACGATATCACGATTATCGATTTTGACCGTTATGATCTCTCCAACCAAAACCGCCAGATGCACTCCGAAGAACATGAGGGAGAGCTCAAGGTGGAAGCGCTCAAAATCCACTATCCCGAAGTGATTGCGATCAGCGATAAAATCACCCCCGAATGGGTCGAGGAATTCGATTTTGAACCGTATGATTTGGTTCTTGATGCGATTGACGATATGCGTGCCAAACTTGCGCTCATCCAAAAATGTTATCCCAAGCTTATATCTTCCGTCGGTTCTGCCAAGAGGCTTGATCCGACCAAAATCGAAGTGCGCTCCATCTGGAAAACCGAAGGGGACCCGTTTGCGTCAAAAATCCGCAATGAACTGCGCAAGCGAAAGTTCAAAGGGGATTTCAGCTGTATCTGCTCTACTGAACTTCCGTGTATCAAAGAAAAGGGAAGCTTCGTAGGAGTAACGGGAGCTTTTGGCTTAGCGATGTGTTCTCTGGCATTGCGGAAAATAGTATAATTAATACATCAAATA
>NZ_JAEMQA010000051.1:26273-57980 GCF_022759005.1 Sulfuricurvum sp. | reverse complement strand
CGTAATATGGTTCGCTTTTGTTACTCTAAACCCCTCGATGTACTCGAAGAGGCGGTGGAGCGAATTCGACGTTTATGATATAATAGTGAGAATTATGACAGAAGGAGGGATTAATGTTGAGTGTGCAAATTAACAATCCTGCGGTCGCACATTTAGAAAAAAAACCTTCATTTATCGTATCTTCTATGGATGAAGCCCGTGCACGTGTAGAGAATGCACGAAATTCCGATGATACTCTTTCTGAAGAAGAATACAAAAGCGATATGGAAGCCTTTTGGAAAACCGTGTAATTCGGATTGTTCGTAATAGAAAATTCACTATTCAACTTCAAAATATTCTCCGTTTTATTGCTCTTGATAAACGTTCCGCCGCACTTGATTTTCAGCATGATTTGGATGCAAAATTTCAGCTTTTAAAAATCCAACCGATGATAGGGCGAGTATCGTTATATGCGGATGATGAGAATGTACGTGATCTTATCTACAACGGATATACCATCGTTTATGAGATTAAAGACGAACAGACGATTCGCATTTTGGAAATTTTCAAATGGCAAGATAAGCAGTGCTGAATATGTATCATGAACCTTTAAAAAATAAATTTAGTAAAAGGTAAAGAAAGAAAATGGCAGACATTATTGTTGGATTATTAGTAGTAAGTTTTACGATGTTTTTTTATTCCATGAACAGATATAAAACATTCAAATTATTAAACCGAGATGAAAGAGAAAAATACAAATTCATCGCGCGAAAAATGAAAGCTGAACGTACCGAAGAAGAGCAAGAATTTTATTTTCAAACGCAAGACTCATATTATAGTCTACAGATATCAAAGTATAGTTTTCTTTTAGCGATAATTTTAATCGTAGTTTATAGGTTTTACATCGTATTTTTATAATAAAGGATTTTAATTATGTCGAATAAATTTGTAGGTGCACACGTCTCTGCTAGCGGCGGTGTTTTTAACGCTCCGCTCAACGCAATGGCAATCGGTGCGAAGGCGTTTGCCCTCTTTACCAAAAACCAAAAACAGTGGGCGGCGAAGCCTCTCGATGATGAGACGATAGGACTTTTTAAAGATAATCTCGTCAAAAGCGGAATCCTTCCAAAACACGTGTTGCCGCACGATTCGTATCTGATTAATCTTGGTCATCCCGAAGAGGATAAACGGCAAAAATCGCTCGAAGCGTTTATTGATGAGACCCGCCGATGTATGCAGTTGGGATTGGATCGATTGAACTTCCATCCGGGGAGCCACCTCAAACAAATCAGCGAAGAGGAGTGCATTGATCGTATCGCGATGAGTATGAATGAAACGCTAAGTGTTACCGATAATGTCACTCTCGTCATTGAAAATACGGCAGGACAGGGCTCAAATCTCGGATGGAAATTTGAGCATCTTGCGGCCATCATCGAGCGTATTGAGGATAAAACGCGTGTCGGTGTTTGCATCGATACGTGCCATATGTTTACGGCGGGGTATGATATCCGCACCCGTGAAGCTTATGAAAAAACATGGTCAGAGTTTGATAAAATAGTCGGATTCAACTATCTGCGGGGGATGCACATTAACGATTCCAAACCCGATCTCGGCAGTCATGTCGACCGACACGATTCGATCGGAAAAGGTAAAATAGGGGTAGATGCTTTCGGCTTTATCATGAATGATCCGCGAATGGATGATATACCGTTGGTTTTAGAGACGATCGATGAGACCATTTGGGCACAGGAGATAGCGTTACTATATTCATTACAGGAGTGAGAATGAGATTTGCGGTACTACTGTCCGTCGCAGCAGCGGCAGCTATGGCGGGAGGCTATAAAGTGCCGAAGAATTTACTCTCCAAGCGATTGAAGTAAGTCCCTCTTTTGCGATACCGTTAAGCGATACACTCAGTTTCGAAGCAGGATTTAGGATTATCCGAACTGACGGTATCGTTAAAAGTAATACGGGAGCTCCACTCCAAATCTGATTTATCGGAGGGGATGTAAAATCCCCAATATTTATACAAGGACAGCATTGAAATTCTTAGTCGATTTTTTAGAAAATAAAACCATTGAAAAAACCCATATTTTTTCGCAGCTTAAATGTACGGTCGATGAAGCAAAAATCTTACAGCTTTTGACTCGCAAATTTTTACAGTCGCAAGAAGACGTGATTGTCGCCGAACTCCTCCAAGAGTTGTATGGGGCGGAGGACTACACCTATCTGGAACATTTCGGAGAAGTAAAAACCCTTCTCGAACTCGGATGGATCACCCATCACTCCTTTACTCCGCTTAAAATCAGCGATATGTCGCAGTTGGAACTTTATAATACCCCTGTCGCCCTCACATCGGTATTTATGAAGCTCCTCGAAGAGGGGTCGTTGGAGATGACCCTTCCTGACATCAAACCCTACGCCGATCATTTGGAGTATTTGCAAGATCAGTTTTTCCGTATCGAGCTGTATCAGAAGATGTCGATTATTCGCCATAACGGCAATGAGCACTCACTCGGGATCAACCGCATCCAAAACAAACTCGATCTCCTCGAAAAACGGATCGATGAGCGGATTGCGCAAACATCACTGGATGTGGTGTTGGACCGTTTTTTCAAACAAAAAAAGCTCGAACCCAAAGAACAGGTGATTTTTTTAGCACTGCTCAAAGAGGAATACAGTGCAACCGAGGGGAACCTGAGAGAGATGAATACCCTCATCGATTTAATCAGTTTCGATGATTATGAGCGGATCAAAAACCGTGCCCTTCTCGAAGACGGTTCACGCCTCATCAGCGACGAAGTGATCGATTATGAGGAGATGCTCAACCCGTTCGGCGGTATCTCCAGAGCATTTTACATTGTCGATGAGGTACTGCAATCGATCATGCATCCGCAGAAAAAGAAAAAAGTACGTAAACTCAAACTCGATATGCTCATCAAAGAACAGGAGATTTTCGAACTGATCGAACCGACCACCTCTTTAGATAATGTCGTGTTGAATCCGTCGACAGAACAGACCCTCTCAAACCTGATGCGTCAGCTCGATCGTGAAGTGATTGCACGGCTCCATGAATGGGGAGTCAAAGATAAAAAAGCGGGGATTGACGCTCGGATTATTTTTTACGGCCCTCCGGGTACGGGTAAAACATTGACGGCGCATTCGTTGGCACGTTCGTTGAAGCGTCAAGTGCTCAGTTTTGACTGTTCCAAAATCCTTTCGATGTACGTCGGAGAATCGGAAAAAAATGTTCGAAAAATTTTCGATACGTATGCCGATTTGACCCGTCAAACCAAAACGGAGCCGATCTTGCTCCTCAACGAAGCGGATCAATTCCTCTCATCCCGTTCATCAGGGGTAGGATCATCTGCCGATCAGATGCACAATCAGATGCAAAACATCTTTTTGGAACAGATAGAGAAGTTTCAGGGGATTTTGATTGCGACGACCAATCTTCTCGAAAATATCGATCAGGCATTTTCGCGTCGATTTAACTACAAGATTGAGTTCAAAAAGCCTGATCAAAAACAGCGCATTATGTTGTGGAAAATGATGCTCCCGAAAAATGCGCCGTATGAAAGCGGATTTGAGATTGATAAACTCGCTTCATATCCTCTCACCGGAGGGCAGATTAATCTGATCGTCAAAAATACCGCCTACAATGTTGCCGCACGCTCCGAGGGGATATTCAAGCTGGATGATTTTATTGTTGAAATCCAAAAAGAGCGTTCGGGAAGTTTTGATGGGGAAAAATCGGTGGGCTTTATTAACCGATAATACTACAATGTGTTCATATGCTTTAATGAGTAGCAGTTCCTCTGCTATGGAAGCATTGAATTACTCCAAATATTAGACTTCTTTTGTTCCGATTTGATACTAATCCTTTTAATGTGTTACAAAATATAACATTTACAGCTAAAACCCAATAGTATGGTGTTTCCTATTGTGACAGAGCAATATAAATATCGGATTGATAAGGGTTTGTTTAATTCTCTTTTTGTTATAGTATAACAACTGTTTTTATAAAAACGTATAACGTGGCAGAGTTGCGCTTTGCTGCGGGATATGCCATTAACCATAAAAAGGTCGGAACTATGGAGCATTACAACGTAGCAAATCCCTATTTCGGGGTATTTGTACTGTTTGTGTTAACGTTTGGCGCGTTTTACGCGACTACGGTGATCGCACGCCTTGCTAGTCGCGCATTGGCGGCCAAAAATACGGAGAAAATAAAACTGACGGTATACGAATGCGGACCGGAAGTGACGAAGCAACCGAACCGTATATCGACGCAGTTTTACCTTTTCGCGTTGTTGTTTTTACTGTTTGATGTGGAAATTGTATTTATGTTTCCATGGGCGATTGATTTTAAAGTACTCGGCTGGTTCGGTTTCGCGGAGATGATGATGTTCATCTTATTGCTGGCTATCGGTTTTGTTTACGCATGGAAGAAAGGGGCTCTCGAATGGCACAACATCAAGTAAATTATCTCAAAGACGGCGGACTTCCCGTCGCATTGACGACAATCGACAAAGTGGTCAACTGGGGTCGATCGAATTCTCTTTGGGCATTGACGTACGGTTTGGCGTGTTGCGGTATCGAAATGATGGCTTCGGGTGCATCACGGTATGACTTCGACCGTTTCGGGACAATTTTCCGTGCTTCTCCGCGTCAGGCTGAACTGATGGTAGTTGCCGGTACTTTGACGAAAAAACATGCCGAGTTTATCCGCCGTTTGTACGATCAAATGACCGAGCCGAAATGGGTTATTTCGATGGGTTCGTGTGCGAATACGGGCGGTATGTTCAATACCTACGCAACCGTTCAAGGGGTTGACCGTGTTATCCCTGTAGATTTGTACCTTCCAGGATGCGCTCCGCGCCCTGAAACATTGCAGTATGCGGTATTGTTGCTCCAACAAAAAATTCGACGTGAGAGCGCATCTCGTGCTCAAAAACCAAAAAGGCTGATGTAATGAGAGCATACACTCCTAAAGACGACGTACAGAAAAAACCCTATTACACCGACCGTTATTGGGTTGCTCCGCAAGTAGCGAAAAGCGATGTTTCCGAAGATGCGGTTTTTGCAGCTGATCTTGAAGTGATCAAAGCGAAGTTTGACGTGTTGGATGCGTACATCCAAGTAGGACAAATGGTAGTCGTGATCAATGCAGCGGATAATTTTGGCGTACTTGAACTCATGAAAAATGAGCTTGAGTATAACCAACTCTCCGAACTCTCAGCGATCGATTGGCTCGCACAAGAGGGAAAATTTGAGATTTTCTATCAAATGCTCAGTATGTCCAAACGCAAACGGGTTCGTATCAAATGCAAAATCGACGAAAAAGAATCGATTCAAAGTGTTGAAAAACTGTTCCGTTCAGCAGACTGGTCTGAGCGTGAAATGTATGATATGTTCGGTGTCGTCATTAACAACCATCCGTATATGAAACGTATTTTGATGCCGGATGACTGGGAAGGGTTCCCGCTCCGTAAAACATATCCGCTTCAAGGGGATGAGTTCGCACAATGGTACGAAGTTGACCGTATTTTCGGCAAAGAAGCGCGCGAGATTATCGGACCTGAAAATCGCGATCCTGCGCGCATTGATCGTTACGATACCGAACGTTTTGCCCGATTGGGTCACGAAGTTCCTCGCGGTGCGGACATTAGCCAAGGCGAGCCGGAAACACCGTTGTGCTACCAAGAGAATGAGGGTGTATTCCTCATTCAAAAATTTGACGCAGAAAAAAGCGTTGTGATCTCTGATCGCGATCGTTAAGGAATTACAGTATGCAACAAGCCAATAGATTACGACCTTTTTTTGAAAACATCACCTTTGATCGTGATGACAACGAACTGATCCTCAACTTCGGTCCGCAGCACCCATCGGCGCATGGACAGCTCAGACTCATGCTTCATTTGCAACAAGAACAAGTTACAAAAGCCCATCCGGATATCGGATATCTCCATCGTGGTATGGAGAAAATGGCAGAGAACATGATCTACAACGAGTTCATGCCGACGACGGACCGTATGGACTATATCGCTTCGAGTGCGAATAACTACGGATTTGCTTTAGCGGTAGAACGTCTTATCGGTCTTGAAGTACCGCGCCGTGCGAAAGTGATCCGCATGATGCTGCTTGAAACGAACCGATTGATGTCACACCTTTTCTGGTTGGCGACAACGGCGCTTGATATCGGAGCGATGACGGTATTCTTGTTTGCGTTCCGTGAGCGTGAATATTTGATGGATTTGATCGAAGATTACTGCGGTGCCCGTTTGACCCATGCTGCGATTCGTATCGGCGGAGTGCCGCTCGATTTGCCGGATAACTTTATCGGCGACTTGCGTAAGTTCCTCGACAAACTACCGGAAAACATCAAAGACTATGAAGACTTGCTTGATAGCAACCGCATCTGGAAAATGCGTATGGAGAACGTCGGGGTTATCTCAAAAGAGATGGCGCTTAGCTGGGGATGTTCAGGGATAATGCTTCGCGCTTCGGGTGTTGAATGGGATATCCGTAAAGAAGAGCCGTACGAACTTTATGATGAAGTGGAATTCAATGTTCCGGTATCTGACAAAGGGGACAACTACGCCCGCTATAAACTTTACATGGCTGAAATGCGCGAATCGGCGAAAATCTTGTACCAAGTGCTTGATATGTACGAAGGGACAGGTCCTGAACTGATGGCACATGCACCGCAGTATATTTCAGCACCGAAAATCGACATCATGACCCAAAACTATTCGTTGATGCAGCACTTTGTCCTTGTGACACAGGGGATGCGTCCTCCGGTAGGTGAGGTGTATGTGGCGACGGAATCACCGAAAGGGGAGCTTGGATATTATATCAACTCTCAAGGGGGTGCCTATCCGTACCGTCTCAAACTACGTGCGCCGTCATTTTGGCACACTGGGATTTTGACCGACTTGTTGCCGGGTCATTATATTCCGGACGTTGTATCAATCATCGGGACGACCAACATCGTCTTCGGTGAAGTAGACCGCTAAAAGGAGCATGCAGTGAAACGTTATGATTTACGTCATTTAAAAGAGAATTTTGCAGGCCGCATGTCCGAAATTATCAAAAATGAAGCGCAAAAAGGTGAAGTGTTGATCTTTTTATTTGAGATCGGCGATTTTACTCCGGTACAACAATCGGCGGATTTGGTTAAAGAGCTTGGTTGCGAGCTTATGAACTCGTTGAAATTCAACGAAGCTGACTGGACCATTGTGGTCAAGAAATAAGGAAACCTTGTGAGTAAAGTCTATTTCTCCACATGGCGGGGTGAGCAGATCAATAACATCGGCAAAAATGAAGATGCTTGGGAAAATTCTGCATACAACCTTCCGTTGGAATATAACGAGCACGCATCGTCCAAAGCGTTTATTGGATGGGACGGTGTAGCGCTGTTTAATCCCGATGTTGACGTGGTTCGTTTAGCGACGGAATACGCGGCGCAATATCAGGTTTATTCTGAGGCATGCGGGCGTTGTGCTCCGGGGCGATGGGGCGGACGTATTTTGTATGATTTGCTCGATAAAATTGCACGCGGAGAGGGATCGGTATCGGACATGGATCACCTAAAAGAGGTCTCCAAAACAATGCAGGAGACCTCTAAGTGCGAGATCGGTAAAACGGTTCCGAATCCATTGCTGGATTTGATGACCCATTTTGAGTCTGAGTTTATGGCGTGCATCGAAAACCAAAAACCCTCCAAGCACTACCATTTGCAAGATACCAGCTATATTGCAAAAATTACCGCGCCGTGTATGGATGCGTGTCCTGCACACGTCGACATTCCGGCGTATATCGAGGGTGTTCGCGACTTGCGTTTTGATGATTCATTGATGGCGACGCGACAAACGATGCCTCTTGCTCATACCTGCGGGCGTGTTTGTCCTCACCCGTGTGAGACCGAGTGCCGCCGCACGAATTTGGATGAGCCAATTTCGATCATGGAGCTCAAACGTTTGGGCGCCGATTATGAGACCGATCACGGGTTCGGGTTTTTCCACCCGAGTGAGAAAAAAGCACCGGTAGGGAAAAAAGTAGCGGTTATCGGAGCGGGTCCTGCGGGATTGACGGGGGCGTATTACCTTGCATTGGACGGAATTGACGTCGATGTGTATGAAGAACTTCCGGTTCTCGGTGGCGAGGTAGCGGTCGGGGTTCCTGAATACCGCATGCCGATTGATAAATACAACCAAGACATCGAAGCGGTACGTTCTTTAGGGGTTAATTTCATTACGAATACCAAAGTGACCGCCGATATGATGCGTCAGTTCGAGAACGACTACGATGCGGTTTTGGTAGCGACAGGTACCCGCATTTCGAAAAAAGTCTATTGTGACAATGAACGTTCCGAAATCCAAGGATACTGGGGAGCAATCGACTTTTTGGACAAAGTCAATCTCCAAGTCAAATACGACATCATGGTAAACGAAGCGGATCAAAAACGCCATATGCTGCCTAGTGATTTCGTCGATTTGAGCGGGAAAACGCTCGTGTGTGTCGGGGGCGGATTTACCTCGATGGACGTTGTCCGCTGTGCGATTCGTGCGAATGCGGCAAAAGTTGTCATGCTCTATCGACGTGATGAAGCGACGATTATCAAAAATACGACCTATGAAGAGTATCACGAAGCGGTCGAAGAGGGTGTTGAATTTATCTTCCACTCGGCAGTTGCGGCGATAAAAGATGAAAATAATGTTCTCAAATCACTGGTGATTGATCGGTTTGAACTTGTTCCCGATCCAAACGGCGGGCGTCCGACGTTGGAGAAAATCGAAGGGGCAAGTTTTGAGATGGAGTGTGATTATCTCATCCCTGCGGTATCTCAAAGCGCCGATTTGAAACTTCTTCCGGAAGAGTGGGAGATTGAACGTACCTCATGGGCTACGATCAAAACCAACGGGAAAGATTATATGACGTCACGCAAGGGGATCTTTGCGGCAGGCGACTGTGAATACGGTCCGATGACGATTGTCAACGCGGTCGGTCAAGCTAAACGTGCCGCGTCGGTTATCAGCCGTTATGTCCAGAGCGGCGAAATTACATTGAGCGATGAAGAGATTATGGAAGATCACCTCCGTAAACTCAAGGTCTATAACAAAAAAGAGAAGATCAAAGGGTGGCTTCCGGGATTGCCGCGTCAACACAGTGAAGTACTCACCGTCGATGAGCGCAAAGACAATAACCGTGAAGTAAAATACGGCTTTACGCAAGAAGAGGCACTCTCGGAAGCGGAGCGATGTATGCGTTGTTACTATATCGCGATGATCGCGCACTAAGGAGGGATGGATGATTAATTTTACGATCAACGGTCAAAATGTCACCGCTCTCAAAGGGGAGAGTATCCTTCAAGCGGCGCGTAAAGCGGGATTTTATATTCCGACGATGTGTTATTTGGAAAAAACGACTCCGTGTGCTTCATGCCGATTGTGTGTCGTTGAGACCGATAAAACAGACGGTTTTATCCTCAGTTGTCAAACGCCACCGACGGAGGGGCTCTCTGTTACAATTGATTCTGATCGTCTCAAAGCGGAACGTACCAATATCATGCGTCTCTACGATGTCAATCACCCGTTGGAATGCGGCGTATGTGACAAATCGGGTGCGTGTGATCTTCAGAACAAAACATTGGAATTTGGTATTTCGGCACAACATTTCAGTGCAAAAGATCAACACCGCAAAATCGAGCATTGGGGATTAATCAACTACGATCCGTCGTTGTGTATTTTGTGTGAAAAATGTGTCCATGTCTGTAATGAGATTATCGGAGACGATGCGATTGAGCTTCAATTCGGAGGGTACAAATCGTCCGTTATTCCGAAAAACAGCGATACGCTTGATTGTACTTTTTGTGGTGAGTGTATCGCGGTATGTCCCGTCGGTGCATTGGTCAGTTCGCAGTTTCAATACAGCGCGAACGCATGGGAACTCTCGAAAATCCCTGCAACGTGTGTCCACTGCTCGGCAGGGTGTTCGTTGATGTATGAAGTACGTCACACTTCCAATTCACTCGGTGCCAAAGATAAAATTTATCGTGTTACGAATGATTTCGAGCACACGACACTCTGCGGTGCGGGACGTTTTGGATTTGATTTCTCATCTGAGGGGTCAAAGGACGGAGAAGAATTTGCAAAAGCTATTGACGCGATTAAAAATGCCGATGCGATCCGATTTAGTTCATTGATTACCAACGAAGAGGCGATGATTCTCCAAACGCTCAAAGAAAAATTGGGTTTCAAACTGTATAACGAAGAGGCAAGAGCGTATCAGAATTTTATGAATGCGTTTGGTTCTATCAGCGGAAAAATTGGTTTTGGCGGAAGCTTGGATGCGATCAAGCAAAGCGACGGCATTATTGTCCTCGGCGGACGTGTTTCGAGTGATAACCCTGCGGTGCGTTATGCAATGACGACTGCGGCTCGTCATAACGGAGCCAAAGTGGTGTATATGCACCCGATGGAAGATGAACTCCTCCAAAACGTAGTGACCCAGTTTGTAAAATACGAAGTGGGAACCGAAGAGGGCGTTATTGCGATGCTTGCTAAAACGCTTCTCGAAACGGCCGATTTAAGCGAAGAGAGCCGCGCTTATTTTGATGGCTTGGACGAAGGGTATTTGTGCGCGGAATCAAACGTCGGTGATGAAGAGTATGCGCGTATCGCAAAAACATTTGCCCGTGCAAAACGAAAAACACTTGTTATCGGCAGCGACGTATTGACACACAAACGTTCGGCAAACATTGCCCGTTTGTGTGCTATGATCGAAACGTACAGTGAATTTGCGGTTGTTGTCGTTCCGACGAGCGTTAATACGGTCGGCGTCTCGTTGATCTGTGATTTGGATACGGATAACGGCGGTGAACGTGTTGTGGGGTACAATGCGTCCGGCACATATACCATCGGCTCGCTCGGTGGTGTAAATCTAGGCTTGGCACCTCTAAACAGCCAAGAGGGGACATTTGTCAGTTTGAACTATCAAGTGCTTCCAACCAACGTCGCTGTTTCGTATGAAGGGTACACTCTCAATGATCTTGCTTCGTCATTAGGTGTGGTTGCTGAAAATACCATCGATTACACTGCGAAGCTTCCAAAAGAAAAAGGGTTTAACGGATCGGTGTTTGATGAACTCGGTAATTTCTACAGTGCGTTGGGTGAAGATCAACGCGGTTATCTGCTAGAAAATCGCGATGTCCGCGCGGATGGAAAACTCGAAGAGATCGACGATTTACCGGAGTTTAACGGTACGGTTGTGTATCGCTGCAATCCGGTTAATCAGTTCAACGGATACACCGCACAAGCACAACAGCTTGAAAAAGAGGCAGTATTGAGTGGTTCAGCTCAATTTGCGGCTGCCGCAAAAATCAGCGATGGTGATAAAATTCGCCTTGAATTTCCTCAAAGCACTCAAGAACGGATTTTTAAACTTGATCCTGTATTAAAAGGGACAATTGCGCTGGTTCCGGCATACGATGTTGGATTCGGCGGATTGAATGAACAATACCGTTTTGAAAAGGTGAAAATTATGAGGGTAGGGAGTGAATCATGAATGAAATCACGATTACCATAGACGGTCGTGCGATTAAAACCCAAGAGGGTGAATACATTCTTAATGCGGCACGTGCGAATGGTATCTTTATTCCGGCAATTTGTTATTTGACGCGCTGTTCGCCGACATTGGCGTGCCGTATCTGTTTGGTCGAAGCGGACGGAAAACAGGTTTATGCGTGTAATGCAAAAGCGAAACAAGGGATGGATATTACGACAACCACTCCGAATATTCTTGCGGAACGCCGTGCGATTATGGAAGTATACGATGTAAATCACCCGTTGGAATGCGGTGTTTGCGATCAGTCTGGAGAGTGTGAACTTCAAAACTATACCCTTGAAGTCGGAGTCGATTCCCAAACGTATTCGATCAAAGACACTCACAAACCGGCACAGAATTGGGGATTGCTCCACTACGATCCGGCATTGTGTATCATGTGTGAGCGTTGTATAACCGTCTGTAAAGATATGATCGGAGATGCTGCCCTCTCTACTGTAGCCCGTGGATCAGACGCAATTGAAGCAACATTCAAAGAGTCGATGCCGAAAGACGCCTACGCGATGTGGAATAAACTCAACAAATCGTTGATTGCCCCTAACGGCGGCGATACCCTTGATTGTACCAACTGCGGTGAGTGTTCATCCGTATGTCCTGTCGGTGCGTTGGTAAGTTCAGATTATCAATACACGTCAAACGCGTGGGAGCATAAACAGATTCCGGCAACGTGTGCGCACTGCTCTGCTGGGTGCCAAATCAGCTACGACATCAAGCACACCAGTATTGCCAATACCGAACCGAAAATTTACCGTGTGAAAAACGAGTGGAATTATGTATCGTTGTGCGGCGCAGGACGTTACGGCTTTGACTTTGAAAATCGCGATGTGAGAAAAGATGCTGTGGCGTTTGAGAAAGCACTCGATGCGTTCAAAAAAGCCGATACGATCAAGTTCACTTCGACGATTACCAACGAAGAGGCAATGATCCTTCAAAAACTCAAAGAGAAATTGGGTCTTCGATTGGTCAATAACGAAGCGTTGGCATTCAAAAACTTTTTGATCGGCTACAGTACAATCAGCGGAAAATCACTCTACGGCGGTGATTTGAAAATGGTTCATGCGGCTGATTTCGTCGTATCGATCGGAAGCGCTTTGAAAACGGATAACCCGAATGCCCGTTTTGCGATGAACAATGCCCTCTCCATGAACAAAGGTGCGGGACTCTATTTCCATCCGATCAACGATCCGGTTATTGAGGGGATGTCCAAAAATATCACTCAAATCAATCACGCTCCGATGATGGAAGAGGCGGCATTGTATTTGATGCTCGATCTTTTCGGAGACAAAGCCGCGATGCCATCGAGCATTACAGAGTACCTCTCGACATTCCACTCTACCAAAACCGTAACGGTTGAAGAGAGTGTGGATGAAAAAGTGACCGAAACAGTGACGAAAAAAGTGCTCAATGAAGAGACCGGCGTGGAAGAAGAGGTGAGTGAAGAGGTCACCAAAACGATCAAGAAAAAAGTCTCCAAAGAGGTAGAAGTGGATGAAAATGCCCTTTTTGCCCTTTTGAATGCCCCTGCAGGATTTGCCGATACATTGAGTAAATATTTGGCGAAAAAAGAGACATTTGCATTAATGGTGGGTCCAGATCTCTACACCCATCCAAATGCCGCCAACTGTGCCCGCCTTGTTGCGTTGATTGAAAAATATACCGCGTTTAGTGTTACGATGATTCCTAATCTCTCTAATACGTTAGGTGTCGCGATGATCTGTGACTTGGACGCTGAGTGCGGAAGTTATACGATCGGATACAACACCGACGGCAACTTTACCCTCAGTGCACTCGGAAACGGGGATTTGGATATGCCGGCTTTGAATCAGCAAGAGGGGACGTTGAGCAGTATCGATAAACAAGTCAACCCAACCAATGCGGCATTGCCGTATAACGGGTATGTTTTGAATGATATTGCCAACGCATTAGGATTGAACGCGAAACACACGATTGCGTATACGGCTCAACTTCCTCTTGGCGCAGGATTCAAAGCGATTGAGTTCGATGCATTGCCGAACCATTACACTAATGCGGGTGAAGAGGTTCGCGGGTATGTTTTGGATATTCAGGATGTAGCTACAAATGGTGATGAGAGCGTGAGTGCTTTTGACGCTACCAAAGCGATCAATGACAAAGTGCTCTATTTGGCTAACCCGGTACTTCAATTTTCGCCGTTTACCGCCCGTGCGCACCAACTCCAAAGCAAAGGCGGATTATACGCCTCTGCTTCGGCTATGGAAGCCTCAGGATGGAGCGAAGGAGATCGCGTCAATGTTAAAACCGCACACGGTGATGTGACCGTAACGGTTATCAAAGACGGTAAAATTGAGGGAGATATTACCTATCTTCCGACATTTGATACCGACATTAATTCTGAAGCACTGTTTGACGGCTACCGTTTTACCAG
This sequence comes from Sulfuricurvum sp., assembly GCF_022759005.1. Taxonomy (GTDB): domain Bacteria; phylum Campylobacterota; class Campylobacteria; order Campylobacterales; family Sulfurimonadaceae; genus Sulfuricurvum. Next base: position 43,972 of record NZ_JAEMQA010000051.1, on the reverse strand, counting down.
TGTATCAATTCAAAAGGTGTAAAGCATGGATGTAGCATTCATTATTGAGACGATTGCAAAAATCGTTGTCATCTTGTTAATCTTCTCAGCGCTTGCGGGTCTTGGGACCTATTTCGAGCGTAAAGTACTGGCGTTCATGCAACGCCGTCTTGGGCCAATGCACGTAGGTCCGTTTGGATTGCTTCAAGTCGCGGCGGACGGGATCAAACTCTTTACCAAAGAGGATATTATCCCGCAAAACGTTGTCAAACCGATTTTTAAAATTGCACCGATTATTACCGCTGCGACAGCGTTTATGGCGTCTGCGGCGATTCCGTTTTGGCCGCAGTTTACGGTATTCGGATACACAGTGCATCCGATCGTAGCGGATATCAATGTCGGTATTTTATATGTACTCGCGATTATGGCAATCGGGCTTTACGGTCCGCTTCTTGGGGGTATGGCATCAGCGAATAAATGGTCGTTGATCTCTGCAGCACGTAGTGCGGCGATTTTCATTTCGTATGAAGTGATCACCGGCCTTGCGTTGTTGGCTCCGCTGATGATGGTGGGTTCATTGTCGTTAATCGACATCAACAACTACCAAGCCGGAGGAATCACTCACTGGATCGTATGGTCACAGCCGGTTGCGTTTGTATTGTTTTGGATCGCGGCATTTGCGGAAACAGGTCGTACGCCGTTTCACCTTGTTGCAAACGACCATGAGATTATTGACGGTTTCGGTACGGAGTATTCGGGTATGCGTTGGGGGATGTTCTTCATCGGTGAATATGCGAATATGTTCTTTATCTCGTTTGTTATTTCAATCGTCTTCTTGGGCGGTTTCGGGGACGGTACGATTGCGGGTGCAATTCAGCTCTTGTTGAAAGTGTCGTTTTTCTTTTTCTTTTTCCTTTGGACACGTGCTGCTTGGCCGGATATTCGACCTGACCAGTTGATGTGGTTGTGTTGGAAAGTTTTAATGCCGATCGCGGTGCTCAACGTTGTTGGCACCGGTATCGTGATGATGTTCTAAGGAGGTTGGATTATGCATCATGAAGAAGTATTTACAGATCGCAATGTAAGCGAATCATCGGCGTATTATTACGTCGATATTGAAAATTATCCAACCACAGGATGGGATAAGTTTAAACAAGTCGTAAAGCGTACATTTAGCGGTGAGCTTTTCGTAGGGCTTTGGGTTGTATTGCGCGAGATGATCAAATTCGATATCCATACAGTGCAATACCCGCTCGAAAAACTCCCTATCGGACCGCGTTACCGTGCGGTTCATAAACTTTTGCGTTTGTGGGAATCTGGGTATGAGCGTTGTATCGGATGCGGATTGTGTGAAAAAATCTGTATCTCTGATTGTATCCGTATGGACACCCGTATCGATGAGAACAGCCGCAAGGAGGTAACCGAATACAGCATCAATTTGGGACGTTGTATTTTCTGCGGTTACTGTGCGGAAGTGTGTCCGGAACTTGCGATTGTTCATGGACAACGCTATGAAAACGCTTCGGAACAACGTGCCCATTTCGTGATTAAAGACGATATGCTCACACCGCTTGATATGCTCAAAGCAGGTGAACAAGCAGAGTATCCAGGCTTCGGTGCCATTATCCCAGGAAGCGACGCGTCGGTCAAAAAGACCCCGTTGGCGTATTAAGGAGTAGGAATGTTTGAAGCAATTGCTTTTTATCTGTTTGCGGCTCTCACCATTGTGATGTTCACCATCACGGTTATGACGAGTCAAGCGCTATACGCACTTACCGCGATGGCGGCAGGGATGATTTTTATCTCGGCATTTTTCTTTCTTTTGGGTGCCGACTTTTTGGGTGTTATTCAAATTATTGTTTACACCGGTGCGGTGATGGCATTGTATGCGTTTGGGATGATGTTTTTCGATACCACACGAAATGTTGTTGAAAAAGGGACGAATCCTCAAATTGTTTTTGTTTTGGGTGTATTGGCAGCGGTTATGGTCGTGACGATTTTCGTAGCTCCGATTGTCTCTAATAACATTCAAGCACTTTACCCTATCCAGGAAAATATTGGAAATTCACAAGCGGTCGGTATGGTTTTGTTTACCAAATATTTAGTCCCGTTTGAATTGGCAGCCGTTATGTTGCTTGTTGCCATGATCGGAGGAATCGTATTGGCCGGTAAGAAAATGGACAAATCATTGACCCTGATGAAAGAAGAAGAGATCGGCGGTTTGGATGAAGGTTTTGAACCGGAAGCAGGGGGACACTGATGGCAATCACATTGACACATTATCTTGTATTAGCAAGTGTATTATTCGTAATCGGTTTGATCGGGGTTATGCGCCGTAAAAACCTTTTGATGCTCTTTTTCGCAACCGAAATTTTATTGAACGCAACAAACATTGCTTTTGCTGCAATTTCTCATTATATCGGTGATTTGAGCGGCCAAATGTTTGCCTTTTTTATTATCGCGATTGCAGCTTCAGAAGTGGCGATCGGACTTGGGCTTCTCATCGTATGGTACAAACGTACCGGTAAGATCGATCTCGATCAAATGAATTCAATGCGAGGATAGGGTATGGAACTTTACTTATATATTGCGCTGTTTGCTCCGCTGGTAGGGTCGCTTTATTCATCTCTTTTTGCTAGATCGCCTAAGTCGCAACAGGTAGGGATCATCGCATCAGGGCTATTGTTTACCTCATTTGTGAGCAGTACGATTTTGCTCACATATGTGATGGGCGGTCATACCGTTCATACGGAGATGATGACGTGGATAGCGACGGGAGATCTGTATATCCCGTTCGGATTTGTCGTGGATCAAGTGAGCGTCGTGATGATGATGGTTGTAACCATCGTCTCTACGGTTGTTCATGTTTATTCCATCGGATACATGGACCATGATAAAGGGTTTAACCGCTTTTTTGCATGGCTCTCAGCGTTCGTATTCTCGATGATGGTTTTGGTTATGAGCGATAACTTCGCCGGACTTTTCATCGGATGGGAAGGGGTCGGTTTGTGTTCATGGGGTCTTATCGGATTCTGGTATCACAAAGAGTCAGCCACTTGGGCGGCAAACGAAGCGTTCATTATGAACCGTATCGCCGACCTTGGGATGCTGATCGGTATTTTCTTGGTTTATTGGAATGTCGGATCACTTCAATACGACGTGGTATTTTCTGAGATCGGAAACCTTCAGCCCGTGATCATTACTTGGATCGGTATTTTCCTCTTTATCGGTGCGATGGGTAAATCGGCTCAATTCCCGCTTCATACATGGCTTGCCGATGCGATGGAGGGTCCAACTCCGGTTTCGGCATTGATCCATGCCGCGACGATGGTTACCGCAGGGGTTTATCTCGTCGTTCGTGCAAATCCGATTTATGATTTGATTCCGAATGTCGGGATCTTCATCGCGAGCCTCGGTGCATTTGTAGCCCTTTTTGCGGCTTCGATGGCACTTGTTAACCGTGATATGAAACGGATCATCGCTTACTCTACGTTGTCACAACTCGGATACATGTTCGTAGCGGCAGGATTGGGTGCCTATTGGGTTGCATTGTTCCACCTTATGGCGCACGCGTTCTTCAAAGCACTCTTATTCTTGGGTGCAGGTAACGTCATGCACGCAATGCACGATGAACTAGACCCGTTCAAAATGGGGGGATTGCGCAAAGTGATGAAAGGGACATTCGTTATGATGACCCTTGCGTCGGTTGCATTGGCTGGGATCTATCCGTTTGCCGGATTCTTCTCAAAAGATTTGATTTTGGAAGTCGGATTTGTCGAACACCACTATGTTATCTATACCGTGTTGCTATTGACGGCAGGATTGACAGCGTTTTATTCATTCCGTCTTGTTGCGTTGATCTTCCACGGAGAAGAGCGTTACAAACTGTTCGGTATCCATCCGCATGAAGCGTATAAATTTATGCTTGTAGCGATGTCACCGTTGCTTGTTTTGGCGATCATTGCGGGATCATTTAAAATGACCTATTTCCAATTGGTGATGAATTTGCTTCCTGCAACACAGTATCACGTACATGATCACACAACCTTTTGGATTATGACGATCGGAACACAGCTGTTTGTTATTGCGGCAATTTTGTTTGCGTATAAAAAATACAGCAATTGGAGCAGTGTACCCGATGGTTCTTCGGCAATGGAGAAAAGTTTCTTCTATAAATTGTTGTGGAATCAATACTATATTCCTAAAATGTATGAAGAAATTTTTGCAAAACCGTACGCGGAACTTTCACGCATTGCATGGAAACAAATCGACCTTAAAATCGTTGATGCGACTGTTGATGCCATTGCAAACGGAATTTACAAAACGGGAGAGAATACGCGTGACATCCAAAACGGGAACCTTTCAACGATGCTTCGCTGGATGGTTGTCGGTTTGGTGGTATTGTCGATTCTTGCCGTTGCCTTTACCGTTGGATACAACGTTGTTGGCGCTTAAGGAGTAATGATGATAGATCATATTTTAACACTTTTAATTTTCTTCCCGGCATTGGCGGCAATGCTCGGGTTCGTTGTCACCAAAGACAGCATACGTGCTTATGGTATTGCGGTTGCGGGGATCGAGTTTTTACTCTCATTGTGGTTGTGGTATGCGTACGATCCGATGGTTTCAGGGATGCAGTTTATGGAAGCGGCTCCGCTTATTCCGGCATTCGGAATTAATTATCTGCTTGGGGTTGACGGTATTTCGCTCTTTATCATTATCCTTTCTACGTTCTTTACGTTGATCGGGATAGCGTCATTGACGGAAAAACGACGTATCAAAGATTTGATTATCACGTTGCTTTTCCTTGAAATGACGATGGTAGGTGTGTTCGCGGCATTGGATGCAATTGTGTTCTATGTGTTTTGGGAATTTTCATTGGTACCGATGCTTTATATCATCGGTGCATGGGGTGGACCGCTTCGTATTTATGCATCGGTTAAATTTTTCTTGTATACCTTTACGGGATCACTGGTAATGCTCGTCGGTATGCTCTTTATGGCATATTTTTATTACCAAGCGACAGGTCAATGGAGTTTCGCTATTCTTGAGTGGTATCGCTTGATATTGCCGGAAAATTTCCAACTATGGCTCTTTGTTGCATTTTTCTTGGGATTTGCGATCAAAGTTCCGATGTTCCCGTTCCATACATGGCTTCCGTACGCACACGGTCAAGCACCGACCATCGGTTCGGTAATCTTGGCAGCGATTTTGCTCAAAATGGGAACCTATGCGTTTGTCCGTTTTTCATTGCCGCTGTTTCCGGATGCGTCCGTTTTCTTTATGATCCCGATTGCAGTCATCGCGATTATCATGATCATTTACACCGCTATGGTGGCGTATGCGCAAGAAGATATTAAACAAGTTGTTGCGTACAGCTCGATCTCCCATATGGGGGTTATTATCCTCGGAACATTCGCATTGAACGTCGAAGGGGTAAGCGGTTCGGTCTTCTTGATGCTGGCACACGGTGTCGTTTCGGGTGCTCTGTTCTTGCTTGTCGGCGTAATTTATGATCGCCGTCATACAAAATTGATGTCTGAATTCGGAGGACTTGCTTCGGTAATGCCACGCTATGCGACAATTTTCGGAATTATGATGATGGCATCCGTAGGTTTGCCGCTTACGATTAATTTTGTCGGGGAATTCTTGAGTTTACTCGGGTTTTACAAACAGTCGCACATGTTGACATTGACTGCGGGTACGGCAATTATCGTGGGCGCAATCTATATGCTTAGCGCGTATAAAAAAGCATTTTTCGGTAATGTAACCAATGAAGAGAACAAAAAGCTCAAAGATATCAATAAAACCGAACTCGTTGGATTGATTCCGTTGACAATCGTCGCTATATGGCTCGGTGTCTATCCAAAACCGATACTAGAGCCTATCAACAACAGCGTTGAATCGGTTATTCAGCTAATGCATGACAAAGCACAAAGTGCAGAAGCAAAAGTCCGTATTCCTGATCTCTCAGGTAAAAACGGAACAAATACTATGCAGGAGGCGTACTAATGTTAGAGCCGATTCATGTTGCATTAGGGTCGCTGAACATAGCGACACTGGCTCCGATGCTCATCGCAGTTGTCGGTGCCTTGTCAATTTTGATTATTGATCTGGCAAAGGGGGGATTGCACAAATCACTCTACGTCATGATAGCGTTGCTATTTCTGTTGCTGGATTTGGGCGCATTGGTTGATTTCGGAGGTCTTTTCCTCAAAAACGGAACCATCTTAGGATTCTTTGATGTGATGTTGATGGACGGAATCGCGATTATGTCTCAGATTATCATCGTTGCGGGTTCGATGCTCTTTATCCCTTTGGCGCTCACTTCAAAACGGTTCCATGAATACGATTATCCGGAATATTTCGCCCTATTCTTGTTCATGATCGCAGGTTTTCAGTTTATGGTCGCAACCGACAATCTGATTATGATTTTCATCGGTCTTGAGACGGCATCATTGGCTTTGTACACACTAATCGCGTTGCACAACCGTTCAAAATCGTTTGAAGCGGCAGTCAAATACTTCACGATGGGTGCTTTGGCAGCCGGTTTTTATGCGTTCGGGTCGATGATCTTGTATGCGATCAGCGGTTCAGTAGAGATGAACCAAATCGCAACGATTTTGGCCGAAGATCACTACAGCAATATCGGGTATGTCCTGTTATCTATGGCGTTTATGATTGCGGCATTCGGATTCAAACTCTCGATGGTTCCGTTTCACACGTGGACACCGGATGTGTATGAAGGCTCATCTGCAGCGTTGGCGGGATATATGTCTATCGTTCCGAAAATCGCGGCGTTTGTCGTTGCGATGCGTTTGTTTGAGTTCTTGGTACACAGCGGTGTCGCATGGCTTCAAGTGATTTTGTATATCGGTGTCGTTGTGACAATGACGGCTTCAAACATATGGGCGTTGGTGCAAAGCGACGTTAAACGGATGTTGGCGTACAGTTCGATCAGCCATGCCGGATTCGTTATGGCGGCAGTGCTTATCGGTACAACACAATCGAATACAGGACTCTTTTTGTACTGGGCATTGTTTAGCTTTACCAATCTCGGAGCGTTTACTATGATATGGGTAAACCGTCAAAAGAACCTTCTTCCGGGGCAAAGTTCAGACCATCCGTATGAGAAATTCTCAGGTATGGTTAAAACGATGCCGATGGGAGCGGTGATGATGGGTCTCTTTATGCTCTCTCTCGCAGGGATCCCGCCGTTCGGTCTGTTCTGGGGTAAAATGTACATGATCGGATCAGCCGTCACATCGGGCTATACCGTATTGGCATTGATTATGGCATTGAACTCGGCAATCGCAGGGTACTATTACCTCAAATTGATCGTATTTATGTTCATGAAAGAGCCGATGGTCGGATACAACCAATTTTATTTCATGAATGCGTCGTTATCACTCAAAACGATCATCGGGATTGCGGCTGTCGGAACCATTTTTGCCGTTTTCGCCGTAAATCCGTTGTTGAAAGTTATTACGCTGTTCGTGTATAATAGCGGCTATTAAAAGGAACAGTAGGGGGAAGTATTGCGATATTGGATCTTACTCTCCCTGTCTCTTCCCCTTTTTGCGCTAGAACTCTCGATCCAAAGCGGTAAAGAGGGGGGAGAAAAATACAGTGTATTTCATCTAAGAGACTCTACCCCTTTTGCTTGTGAATCGAGCGTCGATGAATTTGGTGAAACACGGCGGATAGATTGCCGTTTCTCTCGTGCTCCAAAACACAGTTTTTCCCCGATTGACAATGAACTTCTAAAAATTTCTGCCGCATCTTCCGCAAAAGGGTATGTCATTACTCTCCTTCCGAAGGCAAAAATGAAATTGATGCCGATCAATTTCGATCTTACTAAAGAAGCTCAGACCTATCAAAATGATGTGAAAAATGCGACTCATTGGAGTGTTGTCGGGTATAAAAGGACTCTCCCTCTTGTGGATAAAGGGTCCGTATCTCCAAATGCGATCAATTTCCCGATCAAGGTAGCCAAAAATTCTCCCCCTTATGTCGGTGGGCTTGACCTCAAAGGCAACCCAATCAAGATCAGCCGTGTTCAAGATGTCACCGATTATATGGACATGAAAAAAGCGTACGTGGCTAAAAAATACGATACCGTTCTTGAAAAAGTGAATGATACACTCAAAGAGTATCCCAATACTGTCTTTAAAAACGAGTTGATGCTGTATCAGATTCGTGCCTACCATCAGCTTGGAGAGTTTGAGAAATTGCTTGCCGCATCGAAAAAGTTTATGCGCGAATACTCGGGTGATTCCAATGTTGCAGAGGTGCTTGCCTATACGGCGAATGCCTATAGCAAACTGGGACAAGTCAACGATGCCGACTACTATTTCGATCGACTGTTCGATGAACATGAAGAGAGTCCGTTTGCACCGCTCGGCATGGTTTACAAAGCGGAGCAATCCGAAACAACGGGTGATCTGAAAAAAGCCAGAAACTTTTATGAGCGGGCATTGACCACGACTTCGGATGTTGCAATCGCATCGAAAGCGGCTTTCAATCTTGCTCAACTAGAGCTCTCAAGCAATGGCGATCTTAAAAAGGCCTCCGAATACGTCGATAAAATCGCAAGTGCCAATCCGGGTTATTTTAGCGAAGTGCGAAGTGAAGCAATGACCATGGCAGAAACCTTTTTCGATCGGGATGCTCCGAAGACGGCAGCACGGATAACTGAAGCATTGTTAAACAAAACCGATAAAAAATTAGATGATTATCAACTGCTGCTTCGAAATCTTGGTCTTCAGCTCGCTAAAGCGGGAAAACGAAATGAAGCGTTAAAACGGTTCAATGAATATCTTGAGCAATTCAAATACGGTGAATATGCCGAAGAGATACGTCATGCAAAAGACGGATTATTTTTTGATGATGGGGATAAGAATACGACCAAATTGATCAAAAAATACGATGATCTGATCGAACGTTACGGCAATGACGCGGTAGGAAAAAAAGCACTCTATAAGAAAGCACAACTTTTGCTTGCAGAGAAAAACTATAAAGCCATTTTAGATATTGAGAGCGATCTCTATCGACTTGACTCAGCCGAATTCCCTGAAACAACGTCAATCATCACAAAGAGTGCGATCGGTTTGACGAAAAATTACCTCCAGCAGGGAAAATGTGTCGAAGCGATGAAGCTCCAAAAAATGTACAAAGTCAAATTGCTTCTCGAATGGGATGAGTCATTGTTCAACTGCGCACTGAAAACGACGCAGTTTCCTGCGGCAAAAACGATCGCGCAACGTCATCTCAAGGCCCCTTCGGTTGCTGAACGGGAACTTTGGCTGTATCGTTTGGTCAAAACACAGTTTGAATTGGGCGAATACAAAGATGCGATCAAAGGGGGAAATGAACTTATTACCCTACTCGGTGTTGAAAAAAATCCGCCGCTGAATGATATTTACCGTATCATGTTTGATACAGCACAACGGGTTGGCGATAGCGATGCGATGATTCGAAACATCAAAGCGGTCGAATCGGCATTTCCGAACGATTTCAAAGATATCGAACGCTACAACCAAATGGTGAGTTTGGGACTTAAACGCAAAGATGAAGCGATGACACAAACCTACGGACGAAAAGTCATGGCATTGCAAGAGAGAACGAAAACGTATACCCAAAGTCCGTTTATTGAATTTACGTTGGCACAGTCGTATCAAAATTTAGGCAAAGATACCGATGCCCTCAATACACTAAAAACATTGAATAAACAAAAATTGAGTAATGAAAAACGTTCTCGTCAGCAATATTTGATCGGAGCGATCGAACAGCGTCTAGGTCACAAGCGAGAGGCCAGAGATGCATTTAATGCGAGTATCAAGGCTGATCCTGCTTCGGCATGGGGAAAATTGGCCAAAGATGCTTTGGCTCTATTGTAAGAGCTTTTTGGCTCTTGTGTAGAGTTCAGCACTGCTACCGCTCGCATCGAGGGCGAATTGATGCGCGTTGAATGTTTGCTGGCGCTTGGCCAATTGCGCAGTATGGGTTGTAATCAGCTCTTGCAATGTTTCTTTGGTAATTTTTCCGTCTAAATATTCCAACACTTCGATAATGCCGATTGCTTTCATGCTGTTTGGAGCTCTGCCGTAAAGACGCTCCAGTTCCGCGACTTCGTCGATTAGCCCCATGGAGAACATCTTTTGTGTTCGCAAACTAATCCGTTCTTTCAAGGTATCGCGTTCAATGTGTAAATTCAGCACCGGACATTCATTGATGATCGGCACTGGGGGATGATCTTGAAACCATTTTGAAGGGGGAATGGAAGATTCGAGATAAATCAGTAGCAGTTTTTCGATTCGGTAACGATCATTCGGAGCAATTTTCTCCATGCTGTGAGGATCGACACTGCTGAGCAATCGATAACATTCTTCCAAATTACCCAACATCTCTTTGGCGCTCAGAAGTGTTTTTGCAGAGTATTCCGGAATTTTGGAGAGCCCATCGAGCATGCTTTTGAGATAAAAGCTGCTCCCCCCTACAATGATAATATTTTTACCTGCAAATAAGGCGTGTTCCTCTATTCGGCGGTATTCATCGATAAAGGTAAATACGCTTGCGGTTTCATCCGGTGAGAGTCGATCAATGCCGAAGTGCCGGATGAGATTCAGTTCGTTTTTGGAGGGTTTTGCCGAGGCAATATCGATCTCTTTGTAGATGCTTAGTGAATCAATCGACAAAATCTCAGCGTTGCATTCTCGTGCCAAAGAAAGTGCCAAATCGCTTTTTCCCGATGCCGTGGAGCCGATAATTGCTAATTGTTTCATGGTTGACATTATACCGCATGGGAGGGGATCCGTTTTGATAAGGCACCCTTAAAGAGTTTTTACGATAAAATAAAAGTCATTTGATTGATAAGGAAACGTGTGAAACGGTTGAGAAAAAGGTTACAGGATTTTAACGAGCTCGTGATGTTTCAACACAGCGTCTTTTCTCTGCCGTTTATCTTTATAGCAATGATCGTCGCCGCGAACGGATGGTTTGGGTTTAAATTGCTTATCCTAGGTACATTGGCTGCAATGAGTGCCCGAAATGCGGCTATGGGGTTTAACCGTTACGTTGACCGTGTGTTTGATGCAAAAAATCCGCGAACTGCGAATCGTCCAAGTGTTGATGGCCGTTTGGACGGAGCGTCCATTGCGATTTTTACGACGGTCAATGCCCTTGTTTTTATGGCAGTTGCCTATTTTGTCAATGAGACAGCGTTTTATCTGAGTTTTCCGGTTTTGATGGTGTTGCTCAGCTACTCGTATTTCAAGCGATTTAGTTCGATGGCCCATATCGTCCTTGGGATTTCACTCGGACTCGCACCGATGGCGGGAGCGATTGCGGTATTGGGGAATACCCCTTTATGGTCGGTGCTGCTGAGCATTGGCGTTGTTTTTTGGGTTGCAGGGTTTGATTTGCTCTATTCGCTGCAGGATATGGAGTTTGACAAGAGCAACGGTTTGCACTCTATCCCCTCGCGATTCGGTAGTTCGGCGACACTCAAAATATCGGCATTTTTCCATATCGTGAGCGTTCTCTTTTGGGGGGGGTTCGTGTATGTGGCAGCGCTAGGCTCATTTGGTGAATTAGCGGTTATTTTTGCCGCAGGGATGCTGACGTATGAACACTATCTGGTTCGTAAAGATTTTACAAAAATCGATCGGGCCTTTTTTACCGTAAACGGATATTTGGGATTTGTATTTCTTGGTTTGATTATTTTAGATAAGGTACTAATATGGACAATATAAGATTGGTTCCCTCGACACTCGATTTGGCATACGAAGAGTTAGGGGAAAATACGGATACGTTTGAGCGGGAATTTAATGTTATTGGCGAATCGGAAGAAAATTCGATCACGCAGGGGATTAAGCATGCCAAAATGCGCGGTGAAGCGGATGAAACCAGCATCCTTATTCTCAATATCCTCGCTGAACTCTATCGAAAGATGGACAAGATCGAACACCTGCTTGTTCATGGGAATTTGAAGCGACTTGCTCTTGCATCGACTGGATTGATCGAGAGTATCGGACTGGAACACTTCAAGCTCACATCAGAGGTATTGGAAGTTGGAAAACGCTACTATGGGCGTGTTGAAATTCCTACTTTTCCAAAACGGGAGATCGCTTTTTATTTTGAAGCAATCGAACCCACTCTGGCTAAAATTGAGAAAATTCATGTACGGGACAAAGAGGCATGGGGCTATTTTATGGTGGCGTGCGAACGGATTATGATTCGCCAATTAAAAGGGCTTGAATGAATCATTCAATCGAAATAGCACTTGTTGTGCTGACGGTAGTAGTTGTAGGACTTATCTACTATATCGTCACCAAAGAGGGGGAAGTCTCCTCTCAGATCCGTTCAATCGCAAAAGCGGTGGATGATCTGCACCGTGAACTGTTTGCGATGGATAAACGGCTCAAGCAAGAGTTGGAGATTGTAACATCGCTTCAAGAGAGTGTTCCCCGTGAACAAAATTCGCTCCATGCCGAACTCGGGCGTGAGGTCAACGAACTCTCGGTTCCAATCTTGGAGTCGCTCACAACCATCGAAGAGACATTCGGTGTATACAAAGAGAAAACCGAAAATCGTCTCCGCTATCTTGAAGAGCGCATTCGCAATCTCTCTCTTCCGACATCGATTAGCGGTATGGATGATGAAAAAGTGATTAGCCGCTACAATCAGGGTGTTGATATCGATACCATCGCCAAAGAGCTCCGTTTATCGAAAGCTGAAGTAGAATTTGTTTTAAAAATCAACCAACTCAGATAATTATAAGCTTTATAGGATATAATTTCGTTCTCATTAAAAGATGCGTCCGTAGCTCAGCTGGATAGAGCACCGGTTTGCGGTACCGGCGGTCAGGGATTCGAATTCCTTCGGGCGCACCATCTTCTTTCATTCACCTTTAAGTTCTTAATTCTAATCTTTCGACATTAAAAAGTGACACGTGAAAAAAAATATCCAAATAGAGTTTCATACCAATAAATCCTATTTTTACTTCGGTACACTTATCTCAATTTTGACGATGCTTCCTCAGTTGATCTTCTCTCCCAATCCGACCCATTCGCTGTTTTTGTCGATAACCCTTGTTTTGCTCATTGTCATACCGAAATTCAGCAAGATACTGTTTTCAATTTTTATCATCTTCATCAATCTTAGCAATATAGTGATCGGGCATATTGCACTGCATTGGGGATACGCATTGGCGGATATCAAGCCCCGTATCGAAGTCGCTTTTTTATCGCCGGTCTACGAAACAAAAGAGTATTTGAGCCATTACGTCGATTACCGAGATTATGCATTAGGGGTTTTTACCTTCTTCGTGCTGTTTCTCTTGTTCAAATTTTTGAGACATTTCACCCATTCATATAAAGTTTTTAGGATGATCGGAGCAGGCGTTTTTATTTTGATCCTTTTGAGCGTGACGTTATTTATCAATCCCTTGAGGGAGTTTGAGCCGTTCAGTGTTCCGTGTGAAATCTGTACCGTCATCGAGGACAAAGAGAAAATCGATCACATCTTAAAAACCAGAGCAGAGTTTATCGCTCATTTGGTTATCCCAAAAGCAAATGCGAAAAATCAGCTTTACGATAAGATCATAATCATCATGGGAGAGAGTGTCAATAAAAATCACATGGCGATTTATGGGTATAGCTCTCCCACAACACCGTTTATGAGCTCATTGCAAGGTTCAAAAAATTTCTATCTTTTTAACGCGATCGCTCCGACCAATCAAACCCGATATTCGATCCCGATCGATTTGACCGAAGCAAACGTCCATTATTATGAAAACCGTTATATCCATTCGGGATCGCTACTGACCCATTTCAAAGCCAACGGATACGATACGTATTGGATTTCGAATCAAGGGCGTGCAGGGAAAAATGATTCGACGATTACTTCGATGGCATCAGAAGCCAACGGCACTTTTTTTGCGAATCTCAATTATCTCGATGCCTCACTTGATGAGGTTTTGCTGGAATATTTGGAGAAACAACCGCTCAATTCAAAAAAAGAGATGTACTTATTGCACCTAATGGGATCTCATTCGGATTATGTCAATCGCTACAACAAACAAACGGCACTCTTTAATCCGGCGAAAAATGTAGTCGAAGAGTATGACAATACGATCTACTATACCGACTATGTCGTAAGCCGAATTTTTGACCATTTCAAAGGCAAAAAACTACTTTTGGTCTATCTTTCCGATCATGGTGAAAACATCAATCTCGAAAATAACGGGCATGGATTTTTACCGCCGTATAAAGACGAATACATGGTCCCCTTTGTCATCTACACCAACGTGAAAAATCGACGATTGGATGAACTCTCCAAAGACAATAAAAAAGGGTATTTCAATCTGGAAAATTTGAGCTCAATGATTCGATACGTTAGCGGTATTTCCAATCATAAAAATCTTTCGTATTCCCATGATGTAATGGCGGTTGAGCCTGCTAATATCGTTGATTTCGAGAAGTTAGAGATGTTTAATTAGCGTAGAGAGGATAAAAATCCGTTACGCTTTATTTTTGCGTGCGGCAATTTCACCCAAAAAGCTTTCCAAATCGTATTTGGCACGGTATTGCGGAGTGAGGATATGGATCAGGATATCGCCCAAATCGATAGCGACCCAGTCACCGCTCTCATCAACATAGAGGAATTGTTCTTCGGGTTTTAACCCTTTTTTGAGGTGATCGAGGAGTGCCAGTGTATGACGCTCTCCCAATGAAGAGGCGATAATGACGTAATCGGCGAAATAATCACCCTCTTTGAGATCAAATACTTCGATCGCTTCGGCTTTATTCTGGTCGAGAATAGCGCTAATTTTTTCAATGCGTGAATTCACAGGTTTTCCTTGTAATAGGTTAATATTTTGGATTCGAGCTCACTCTCCAGCCCGAGCGAAGTCAGAGTACGGCGAATGTCACTCGAACAGATCGGGACCTCTACCGATAGATGGATCATCCCCTCCGGAATCGCTATCCCGTCTCGTGATGCAACGACCCATGTGACTCGTCGTTTTAATTCTTCATAACGGTGCCATCGGTGTAAACTCTCAAGATTATCGGCGCCGATGATGAGATAAATCTTATCAAATGTCGGAGCGAAATGCTCTACTGTTTCGATCGTAAAAACACTCCGATTCTGAGTGATCTCAAAATCACTGATCCCTACTTTCTCAAAAGAGGCAAAAATGGTTTTGAGCCAGTCGTATCGAATCGCTCCGTCGGCGATAACGGAGGATTTGAAGGGATTGCGCCATGCGGGGACAATAATCAGCTTATCGATGTCCAAAACATCTAATGCTTTGGTAACGACGGCAACGTGACCGGCATGGGGCGGATCAAAACTTCCGCCATAGAGTGCAAGCTTCATAAGCCTCAACTTTATTTTAATCGAAATTATAACTGATTTTTGGTAAAATCACCCCCTATATTATGTCGGTTTAGGATTAGATGATGGCATTGAAGATTGCATTGAACGGATTTGGTCGGATCGGGCGATGTGTTACCCGATTGATCGCGATGCGTGAGGATGTGGAATTGATCGCTATCAATGATATGGCGTCGATTGACATGATAGTCTATTTGCTTCAAAATGATTCGGTACACGGTTCATTCAAAGCGGATGTACGGATCGTAGAAGAGGGGTATCTTCAGATCGGTAAGAACAAAGTTCGGATCCTGTGTGAAAAAGATCCTCAAAATCTCGATTTCGGTTCTTTGGGAGCAGATGTCGTTTTTGAGTGCAGCGGTCTGTTTTTGACCGGAGCATCGACACGCCACCATTTGGACAAAGGGGTCAAAAAGGTTATTTTGTCCGCTCCGACTCAGGACAGTGCGATCCCGACGTTCGTGTTGGGGGTAAACGAACACCTCTACAACGGTGAGGCGATCATCTCCAACGCATCGTGCACGACGAACTGTTTGGGACCGATCGCGAAGATTATCGATGAAACGTTCGGAATCGAAAAGGGGCTGATGACGACGGTTCATGCCTACACAAACGGGCAGGCGATCATCGACTCGGCACATGGAACCGATATGCGCCGTTCCCGTGCGGCGGCACTCAATATGATCCCGACAACAACGGGCGCGGCAAAAGCGATTAGTATCGTATTGCCGAATTTGGAGGGAAAATTGCACGGGCAAAGCGTCCGTGTTCCGACGCCGGACGTCTCGATGGTTGATTTGAACGTTGTGGTCCAACGCTCTACGACCAAAGAGGAGATCAGCGCCCTTTTCAAATCGTATGCGTCGGGTGCCATGGCGGGAATTTTGGAAGTCGATGAGCGTTATCGTGTTTCGCAGGACTTTGTCGGATCATCGTTCAGTGCCACAGTGGCGGATGATTTGATTCAGGTGATTGGCGGAAACATGATTAAAATCATGGCATGGTACGATAACGAATGGGGTTATTCGAACCGTTTGATCGAAATGGCGTTGTTTATTAGTAAAGTCTAAAGTCATTCCCGCGAAGGCGGGAATCTAGCTGGATCCCCGCCTTCGCGGGGATGACGGAATGAAAATAGAATTAGTAATCTTACAGTAAGAGGAAAAAATGGAATTATTGAACATCAAAGAGTGTGACATTCAAGGCAAAAAAGTATTTATCCGTTGTGATTTTAATGTTCCGATGGACGATTACGGCAATATTACCGATGATCGCCGTATCCGCTCCGCACTTTCTACGATCAATTATTGTCTTGATCAAAATTGTGCCATTATCTTGGCATCACACTTCGGGCGTCCAAAAGGGGAACCGGATGAAAAGTATACTTTGGCGCCGATTGCTCGACGACTGCATCAGCTCTTAAAAGTAGATGTTCTAATGGCCGAAGATGTGGTCGGAGAGAGTGCAAAAAAACTTGCATCCGACCTCAAAGCGGGTGAAATTTTACTGTTGGAAAATCTCCGTTTCGAAAAAGGGGAGACAAAAAACGACCCTGAACTCAGCCAAGCACTTGCTTCGATGGCAGAAATCTATATTAATGATGCATTTGGCGTAAGCCACCGTGCCCACGCTTCGGTTGAAGGAATTACCGCGCACTTCGACCAAAAACATAAAGCCGCAGGGTTTTTGCTCCAAAAAGAGATTCAATTTTTCGGCACGTTATTAGAACGTCCTGTGCGTCCCTTCGCGGCGATCGTCGGCGGTTCAAAAGTTTCAGGAAAACTCGAAGCACTGATCAACCTTTTGCCAAAAGTGGATAAAATTTTGATCGGCGGCGGGATGGCGTTTACATTCCTCAAAGCATTAGGACACAATGTCGGAAATTCGTTGGTGGAAGATGATTTGTTGGGCGAAGCACTCAAAATCATGGAAGAAGCTAAAACACTTGGGGTGAAATTTTATCTTCCGGTCGATGTGGTTGCCGCAGAAAAATTTGCTGCCGATGCAACAAGTCGTTTGTGCAGTGTTCAGGAAATTCCGCAAGGGTGGATGGGACTGGATATCGGACCGGCGACGGTACGTTTGTATCGTCAGGTGCTTAGTGATGTTCAAACGATTCTTTGGAACGGACCGATGGGGGTTTATGAGATGGACCGTTTTGCTCGCGGATCAAATAAAATTGCCCATTTTGTTGCCGATTCATACGCGACGACCGTTGTCGGAGGAGGCGATACCGCTGATTTGGTACAACGCATCGGTTTGGATGAAGAGATGACATTTATTTCAACGGGAGGCGGTGCATCGTTGGAATTGTTGGAAGG
>NZ_JAEMQA010000051.1:21317-26173 GCF_022759005.1 Sulfuricurvum sp. | reverse complement strand
TATGATTTTATGCGCTAATTTCAAAGCGAACAAAACGCGTCAAGAGACACGAGCCTATATGGCGGTCGTAGAATCATTCGTCTCTGCCAACGATATAAACGATACGGTGATCGTATTTCCTCCGTTTACCGCTCTCGATCACGATCCACGTAACGTATTGATCGGAGTTCAAAACGCTTATCCCGTCAAAAACGGTGCTTTTACCGGAGAGATTGCGCTTGAACAACTCGAAGAGTTCGGTATTAAAACGATTTTGATCGGACATTCCGAGCGCCGTCATATTATCGGTGAAACCCAAGAGCAAATTGCGGCAAAATTTCGCTTCTTTGCCGAGCAGGGATTTGTCATCATTTATTGTGTCGGCGAGCCTCTCGAAATACGCGAAGCGGGGCATGATGTGATGATGACCTACATCAATCGTCAATTTGAGGGGATCGATTTGACATACCCTGATTTGATTGTGGCGTATGAGCCGGTATGGGCAATCGGGACGGGATTGACCCCTTCAAATGGGGATATCGAATCACTGCATGCAGAACTACGAGCTAAAACTTCCGCACCCCTTTTGTACGGAGGGAGCGTAAAAGTAGAGAACGCCGGGGAGATCATGGCATTGGACAATGTGGATGGAGTTCTCGTCGGTTCGGCATCTCTCAGCGCGAATGATTTTTGCGATATGATCGCACAAGCGGCGGAAATTTATCAATCATAATGGTTATCCCTCAAGCATCCTTAAGAGCCGTGTGCGATGACAGCAGTGTCAAGAGTCACGCGAGCGATTTGCTTGAGGGATGATTTTCTTTTGTTTCTTTTCTTATTAAAAAGAAAAGAAAGTATCATTTAACTAAAGGAGAAATTGAAATGTTAATGCAAGGTAAAAAAGGTCTAATCGTAGGATTGGCAAACGATAAATCAATCGCGTACGGTATCGCGCAAGCACTTCATGCCCAAGGGGCACAAATGGCGTTTACCTACCTCAACGAAGCGCTACAAAAACGGGTCGAACCGATTGCTGAGGGCTTTAATAACTCTCCGGTGTATAAATTGGACGTATCCGATGAGGCGGATATGGCAGCCATCGCCGAAAAAGTGGCGGCAGATTTCGGTCAAATCGATTTTTTGGTTCACTCGGTCGCATTTGCTCCCAAAGAGGCATTGACCGAAGGGTTTATGAAAACCTCTAAAAGCGCGTTTCAAATTGCGATGGATATTTCGGTCTATTCACTCATCGATTTGACGAACCGCCTTGAATCTGTGTTGGCACCGGGTGCGTCGATCATCACCCTCAGCTACCTCGGCGGACCGAAATACATTCCAAATTATAATGTTATGGGTGTTGCAAAAGCGGCACTTGAATCTACAGTACGCTACATGGCGGTAGAACTGGGTGCATCCAAAGGGCAGCGTGTCAACGCGATCAGTGCAGGTCCTATCCGCACCTTAGCGGCGAGTGGTATCGGCGATTTCAAACAAATCCTCAACTGGAACGAAGCCAATGCTCCGCTTCGTAAAAATGTTACGATCGAAGAGGTTGGAAATTCGGCAATGTACTTGCTCAGCGATCTCTCCAGCGGTGTAAGCGGCGAAGTCCATTATGTCGATGCGGGCTATAACATTATGGGTATGGCAGCGGTAGAGAAAAATGGCGAAGGAAAAAGTGTTTTTGTCTGGGACGAGAAGAAATAATTTTGAATATTTGTCGCGTTCCGTTCGCCCTGAGCTTGTCGAAGGGTAAACGGTTCATGGTTCGACAAGCTCACCACGAACGAATAGTAAATTTATTCGTAAGCCAGTGTTGCTTATAGTTACTTCCCAATTCCGGGTAATTTATTTAATTTTTCCCAATTCGCCGGTTCTTTCGGTTGACCCTCACTCATCTTCTCTTTCTTATCCAAATACGATTTCCATTTGTCAACATACTTTTGCAAGGTGAACGGCGTATTGTCCTCATCGAGAGGTACAACCTCGGTTTTTGTCGTTATCGTACCATCGGGTGCTTTGGTTGTTGTCGTGATCTGAGTGGCATTCGTCACTTTTTCGATCGTTTTACCCTCAGATGTTTGTGTACTAACCGTCATTTTAGTCGGTTCCGTTTTGGTGGTTACTACTGTTCCGTCGC
Organism: Sulfuricurvum sp.; assembly: GCF_022759005.1. Lineage (GTDB taxonomy): Bacteria > Campylobacterota > Campylobacteria > Campylobacterales > Sulfurimonadaceae > Sulfuricurvum. The sequence goes on along the minus strand of NZ_JAEMQA010000051.1, from coordinate 24,054 downwards.
TTTGTTGCTTCGTATTTTCGGTCGGCTCAGTCGCCATCAGCGGGTTCCACTCCTCTTTGAGCCAGCTATCCAGTGAGCGCTGCATTGCTCCCCCTTTTGCGTTGGCATTACTGCTTGGAGCAAACGTATTTAGGGCTGTATTTTGAGATGGGGTAACGCCTGTGGTATTGGCGACACAACCGCTGAGCAGTAAGACGGAGAGTGAGAGGGTGAGAGTATGATTCATAAGATTTTCCTCTATTAGGGTTGAATTTTTCAGATTAGTTCGTACTATAGCATAGAATAGAGACAAATGATGCAAAACAAGAGCGTTGCAAATCATCACAAAATTGTCACATTCCCTATTATAGGGATTTACGTTTAGTAAACAAATAGAAAACAAAATTCATTTTTACAGCAATGTTTAAGAATAGGGGGGTTACAATTAACTTCGACGAAACAAAAACATAGGTCAAGCTTAACTTAAGGAGAATCAATGAAGTTAGTTAAAATGAGTCTTGCAGCAGTATTGCTCGGAGCAAGCGCGTTCGCAATCGATAATGTAAAAGTAAGCGGTGACGCTAAACTTTACTATTACACAGACAATAAAGATAAACCAGCTGGTACAGCAAAAGATGGTCTTTTTGGACAGTCAAACAGTGCAGCAGATACAGCACTTCGTCTTGGTGTAACAGGTGATTTGACTAAAGGTGTATCATTTGGTATGACTGGATACGCGGTAAGCGCACTTGGTCTTGAAAACAACCTTGTTTCTAACACATGGACAGGTGCACACACTATGGGTGCAGGTGTAAATGAGCAAGCATGGATGGGTGAACTTTGGTTGGCAGCAACTATGGGTAAAACTTCGGCGAAAATCGGTCGTATGGAGCTTGATACACCACTTGCTTTCTCTGAAAAATGGTCTGTGGTTCCTAACACATTCGAAGCAGCGGTTCTTATCAACCAAGATCTTCCGGATACTACTTTGGTAGGTGCATGGGTAGGTCGTGGAAATGGTGTTAACGCAGTTGGTGGTTTTGGAAATGCGGTTCAAAATCATACTACTACTTCACTTGGTATTGATGGATACATGGGTGATGGTGCAGTATTCGGTACATTCGCTTCACGCGGTGCGTATGCAGCGGCTCTCATAAACAACTCGTTCAAACCGTTGACATTCCAAGCATGGTACTATGATGTTATGGATATCGCAGATGCATACTGGTTGCAAGCGGACATCAATTGCCAACTCGTTAAAGGCTTGACAATCGGTGCACAATATGCGGATATGTCTCCAAAAGGTGCACTAAATACAATTCCAGCTATCAAAGACTCTGATGCTTATGCAGTTAAACTTGGATATGGCGTAGATAAATTGAAAGTTGCAGCTGCTTATTCAAAAGCTGATAAAGACGGTACATTAAAAATTGCAAACGTTGCAACTGGTAATCTTGCTACTGCACAATCTAAATTGTACACTGAAGCATACTGGAACTACGGATATGTAGGACGTGCAGGTGCTGATTCATATATGGTATCAGCAGATTTTGATGCTGGTATTGCAAAACTTGGTGCACAATATACCAATGTAAGTGCAAAAGCTACTGGTGCTACAGTATCAACAGATATGCAAGAAATCGCATTGACTGCGTCTAAATCATTCGGACCGTTGGATGCAACATTGGCATACTTTAGTACAAAAGCTGATGACCAAAATATTAAAGCTGGTGCAACAACTGGTTCACGTTATGACAGCGTTCTTGCAATGCTTCAATTGAACTTCTAAGAGTTCTTTTGCTTCTCAATCCCCTCGGGGGTTGAACCCTCTTTTTCTTTTCTCCCTTTCTTTTGCTATAATCGTTTTATGAAATATTTATTCCGTTCACTTTCGTATACTTTTTTAATGCTTTTATTGATTTCACTCCTATCATTCGGGGCAATCCATATGGCGCCCAACAGTTTCATGGGGGGTGAACTGAATCCCAATATGACTCCCGAAGCGATCAAACATCTCCAAAGTGTCTACGGTCTCGATAAACCTCTCGCACAGCAATATCTCGATTGGGTCAAAAATCTTCTCACGCTCGACTTTGGAATCTCGTTTGTGAGCGGTGCGGATGTCTCTGGTGTCGTTGCGGATCGTCTCCCTGTGACGTTGTGGATGAATATCGTCTCGATGGTGCTGACATTTGCGCTATCGCTATGGCTGGGAATCAAAGCGGCGCTTTATCATGAGAGTAAAATCGATACGGCGGTGAGTCAGCTGTCGCTGTTCAGTTTTGCGATGCCTTCGTATTATTTGGCATTGGTGCTGATGATGTTCCTTGGTGTCTCGTTAGGGTGGTTTCCGATTGCGGGGATGCATTCGTTGGAACCTCCCGAGGGGATTGGATATTATCTCGATATGGCGTGGCATTTAACCCTGCCGATTGCCGTGATGGTATTTGTCGGAATCGGAAGTCTAGCTCTTTATATCCGTTCACTCGTGATCGAAATTCTCAAAAGTGACTATATCTATTTTGCCAGAGCACGGGGAATTTCAGAGCGTATGATCATACGGCGTTATATTCTCCCTAATCTTCTCCCCCCTATTGTCACGCTTTTGGGATTGTCATTACCCGGATTGATCGGCGGATCGGTGATTTTAGAGTCGATTTTTGGGATCGAGGGGATGGGGCAGTTATTCTATCTCTCTGCGATGAGTCGGGATTATCCGGTGATTATGGGGATTTTGATGATGAGTGCGTTTTTGACG
>NZ_JAEMQA010000051.1:0-21217 GCF_022759005.1 Sulfuricurvum sp. | reverse complement strand
AATTCCCGAAAAGCGCTTCGAGCGAGCTAAGCCCCTCTTTCTTCTCTTCGGTCGCTTTTTCACCCATTTGAGCACTTCCGCCTACTTCCTTAAGCTCGATAGTGTATCCCGTCAACATCGACGCAAGGCGGATATTGATTCCGCTTTTTCCGATCGCTTTGGATTTTTGATCGCTTGGGAGGGTGACGATCGCTTTTTTCTCTTCCCCTTCATTTTCAGAGAGGACAACGGCACTGATAATCGCAGGAGCCATAGCCCGTGAGATAAAGAGTTCCGGTGATGAACTGTACTCGACACAGTCGATATTTTCGCCGCACAGCTCTTCACTTACCGCATTGATACGGACACCGCGTACCCCGACGGTTGCACCGATCGGATCGATTTGAGGACGGTTGGTATAAAGAGCGATTTTGGCGCGCTCACCCGGAATGCGGGCACATTTTTCGATAATGACGATACCGTCTTTGATCTCCGGAACCTCTAATGCCAAAAGCTCTTCGAGGAATTTCGGTGCGGTACGGGAGAGCTCCATGGAAATTCCGTTAGCTTTATCGACATGGACACGGCGTACAATCGCGCTGACGACATCGCCCACTTTGAATTTTTCACCTTTGATACGGCTTTTCATCGGCAAAATCGCACGGATTTCATCGATTTCGATGGTGGTGTTGTGTTCGCTGTCCACACGGGTAACACGACCGGAAACGATCGAGTTGATTTTGCTTTTGTATTTGTCGTAGAGTTCGTTTTCTACGAGGCGTTGGATATGAAATTCGATCTCTCTGTGAAGGGTTGCAAACGCACTGCGTCCATAGCTCTCGATATCGTGTTCCATTTGAAGCTGATCGCCGATTTCCGCTTCTTCATCGATTTCCGATGCGGCGGTGAGGCTCATGTAGGCACCCGCTTCTTCTCCCTCTAATTCGGGAGCGTCATCGGCAACAACGGTGATAATTTGGCGCAGTTTCACCGCTTTGGTGCGCTCGTCAATATCTGCCTCAAAAGCAAAAGTCGGGTTGATAATTCGTTTAGCGGTTTGGATAAATGAGGTTTTGATCGCCTCTTGGACACGATCGGGACTGAGCCCTTTTTCATTGGCTATCGATGTAATAATGTCTAAAATATTTTCCACAGGACTATCCTCTTGATAATGGGTGACTCATAAAAAATTAGGGTTGGTTGGGAAAGCTTTTTTATGAAGGATAGGTATTATACACCAAATTCTCTTAATGGGATATTTATCCTTTCACAGCTATAATCCCCCTAATATCAAGAACTCTATATAAAGGGAAAATCATGGAACTCAAACTCGCACGCAGCGAACACGACGCCAAACCAAAAAAAATCGATCTCAAAAAAATCACTGAAATGGTAGAAAAAAGTAACTCTTCTATTCTCTATTTCGATCGCGAAAACTCACACAAGGATCTTTTGGCTTTGCAAGATCATTTTGAAGCCGAAGGGAAAAGTTTTTATATGCGTGAAGTCAAATACGGACTCTCCGCAAACGAGTACATGTACGAAGTCCATATCTTATAATAGACTTCTTGCATAACCTCTAAGATGTATTTTTTATACCGTTCGCCCTGAGCCTGTCGAAGGGTGTTTTGTTCATGGTTCGACAAGCTCACCACGAACGGAAAGCTGGGTTATGCAAGAAGTCTAATTTTGAACGCGAAAGGGATAAAATCCCTTTTGCTACGTTAATACTGTGTTCTCTTTGGCAGAGAGCTCACGCACGCTTGCGTGCTTTTAAGTCACTGTGATGAAAGTAGTTGAATGAGTAAAAAACTTTTTATCGAAACGCTCGGATGCGCTATGAACGTGCGCGATTCCGAGCACATGATCGCAGAACTGAATGCGCATGAGGGGTATGTTCTCACTGACGACGCCGCATCCGCCGATCTGATCCTCATCAATACCTGTTCGGTTCGCGAAAAACCGGTACACAAACTTTTTTCCGAACTCGGCATTTTTAACAAACTCAAAAAATCGGACGCAAAAATCGGCGTGTGCGGCTGTACGGCTTCCCATTTGGGACAAGAGATCATTAGGCGTGCTCCGTATGTTAATTTTGTTCTCGGCGCTCGCAATGTCTCCAAAATTACCGATGTATTGCATAAAGATCGCGCGGTCGAAGTGGACATCGATTACGATGAATCCCAATTTGCATTCAAAGATTTTCGCAGCAGTCCGTATAAAGCGTTTATCAATATCTCTATCGGGTGTGATAAACAATGTACCTTTTGTATCGTCCCGAAAACCCGTGGAGAAGAGGTGTCGATTCCGCCTGAATTGATTGTTGCCGAAGTGAAAAAAGCGGTTGATTCGGGAGCTAAAGAGGTTTTCTTACTCGGTCAAAATGTGAATAACTATGGACGCCGTTTAGCCAATGAGAAGGTTAATTTTACCGAATTGCTCCGCCGTGTGAGTGCTGTGGAGGGGCTGGAGAGAATCCGCTTCACTTCTCCCCATCCGCTTCATATGGACGATGAATTTATCGAAGAGTTTGCCCGCAACCCGAAAATCTGTAAATCGATGCATATGCCACTCCAAAGCGGTTCGACAAATATCCTCAAAGCGATGAAGCGGGGATACAGCAAAGAGTGGTTTTTGAACCGTGCCCAAAAATTGCGCGATTTGGTGCCCGATGTGAGTATCAGTACCGATATTATCGTCGCATTTCCCGGAGAGAGCGATGCAGATTTCGAAGATACGATGGATGTGTTGAATCAGGTTCGTTTTGAGCAGCTTTTTAGCTTCAAATACTCTCCCCGCCCGCTTACGGAAGCGGAAAAAATGGAAGAGGTCGATTCGGAAGTCGGTTCGGATCGTTTGGAGAGATTGCAAGCCAGACATGATGCGATACTGGATGAGATGAAAGCGATCAATCTGGGCAAAGTGGTCGAGGTCTATTTCGAAGAGTTGCGCAGTGACGGATATGTGGCGGGTCGTAGCGATAATAATCTCGCTATCAAAGTCAAAGGGAGCGAAGAGTGGCTCGGGAAAATCGCTAAGGTAAAAATTACCGAGGTTTCACGTAACGTCCAATACGGTGAAATCATTGCGTAAAACGATCCTCCGTAAACTCGCTTTATGGCTCATTCCTCCGATCGGAGCACTTTTGATCCGATTGATCTATCTTACCAATCGTAAACGGTTCCACCTCCCCTCGCTCATACCGAATGAACCGGTCATTTTTGCTTTTTGGCACGGCGATTTGTTGATGCAGCCTTATCTGTACTATCAGTTCCGCCAGACGCCCAAAGCCAATGTATTGATTTCAGATCATTTTGACGGTCAGATTATCGCCCGCATCATGCGCTATTTCAAACTTGGCACCATCCATGGCTCAACGACACGCGGCGGCGCAAAAGTGTTGATCCAAGGGCTTAAATCGCTATCAGAAGGGTACGATATCGGGATCACTCCCGATGGACCAAAAGGGCCTCGCCATGAGATGAGTGACGGAGCTGTTGTCATGGCACAAAAACGCAATGCTAAAGTGATTGTCTACAGTTGTGTCCCCTCAAAATTTTGGCAGCTCCCCAGTTGGGATCGTTTCACGGTTCCAAAACCTTTTGGTACACTTGATTTTTATGCATCGGAACCGATTGATGTGTCAGAACTTGAGATGGATGAAGCCAAAGCACTCATCAAACAAAAGTTGATGGAACATGCTCTGTAAGAGGGTATGATGCAAGAACTTCACCGTAGGAAAGAAGAGTTTTTAAAATATCTTGATGGAATACGGGGGTATTCCCCTCTCACGATTCGCAGTTACAATGATGCGATCGATGAGATGATAGCGGATGCAGAAATCGATGATAGCCAAAAAGGTACACTCTCGATCAACCTTATGCCCTATCGCCTCAAAATTGCCCATTTAAAATCAAAAACCGTAGCGGCAAAGCTGAGTGCAATACGCAGTTTTGTCAAATATCTTAGAGACAACGGAACGGATACGGAACTTCGAGGAGATGAAAGTGTAAAAGTTCCCAAAACGCTCCCAAAACCGATCACGCATGAGCAAATTGCCCATGCGTTGCAATTCGCTGATCCGATGGAAGCATTGGTTATATCGCTGTTATACACGATGGGACTTCGGATATCCGAGTTAAGCCATCTTCGTTTTAGCGATATCGAGAATAACTGGTCGCGTGTCGAAGGGAAAGGCTCAAAGCAGCGTGATATTCCGCTTCTTGAGGGGGTTGCACAGATGATTGAGAGCTATCGCCGCGATCACCCTACGCAGGTGTATGTTTTTGAGAAAAAAGGTGAAAAATTAAGCGAAAATAGTCTAAGATATACCATAAATAAGGCATTCGCAAAGGTTGGACTCAAAGTGACGCCGCATCAGTTACGTCATACGTATGCAACGGAGCTGTTAAACAACGGCGCAAGAATTGCCGATGTTAGCGAATTGTTGGGTCATGCCAGCATGGCAACTACCCAAATTTATACCAAATTGGGAAACGCTCTGAAAATGGAGCATTATCATCAAGCGCATCCCCTATGCCAAACTCATGAGGACTCTAAGTGATAGAGCGGTTTTTCCGAAAAATTTTCATCGCTATTGTTCAAGACGGCGGGATGTATCATGTCAAAGTCAATGCGTATAAGCAAAAGAAGAGTTTGTACACTCAAAGCAAAGTATTTGAAGGAGAGACGTCTGAGCGCGATATGCGTTTGTATCTCAACAAATATTTCGAAGAGTCTCCGCTGCACTACGTGGCATTACTAAACCCTAAGCCGCAACAAGGTGCTGTGAGCGGATGTGCCGATCATAAGATTGATGAGGTAGAAGAGTTAAACGGTACTAAGACTCTATGCCGAAATAACAAATGGTTGTTATACGCCTCGTTACGTGAGCTGGATGCCCTTCAGTCAGAATACAAAAAAATCGGGCTCGATTTTATTTTTTCCCCGTTTTCGGTTTTGGAACATTTTTTTGCCGATAAAATTCAAGGCGGCTTTGCAATGTATGCGCTGGCGCAGAAAGATTCATTTAGTGTCGCTATTTTTGAAAACGGACGACTTGACTATGCACATCATTACCCTTTACATGCAAGAGATGTTTCAAAGACAGAAGAAGACGAGAGTAGTGTCGGTGATTTCTCCGTTGGAATTAGTGAGATAGCTGAGAGTGAGAAAAACATCAGTCTCGATGATATAGAATCGCTCGACGATTTGGACATTTTGGATGAACTTGATGATTTGAGCGACATCGAAGATTTGGATGCGATAGAGGAGATTGCGGAGTTTAGCGAAGATGAACCGACGATTGAAGAGATGCGTCAGAGTGCTTTTCATCCAGAAGAGGCTAAAAATCAGATGGATCGTTTCAACAACGACTATCACCGTTTTGAACTCATTCAGCGGACGTTGACCCATTTTTATGGGACGGAACAATGTCAAAATCGATTTGTCGAGACGGTATATATTGCCGATGCATACGGTAGCGGCAGTGATTTAAAACGCTATCTTGAAGAGGAGCTGTTTTTAAATGTCCTTATCCGCAATATTGATTTGAGCGATGAAGTCATAGCATTAGCGATGATTGAAGAGGGGTGGCGATGAAGCATAGTTTTATAGCCCCGCGACGCAAACGGCTGATCAGCGGCGAATTGCGCCTCGTATTGTTCTTTTTCATGGTAACCATTGCAATGGTGGTTGGGACCTATTTCTTTTTGGAATACAAGACGTATGATTTTATCCATGAGCGTCAAGAGATTGCCCGCAAAAATGTAGAATTACAACACTCCATCGAGCAGATGGATGAAGAGATCAAAGTGATTGAATCGGAAGCGAAAATTGTTGAGCAGACTTCGACGGATAATGCGGTCATGAAAGAGAGTATTCGAAACCTTTTTGATCTGGTTCCGGAAGATATTACCCTAACTCGTGCCGAATTGGAAGAAAAATCGTTGATCTTGTATGGGATAACACCCAATAAAGATACATATGAGTATATGTTGCACGCACCGTTGCGTTCCATTTTTAATCGAACATATACCAGTTTTTATCCGATCGAAAACGGATGGTATCGGTTTGTCTCTTCTAATTATCTTGATGAAGAGACGGTCAAAGAGGTGGAAGAATGAAGCGTCAGACACTGTTTGTAGTGATTTTATCTCTTGTTCTTTTGATCGGCGTTACCGCATTTTCATTTTTCTTTTTAATTCCGAAAGGGAAAGAGTACCGCTCTCTTCGTTTGGAAAGCAAGAGAGAGTTTCAAGAGTTTGAGTTGACGCAAAATCGATTCGATAATACAAAAAATCGATTGGATGATTTAAAAAAAGAGCATAAACATACGATCGGTGCGTTTGATAAAACGTTTGATCCGAGACGTTTTGAACGGCTTTATAAAAAAGAGTTTACCGATTTGTATTTGACCGAAGTAACGGCAGAAGAGAGTAACGGAACGTTTAAAGTGTATGAAGTGAATGCAACGTCCAAGATTACTTCTCCGAAGAGTTTTTATGAATTTTTGGAAAACATCAACAAAAGCGAGTGGGTAATCGGAGTTAATTTCCCGATCCATTTTGAGCGAGACGGTGATCAAATTCGCTCCAGTTTTACGATGAAAGTGCATAATAAACCTTCGGATGCCGAACCGACTGAAAAAAAAGAGAAGCATAAAGAAAAATAGGTTACTTTAAACTTTTTGCACGTTCGTGCGCTGCACGGATAGCTTCCATACACCCTTCGCGCACCTTTCCTTTTTCGAGAGCGCCGTATCCTGCCGCCGTTGTTCCTCCGGGGCTCATGACATTATCTTTGAGAAGTGCGGGATGGATCGATTGAATCAGGGTACTGAAACCCTCGAAAAGACCTCGCATCAAAACCATTGCATCATCACGTTTTAATCCTTCTCGAACCGCTCCGTCACACAGTGCTTCAGCGATGAGCGCCAAATATGCTGGTCCGCTTCCGGCAAGAGCGGTGGCGATATCGAGCTCTTTTTCGCTCCCGAGCCAAAGCGTTTTTCCGATCGTTTCGAAGAGTGCGACGGCATCGGATGCGATAGATTCATCTCCCACCAACGATGTCATCGAAGCGCCTGATTCTGCCGCAAGATTAGGCATTGCACGGCAGTAGGTATCGGAAGAGACGGCGCGAAGGGATTCAAGGGGTATCCCCGCAAGTACGGAGTAGAGTTGTGATGCTCTCCCTTTGAGATACGGGGCAATTTCGCTTAAGTTGGCGGGTTTGACACAGAGAACTACCGTTTTAGCATTGATATTCGCATCCGCATAAAGTGTTTTTTGAATAGGCTTTCCCAGAGAATTTTCGAAGGATTCGAGGGAATGTAAGCTTCTGCCGACAACTTCAATGGCGTGGGTTTTAGATAACCCTTTGGCAAGGGCGAATGCCATTTTACCGTTGCCGATAAAAGTGATCGCCTTACCCATTGGCTTCACCTTTGAGATAATTGCTGATCGGATCGGCAATGCCGAAATCCATACGATTGTCGACGATGATTTGTGCCATCATTTGGTTATCGGTGTTAAAAACAAGAGGTGCTACGAAATTAATGGTTGATTTTTCGATTGGACTTTGCAAAATCATAATATTATAAATAAGCAAATTGCTCTCTGGAGTGATTTCCATAAGTGCTTGGAGAGATGCAGGGATATCAAAAGAATATTCACGAAGGGCAAAAGGGTTGATCAGGGTAAAAGAGGGACCCTCTCCGACACTTTCAAGACGCATAAAAATATCATCGATTTTTTGAAGTTCCATCTTGGAAACGGTTTCGAATCCGAGCAAGGGGAGTTTTAAATCAAACTGCATAACTACCTTCTTCTGTCATTAATAGTCTGATTTTAACACATCAACCTAAAAAGTTTCAAGTTTATGCAGGGGTGTTTAATCTCTTTACGGTAAAATAGCCGATAATTTCAAAAAAAACGTAGGTTTATCAATGATAAAAACATGGTTGATCGCTGCAACGGCACTCATTCTGCTAAGCGGATGCAGCAAAGATATCGAAGAGTTTAACAAACCCGCAGAGTATTGGTACGAAAAAATGGTTACCGCCGTTTCAAACGGTAATCTGGAAAAAGCGGACAGCTATTTTAGTTCTCTTCAAAGCGAACATATCAGTTCTCCGTTTTTATCTGAAGCGACGATGATTATGGCACAAGCGCATATGGCGCATGAAGAGTATCTTCTTGCGGATCATTTTTTAGACGAATATATCCGTCGGTATGCAAATCCCGCAGGAAGAGAATATGCGGAGTTTTTGAAAATCAAAGCCAAATTTTTGGCTCTTCCGAATCCGGGACGCGATCAAGGGTTGATTGACGATACGCTTCGTAGTATCGATACCTTTAAGGGGAGTTATCCGTATTCGACCTATATGCCGTTGGTTCACTCTATGGAAACCCAGCTTCAATTAGCGCGCGGCGTATTGAACGAGCATATCGCACAGCTTTACGATAGACTCGGGAAGCCCAAAGGATCTGCATTTTATCGTGATATCGCGCCGGTAACATGGATCGATCAAAAAGAGATTGTTCAGGCGGAGATACCGTGGTATCGAAAAATGTTTGAGGGGGACGGTACGAGCAGCTGGTACGATTTTATGATTCCGAAAACACGTAATGTCATCTCTATGGACGATAATGCAACCAAATAAGAATTAAGGAATTTTTCTCGATGCAACTTAGTAATTACAGCTCTTTCCCAACCACTTTGCCGGTGATTGCGGAGGACGAGCTTTTTTTATACCCTTTTATGATTTCACCTCTTTTTCTCAATGATGAAAAAAATATTGCTGCCGCTGCCGAGGCGATCGACAATAATTCCCTTGTTATTGTGTGTCCCGTAAAACCTGAACACGAAGGGGAACGGGAAGGTGATTCAATATACGATGCAGGTGTTATCGGCTCGATTATGCGTAAAGTGGTTCTTCCTGATGGCCGTATTAAAGTGCTATTCCAAGGACTTGCACGCGGGCACGTGATCGAAATGGTCCACGACAATCCATTACGTGCTCATGTCGATCTTATCCAATCTACCAGTGTCAATGAACTAAAGATGGATGCGATTTTGGAAGTGCTTCGCGAAAAGGTACGTGCCCTCTCCGGTGTGAGCAACTATTTCCCTCCCGATTTGCTCCGCACGATTGAAGAGAATCATGAATATAACCGCATCGTCGATTTGATTTGTAGCTCTATCAAGATCAAAAAAGAGAACGCCTATAAACTCTTTATCGAACGTGATCCGGAACAGCGCTTTTTGATGTTGATCGATGAATTGATCGAAGAGACCGAAGCGAATAAACTCCAAAAAGAGATCCGCTCGAAAGTGCATACTCGGATTGAAAAAGTTAACAAAGAGTATTTCCTCAAAGAACAGCTCAAACAGATCCAAAAAGAGCTGGGGACCGATACCCATCGTGACGAAGAGATCGAAGAATTTCGTAAAAAACTCGAAGCGAAAAAAGATAAAATGGACGCTGATGCCTACAAAGAGGTGAATAAACAGTTAGAGCGCTTCGCCCGTATGCATCCTGACAGTGCCGATGCGGGATTGTTGCAAACCTATTTGGAATGGGTGCTGGAGATTCCTTTTGGCGAAGAGGCGAAAAAAGCGCTTAACATTCATGATGTCGAAAATCAGCTCAATAAAGATCACTTTTCACTCAAAAAACCCAAAGAGCGCATTTTGGAGTATTTTTCGGTGAAAGAGCTCCTTGAATTGCGCGGTATCAGTGACAAAGAGGGGCGTGGGGCAATCCTTTGTTTCTCAGGCCCTCCGGGTGTCGGTAAGACATCGTTGGCAAACTCGATTGCCGAAGCGTTAAAACGGCCGTTGGTTCGTATCGCATTGGGCGGATTGGAAGATGTGAACGAACTGCGTGGACACCGCCGAACCTATATCGGTGCAATGCCTGGGCGCATTGTCCAAGGGGTGATCGAAGCCAAAAAGATGAATCCGGTTATTGTTCTCGATGAGATCGATAAAGTAGCCAAATCTCATCGCGGTGATCCGACAGCGGTATTACTCGAAATCCTCGATCCGGAACAAAATACCCATTTTAGAGATTATTATCTGAACTTTAATCTCGATCTCTCCAAAGCGATTTTTATCGCAACCGCAAACGATGTGGGGCAAATCCCTGGACCGTTGCGCGATCGTATGGAGTTTATCGCGGTGAGTTCGTATACTCCACAAGAGAAATTTCAAATCGCGAAACAGTATTTGATCCCGCAAGAGCTCAAAAAACACGGGCTTAAACCGAGCGAACTCTCTATCTCTAAAACGGCATTGGCCGAAGTGATCGAAAAACACACTCGTGAAGCGGGAGTTCGTAACCTTCGTCGCCGTGTCGCGGACATCGTCCGTAAAGCAGCCAAAAAGATTCTCGAAGAGCCGAGTACGCTCAAAGTGAATGTCAGTCTTAAAAACCTCAAAGAGTTCTTGGAAAAAACGATTTTCGAGATCGACCGAACCGATCATATCGACCGCGTCGGGGTGGTGAATGGTCTGGCGTGGACGGCGGTCGGAGGAGATGTCCTCAAAATCGAAGCGATCCGAATCAATGGAAAAGGGAACCTTCAGCTCACCGGCAGTCTTGGGGATGTGATGAAAGAATCTGCCCGTATCGCTCTCTCAGTAGTAAAAACGTTGATTGATGAGGGGAAAATCGCGGTAGATCATTCGATCATTCCTCTCAGCCCTGCAGAGCGTGAAAGCGATGTTCCTGTAGAGGCAAGTGAAGTGTATAAACGTTTCGATCTACATATTCACGTGCCTGATGGCGCTACTCCAAAAGACGGGCCGAGTGCGGGGATCGCCATGTCAACCGTTATCGCATCGATATTGACCAACAAAAAAGTGCGTGCCGATATTGCTATGACGGGTGAAGTCTCTCTGACCGGCAATGTCCTTCCGATCGGAGGATTGAAAGAGAAACTCATTGCCGCACACCGTGCAGGGATGAAACTGGCACTGATTCCGCAGAAAAACTATGAACGTGATTTGAACGATATTCCCGATGAGGTGAAAGCCTCTTTGGAAATTATCGGTGTCAGCCGCATCGAAGAGGTACTTAGTCGCCTTTTAATCGACGCATAACACGCATCGCTTCGGGAGCGCCATAGAGGTATCCCCGAAGTTTCGATGAGATTTTTAGCTTTCTACACTCCTCCCGAAACCCTTTATCCATCACTGCATTACTCTCATACGGAGCGATAAACGTATGATTGTTGTCGATAGAGACAACAAATTTGCGTGCAATGATGTGTTCGTATCCCTTTTTAAGAGCATTTTTATCGTGCTGGGTCAGCAGGAGCCCTTGGGCTTTGAAAAATTGATCAATACCGAAGATCAATGATCTCACAGAGAGAGGGTTTTTGCAATAAGAGAACTCCTGTAGTGTTTCAAACTGGATGGGTTCGATCAACGCCTCGTTGTCCTCTTCGAGATAGCGAAAACTACGGCGGATTGCATCGCGGTACTCACGCATGATCGGAGTGCTATAGTGGTGGCGGAAAAAGTTGCGGGTATAGCGCTCATCGGCGTTGCTTTCATCGATGTGGTGAGGGATATTTCTCTCTTGTAGATACTCTTCGATAGAGTCTCTATCCCATTCCAAAAGCGGACGGAGAATCTCTATTTCATTGCGTCTGTCGAGAGAACGGATACCGAGCATTTCGGGTAGTCCCGAGCCGCGGCACATCTGCATCATGAGCCACTCAAGCCGGTCGTTGAGCTGATGGGCGGTGAGGAGATAAGAATAGCCGTGTTTTTTCATCAGATAACCGAAAAAACGGTAACGCTCTTCACGTGCACGGTGTTCGAAATTGATCCCTCCCAATCGGCAGGAGTGGGTGTAACACTTCAATTTGTGGCAGAGGGCGAGGGCTTCCGCGCTTTGTTCTTCCGCATCGCTTGTGGGACGGGTATGGTAGTTGACGTGGGCAATATCAAAGGCGATACGGTGTTCGAGCAGCAGATGAAAGAGGGCGGTAGAATCAACTCCGCCTGAAAAAGCGAGGAGAACGCGCCCCTGTTTTAAAAGATCAAGATGGAGAAGCTCACGCATGGGCTTTCACGGTTGCGAGGAGATTTTTCCCAGCAACCTCCGTGATACGGGCACGATACATTACACCGTATTGGAGATCTTCATCCATTTCATGATCATTGATGTAGATTTCACCGTCGACGTCGGGTGCCCAGCCCAGAGCGCGCGCACTTAGGAGAAACTCATGCTCTTCGCTCTCACCGTCGATTACGAGCAGAACCTCAGTTCCTACGAGTTTGGCGAGGCTTGTTTCTTCGATTGTAGACGCGATTTTACCCAGTTTTTTGGCACGGGAATTGATGATTTTTGTAGGAATTTTATCGCTCATCTCGTGCGCGGTTGTCCCCTCTTCATCGGAATAAGAGAAGACGTTGAGGCGATCAAAGCCAAACGACGCGGCAAATTCTGCCATTTCCTCAAACATTTCATCCGATTCTTTCGGATGTCCGACGATAAAGCTGGTGCGGATAAACGCATTTGGCAACGCTTTCATAGCGTTGAGCAGTTCGAGGGTTTTGGCTTTTCCGAATCCCCGTTTCATAATACGGAGCATATCGTCGTTGATGTGCTGAATCGGCATGTCGAAATAGTTGTGAAATACTCGCGAATCGCCGATGGTTTTGATCAGTTTCAACGTCGTGGTTGAGGGGTAGAGGTAAAGGATACGGGCACTCTTCACTCCGTCGATCAGTTCGATCCGTTTGATGAGGTGGATCAGTCCATCGCTGATGTTTTGATCTCGGAGGTACGAGCTGGAGTCTTGGGAGACGAAGCTGAAATCATAGTACCCTTTTGCTACCAGAGTTTCGACCTCACGGGCGATACTCTCCAAATCACGTGAATGGAGTTTCCCTTTGAACGAAGGGATAGCGCAAAAACTGCATTGTTGATTGCACCCTTCGGAGAGTTTAATGTAGGCGTGATACGTAGAACCCGTCACGACCCGCTGCTCACCGTCGATGAGATATACTTCAGGGGTAAAGCGGCTTTGTTTCGCCGCAAGGAGTTCATCGATTTTGTCGTAGTCGCCCACACCGGTGAAAATATCGACCTCTTTGAGCTCTTTGGATAACTCCTCTTTGTAACGCTCCGAGAGGCATCCCGCCATGACGAGAACGGAGTCTTTTTTGCGTCCTGCATCGAGATTAAGGACGGTGTTGAGCGACTCTTGTTTTGCCGCATCGATAAATCCGCAGGTATTGACAATGATCACGTCCGCTTCATCACTCGCATCGGTCATTTCAAAATCTTTGAGCCGGCCGAGCATTACTTCGGTATCGACGAGATTTTTGGTACAGCCTAAGGAGACAATATGAAGTTTTTTGGACATTTTTAGCCTTGAAAATAGTAATAGTGATATTATAGCCAATCATTTTTTGGCTACACTTTCATCATGAAATATCTAATAATCTTTTTATCTTTGACCCCGATGATCTCGATGAGTGTTTTTTTCATCTACGGATTGGGGATCGAATGGTTTGACGCATCGGTTGAATGGTTGGAAAATGCATTTGCATTTACTCTTCCGGTGGTGAGCAATAAGCTCTACTATCTCTCAAAAATCGCAGGGTTAAGTGCGTTGTGGATCCTTCTGCTTGCGTTCTGGGTTCAGCCTCTTCATACCTATGTCCGATTTGATCTTCGAGAATTTAAAAAACTTCTCGGAGGCTTCGCGGTTGTGTACGCGGCGTTGCATTTGGTATTGTTTGTTGCCGCACATCAATTTGCCGTTGCTCACATCGGAACGTTATTTGTTAATCATCTCTTTTTGAGTGTCGGTTTGGGGGCATTGATGGTGTTCTCTATCGCTCCGCAGGTCAAATCGTGGTATAAATTTCTCTACATCGGGGTGGTATTGGTTATTATCCACCTTTTGCTTGGATACCCGATGTTGGGGAATACGCATGTGATTGCCATTTCATTGCTGAGTCTTGGGTTGGCACTTCGGTTAATCAAGCGTTAGAATGAAACATTACGATGCCATTATTCTCGGAGGAGGGGCTGGGGGATTGATGTGTGCGGCGCAGCTGCGTCAAAATAGTTCCCTCTCCATCGCGATTATTGAGGGGAACAACCGTCCCGCACTCAAACTCAAAGCCTCCGGTGGCGGGAAATGCAATCTCACCAATGTCGAGGTGGATGAGAGCCATTATTTAGGTGATTCTTCCCTTATAAAACACGTCTTATCGGCATTTCCTCAAAAGGCGCTTTTGGAGTATTTTCGCGAGGGGGGATTACGTCCGGTAATCCGCAAAGAGCGGTACTATTTTTGCCCGAAAAGTTCCGATGAGGTGATCTCTATTTTGATGGGAAAAGCTCACGGGGTTGATTTGCTTTTGGGGCATAAAATCCTCCGTGTCGAAGGTCAAAATCCGTTTGTCGTAACGACTGAGCGGGGGAAATTCAGCGCGGATAAAATCGTCGTTGCGACGGGGGGCGCGAGCTACAAAGAACTCGGCGCAAGCGACATCGGCTTGAAAATCGCTCAGAGCTACGGGATCAAGACGGTACCGTTTTCTCCTGCTCTCGTAGGGTTGACACTGCAACCGCGCGAGTTTTGGATGAAAGAGCTTAGCGGTATCAGCTGCAGAGCGCGTATCCATGTGGCGGGGAAAACACTCAATGAGGATCTGCTTTTCGCCCACAAAGGGATAAGCGGTTTGGTTGTCCTCTCGGCGTCGCTGTATTGGTTCAAAGGGGAGATCGTGGTCGATTTTCTCCCCGATTTTGATTTAGATACTATCAAAAAAGAGAAAAAAGCCATCTCTACGGCACTTCCTCTGCCGAAACGGCTGTTGAAAGCATTTTTGGATGCAGTGGGACTGGAAGACAAAGCGTGTAATCGCCTATCCTTGCCGGAGTGGGAAAAACTATCAACCATTCAACGCTACGCGATGGCACCATCTGGGACATTTGGTTTGAGCAAAGCCGAAGCGTGTCGCGGCGGAGTTTCGTGTGAGGAGATTGATCCAAAAACAATGGAAAGCATCAAAATCAAAGGGCTCTATTTTATCGGCGAGACGGTCGATGTGACGGGGGAACTGGGCGGATACAATTTTCAGTGGGCGTTTAGCTCCGCGGTGGTTGCGGCTAAGGCGATAGGCTCATAATGGTTTAAACGAAAAACAGTACAATATGATCAATAAGTGAGGTTCGTCATTCCCGCGTAGGCGGGAATCCAGCTTTGAATTCTGGGGATGGATCCCCGGCAAGATGCGAGGATGACGGGAATCTTGACAAAGGAATAACATGATTTTACTTGCCGGACCGTGTGTCATCGAGAGCGAAGAGTCGATTTTCAAAATCGCTAAAAGCTTAGAACGCTACCAAAATGACCCGCGCTTTGATTTTTATTTCAAATCGAGTTTTGACAAAGCCAACCGTACATCGCTCGATAGCTATCGCGGACCGGGGATCGAAGAGGGGCTTCGGATCTTGCAAAAAGTCAAAGACGATTTCGGCTACAAGATCGTTACCGATGTCCATGAGAGCTACCAAGTTCCGATTGCGGCGGAAGTGGTCGATATGATCCAAATTCCGGCATTTTTATGCCGTCAAACCGATTTGCTCGTCGCGGCTGCGAAGACCGACAAGATCGTCAATATCAAAAAAGGGCAGTTTATGACCCCTGCCGATATGCGCTTTTCGGTGGCTAAAGTACTCAAAACACGCGGATGCGATGAGGTGAACTACGCGGCGTCCCAAAAACACGGCGTTTTGCTCTGCGAGCGAGGATCGTCGTTTGGGTATGGGAATCTCGTCGTCGATATGCGCTCACTCGTCATTATGCGTGAGTACGCTCCGGTCATTTTTGATGCGACTCACTCGGTACAGATGCCGGGGACAGGCACGGGTAAAACAGGGGGAGACAGTTCGATGGTTCCTCATCTTGCCCGTGCTGCCGCTGCGGTTGGAGTGGACGGATTTTTCTTCGAAACCCATTTTGATCCGATTTGCGCTTTGAGTGACGGACCGAATATGCTAAAATTAGAACAATTAGAAGAACTTAGCGAAAAATTATTGCAGTTTAGTGCAATAAAATAAGTAAGTTTACCGTTCGTGGTGAGCTTGTCGAACCATGAACTGACCCTTCGACAGGCTCAGGGTGAACGGAATATCTAAAAACTAAAAGGAAATTGAAAATGAAACTTATCGAAGGACAACTTCGTGTTCGCACGGACAAAAGAGTAGCGATCGTCAGTACCCGCTGGAACCATTTTATCGTTGATCGTCTTGTTGAAGGGGCAAAAGACGCTTATGCAAGACACGGTGGAGATGACGCTGATTTGACACACGTGTTGGCACCGGGTGCATTTGAGCTTCCGATGGTTATTGAGCAATTGCTCAGCAGTGGCAAATACGATGCGGTGTGTGCATTGGGTGCGGTCATCCGCGGTTCAACCCCGCACTTTGACTACGTCTCTGCCGAAGCGACAAAAGGGATTGCTAGCGTGAGCTTGAAACACAAAAAACCGGTATCGTTCGGACTATTGACTACCGATACGATTGAGCAGGCAATCGAGCGCGCCGGAACCAAAGCGGGGAACAAAGGGTTCGAAGCGATGACCGTTGTGATCGAGATGTTGGATCTTTATGAGGCGATCAACTAATGGCAACACGTCATCAAGCCCGTATGGCGGTAGTGAGTTTATTGTACGCGTATGATTTGGGGAACCAAAGTATTGCCGATTTCAGTGATGAGATTCTCGAAGAGAAAAAAATTCGTAACAAACAGCGTGATTTTGCCCTTGATTTGTTCCAAGGGGTGACAGAGCAGCTCGAAAAGATCGATGAAGCGATTGTCAAACATCTCAAAGATTGGGATTTTGATCGTCTTGGGTCGATCGAACGTGCAACACTTCGTTTGGGGGCGTATGAGATCATGTTCGGAGAACTCGATTCTGCCGTGATTATCAACGAAGCGATCGAAGTGGCCAAAGCATTCGGATCTGAGCAATCACCGAAGTTTATTAACGGTGTCCTTGACGCTATCTCGAAAGACAAGTAATCTATTATGCGCCTTACTAAAGAACAAGCATTGGAGCTGATCCGCCATGCCGATCTCAAAGAGTTGGGGAAAATGGCGACGGCTCGTAAAAAAGAGCTCCATCCTGATGGGATCACGACGTTTGTGGTCGATCGAAACATCAACTATACCAACGTCTGTTGGGTAGACTGCAAGTTTTGTGCGTTTTATCGCCACGGTAAAGACGAAGACGCCTATGTTCTCACCTTTGAAGAGATCGATCAAAAAATCGAAGAACTGCTCGAAATCGGCGGAACCCAGATCCTCTTCCAAGGGGGAGTCCACCCGAAACTCAAAATCGAGTGGTACGAAGATCTGGTAGAACATATCCACACCAAATATCCGACGATCACGATTCACGGATTTTCGTCGATTGAGCTTGATTTTATCGCAAAAGTCTCCCATATCTCGATCCAAGAATGTCTTGCTCGTCTAAAAGCCAAAGGATTGGCCTCCATCCCAGGTGCGGGGGCTGAGATTTTGAGTGACCGTGTTCGCGATATTATCGCTCCGAAAAAAATGGATTCTTTAGAGTGGGTAGATGTCCATCGACAAGCGCACAAGCTGGGGATTATGTCAACGGCGACGATGATGTACGGGACGGTCGAGACGGATGAAGAGATTATCGAACACTGGAATCTTATCCGTGATCTTCAGGATGAAACACACGGATTTCGAGCTTTTATCATGTGGTCGTTTCAGGGGCAAAATACCCAGTTGATGGAAGAGCATCCCGAAATCGAAAAACAATCCTCTAACCGCTATCTTCGTCTTCTCGCGGTAGCCCGTCTTTTCTTGGATAATTTCCCGAATATCCAAAGCTCATGGGTGACCCAAGGGCCGTATATCGGTCAAATGGCACTCCTTTTTGGAGCAAATGATCTGGGATCGACGATGATGGAAGAGAATGTCGTTCGCAGTGCGGGGGCAGGGTTTCGAATGGCAAAAGAGGAGATGATCCGTCTAATCCGTGATGTCGGCGAAACTCCGGCGATACGCAATACTGCATACGAAATTCTAGAAGTATTTCGATGATACGCCCAAGGAGCAAAGCCCCTTTGGGCTACGTTAACACTGAGTTCTACCCCGAGGGCACTATGTCTTCGGCAGAGAGCCCACGCGCAGTAAACCGCGCTTTTAGAAAACTCTTCTTAATTTTGTTATTTATAGGGCAAGCACTTATGGCAAGCACATTGGATTTTATTGAGGTTCACGGGGTAAAAGTCCCTTTTATATTCGAAGAAGACAAACGACTTCCAATCGTTTCAATGCAGGTTGTTTTTACCCACAGTGGCAGTATCGACGAGGGAAAACACTACGGCTTGGCACGCCTTAGTGCCAAAATGTTGAACGAAGGTTCTCTGAAACGGGGCTCTGTCGGTTTTGCTGATGCTCTTGATGCGAGAGCAATCCAGTTGAGTGCCACGGCAGGAAATGAGACGTTTGTGATTGAACTTGGATCGTTGAAAGAGGAGTTTGATGCAGGTCTCTCATTGCTCACTGAGCAGTTGCGTGAACCGAACTTTACTGCCCAATCACTGGACAAGGTCAAAACGATGGCACTCAGTGACATTGCCCGCAAAGAGGCCGATTTTGATACGGTCGCTTCGGATGAACTCAAAGCGGTACTGTTCGAGGGGACACCGATGGCAGTCCCTAATATCGGCACCAAAGAGAGTATAAAAGCGATTAAACTCGGGGATGTTGAAGCGTTTAAAAAAGATCATCTCGTCCTCTCCAATGCCCTTATCGTGATGGGAGGCGATATATCTTTGGCGGATGCCAAAGCCAAAGCACACGATCTTCTTAGCATATTGGAAAAAGGAAAAGCAGGAAAAGAACGCCATTACGAACCGCGCAAAACTCCAAAAGAGTCGATCTTAAAACGCCCTCAGAGTGAACAAGCGTATCTCTATTTCGGTGCCCCGTTTGCAATGAAAGAGGGTGATAGCGAATTTTATAAAGCGCGTGTTGCAATGTTTATTTTAGGGAGCAGTGGATTTGGAAGCCGTCTTATGGAAGAGATCCGTGTAAAACGAGGCTTAGCATACTCAGCATATTCACGACTCAGTGTTGCCAAAACTAACACCTATTTCAGCGGCTATCTCCAAACCAAACTCGAATCTGAAGCCGAGGCAAAAAAAACGGTAGTTGACGTGATCGATACCTTTGTCCGTGATGGGGTAACACAAAGCGAACTCGATCAAGCCCGCAAATTTTTGCTTGGATCTGAGCCGTTACGTGTTGAAACGCTCTCTCAGCGATTAGGTCGAACGTTTAGTGAATATTATCAGGGGAAACCACTGGGGTATTCGCTTCAAGAATTGGAGCTTATCCGCACTCTCACTTTGGATGAGCTCAACGATTTTATCAAACGTCACGCCGAAATCAAAAACCTCAGTTATGCTATCGTTACCAAGTGAGGACGGTGAGAAGTTTCACCGTTTAGGGGTAGGTAGCGTTACCGCGCTTTCTCTCATCGCCCCTGTCTCGTTTGAAGATCGCCGTCTCAGTCATGAACTCTTTCATAACGCTTCATGCGTCATCGATGCGACGGTCGAACACGTCGTTCGCACCCCTAAAACCCTCAAAATTACCTTTTTTGCCCATAATCTTGATACGATGATCGAGGGGGTGATTTTTCACCCAAAACCCTATATGATCCATCAGTTTCCACGCGGAGAGCGGGCATTTTTTAGCGGAAAGGCGCAGTGGGACGTGGGAAAATGGACGATCGTTCATCCGATGAAGATCACAGCAGTGGGGACAATCTTCCCCATCTATAAAACCCCGCTTCGTGCCGATGTGATGCGCCGCTTAGTGGAAAAAAATATTACCGTTGAAAACTTAGTGGCGGATGGACTTCCTGAGCGGATTGCGCGAGAGCTTTACGGGCTCCATTTTCCGGCCATACCGCAACCGCTCAGTGAATCGCAACTTCATGCCCTTAAATTCGGTGAACTTTTTGAGTATATGCGCCGTCTCAGACTTAAACGCCGTTATCATAAAACCTCCTACAGAGCTTCGGGAGATGTTAAAAAATGGATAAAAACCCTCCCGTTTGTACTGACGGCTGATCAACAAAACGCGATTGCTGAGATCGAGAGTGACTTAAGAGGGCAATATGCTTCACGGCGGATGATCGTCGGAGATGTCGGATCGGGTAAAACGATGGTGATTTTGGCCTCGGTTGTTTTGATGCATCCCTATCGCTCCATATTGATGGCACCGACGACGATCCTTGCCGCACAACTCTACGAAGAGGCTCAAAAGTTCCTACCCCATCTGCGTATCGCCCTTATCACCAATGCGACGAAAAAATCACCATTGCAAGAGTACGATTTTATTATCGGAACCCATGCACTCCTCCACCGACCTCTCCCAGAAGCGGGGCTGGTAATGGTAGATGAACAACACCGTTTCGGAACCGCTCAACGTCATGCCCTCACCAAGTTGACCGATAACGATACGTCGCCGCACTATCTCCAGTTCTCCGCCACCCCGATTCCCCGTACGCAGGCGATGATCGATTCGGCGCATATCGATGTAAGCTTGATTGTCCAAACCCCTTTTATGAAAAACATCGATACTCGCATCATCGGCAAAAGCGATTTTCCGAAACTGTTAGAGCATATTCGATCCGAGATTGCGCAAGATCATCAGGTATTGATTGTCTATCCCCTCGTTGAACAAAGCGAGAGTATTAATTACCAAAGTATCGATGAGGCGAGGGGATATTGGGAAAAGAACTTTGAAAATGTCTACGTAACCCACGGTAAAGACAAAGAGAAAGAGGCGGTATTGATGGGATTTCGGGAGAGCGGGAATATCCTCCTTGCTACGACGGTGGTCGAAGTGGGGATCTCTCTTCCGCGACTCTCTACGGTTGTGATCGTCGGAGCGGAGCGGTTGGGTCTCTCGACACTTCATCAGCTGCGCGGTCGGGTGAGCCGCACCGGACTGCAGGGGTATTGCTATCTCTACACCAACAAAAGTGGCAAGAATGAGCGTTTGGAGTCATTTAGTGCTTGCTCAAGCGGATTTGAGATTGCGGCATTGGATCTAAAATTCCGCTCCAGCGGCGATTTATTAGAGGGGAGCATCCAAAGCGGGAAAAAATTTCGGTGGGCAGATATCGGTGAAGATGAGGAAAT